>NCCO01000259.1 GCA_002279705.1 Allobosea sp. 12-68-7
CGTGGCGCTCTATCCCTGGCTGCTCTATCCGGTCGTGCCGGTGATCCTGATCATCCTCGCCTTCAACTTCCTCGGCGACGGCCTGCGCGACGCGGCCGACCCCTATCGCTGACCCCTCTGCCAGCCCGTCCGACGCGAAGACCCGGTGCGCATCGCCTTTCACACCCCGCTCAACGCCTATGACGACGGCCGCATTTCGGGCGACCGCCGCATGGCGCGGCAGCTCGTCGCGGTGCTGGAGGGTCTCGGCCACAGCGTGACGCCGGGCATCGGCGCGCGGGACTTCATGCCGACGCCCGAGCCCGAGCGGCTCGCCGCCCATGAGGGCGCCGCCGCGCGGCGAGCGGACGAACTGCTCTCGCAATGGCGCAGCGACGGCGCCGCTCCGGACCTCTGGTTCACCTATCACAACTACTACAAGGCGCCCGATCTGCTCGGCCCGCGGATCAGCGCCTGCCTCGGCATTCCCTATATCGTGGCGGAGGCCAGCGATGCGGAGCGCCGCGCCAGCGGAGACTGGGCCCGGCACACGGCGATCGTCCGCGACGGGCTCGCGGCCGCCGCTTTGCATCTCTATTTCACCGATCGCGACCGGCAGGGGCTCGAGCCCTGGCGCTCGCCCCACACCGCGCTGGTCGAGCTGCCGCCCTTCGTCGCCTTCGACCGCGAGCCGCCGCGCCGGGCGGGCTGCACGGACGTGCCCCGGCTGGTGACGGTCGCGATGATGCGCGAAGGCACCAAGGAGAACAGCTACCGCCTGCTCGCCCGCGCCCTGCATCATCTCGGGAACCGCCCCTGGAGCCTGACGATCATGGGTGCTGGCCGCAGGCGCCCCGAGATCGAACAGGCCTTCTCGGGCCTGCCCGAGGGGCGCATCGCCTGGCACGGCGCTGTCGCGCATGATCGCGTCATCGCCGAACTCGCCGGCCACGATCTCTTCATCTGGCCCGGCCTGCGCGAGGCCTATGGGCTGGTCTATCTCGAGGCGCAGGCGGTCGGCCTGCCGATCGTCGCCTTCGACAGCGGCGGCGTCTCGGCGACGGTCCGAGACGGCCAGACCGCCCTGCTCGTCGCGGAGGGCGACGAGGCGGCCCTCGCCGCAGCGCTGCAAAGCCTGATCGACGATCCCGACCGTCGCGCGACCATGGGCGCGGCCGCGCGTCGTTTCGCGCTGAGCGAACGCACACCGGAGGCCGCAGCCGCCATTCTGGAGACGGCGCTGGCGACGGCGCTCGCCAACCATGCCGCCCGCCGGTCAGCGGGCGGCCGGGACATCGCGCCATGACCCTTGCCGCGACGGACTCACTCTGGCTGCCGCTCGAGACGGAGTTGGACCGCTGGAGCGCCGCCGGCCGACGGGTCTCGCTCTGGCTGCGGGACGACGACGCGATCGCGGCCAGCCCGGCCCTCGACCGCCTGTCGGCCCTGTCCCAGCACCATGGGCTGCCCGTCCTGCTGGCGGTCATCCCGATGCTGGCGGAGCCGTCGCTGGCGGCAGCGCTGCGGCAGATGCCGTCCCTGCTGCCCTGCCAGCATGGCTGCTGGCACCGCAACCACGCGCCGGCCGGCGCCAAGAAGGCCGAGTTCGGAGCCGAGCGTCCCGCTACCGAGATTCGCCGCGAGCTTCGCGAGGCGAGGGCACGTCTCGGCGATCGGCTCGGCCCCGCGCTGCTGCCGGTCTTCGTGCCCCCCTGGAACCGGATCGACCCCGCCCATGCCGCCCTGCTGCCGGACCTCGGCTTTCGCGGCCTCTCCTGCTTTCGCGGCTATCGCCTGGGGGCCGATGGCGGCCCGGCCCTCGTCAACACGGCGCTCGACATCATGGACTGGCGCGCGCGCATCGGACGCCCGGCGGCGGACCTGGTCGACGAAGCCTGCCGCCTGCTCGCCGCGACGCGCGCCGAGGCCAGCGACGGGGCTGCACTCGGCCTGCTGCTGCACCACCGCGATCATGACGAGGCCGCATGGGCCTTCCTCGAGGGCTTCCTGGCGCGCGTCTTCGCCCATCCCGCCGTCGCGCACGGCGACCCGCGCCGGCTGTTGAGGCTGTGACATTCCCTTGCGTCCGCCCCGCGGTTAGGGTCAGGGAACCGAATCGATCTCGGAGCGTTGGTCGACCATGAAAAAGCCGATCGCCGTCCTCGCCCTCGCCACCAGTCTTGCGGCCTGCAGCAGCCCGCCGCGCCCTCCCGTCGGCGAGATGCCCCGGGCGACGCCGACCAAGCGCATCGCCATCATCGGCGCCGAGGTCGTCCTGCCAGACGGCTCGCGTACGGTCATGGACGCCGCCGGCGGCTTTGTGCTGCCCAATGGCGAGCGCGTCAGGCGCGATGCCCGGGGCGCCCTGGTGCTGCCGAACGGCAACCGCTGCCTGCCTGACGGCACGGGCTACGCCTGTCCCTGACCACGCCGCATGCGGCGTCGGCACGGGCGGGCTTGGAGCCACGCGAGGCACGCGCTATAACCCGGTTTCGTAATCTCAGGTGCGTTCGTCCTCGGCACGAGGTCGTCTGACCTATCTGCGGGGGGCGACGCGGATATGCCTTTCAACGTCGTCGACCTTGCCGGCGCCGAGCGGACACCACGCAGTCCGCAGGCGCCGCGCGTGCTGATCTACAGCCACGACACCTTCGGTCTCGGCCATATCCGCCGCTGCCGCGCAATCGCCAACTCGCTGGTGGCGACCTATCCTCATATATCAGTGATCATCGTCTCGGGCTCGTCGGTGATCTCGAGCTTCCAGTTCGGCGACGGCGTCGACTATGTCCGCATCCCCGGCGTCGAGAAGTCAGTGATCATCGTCTCGGGCTCGTCGGTGATCTCGAGCTTCCAGTTCGGCGACGGCGTCGACTATGTCCGCATCCCCGGCGTCGAGAAGCAGAGCGACGGCCGCTACGGCCCGCATCACCTCAATCTCGACCTTCACGACACCATCCGCCTGCGCACCGACATCATCAAGCAGGTGGTCCTCTCCTTCGACCCCGACGTCGTCATCGTCGACAAGGAGCCGATCGGCCTGCGGGGCGAACTCGTGCCGGCGCTCGACATCCTGCGCCGCCGCGGGGCCCGCATCGTGCTCGGCCTGCGCGACGTGCTCGACGAGCCGGCCAAGCTCCATGAGGAGTGGCGCCAGAGCGGGGCGCTCGATGCGCTCGGCCAGATCTATGACGACATCTTCGTCTACGGGCTGGAGAGCATCTACCAGCCGCTAGCCGGCCTGCCGAACCAGCATCTCTTCGCCCACAAGATCCGCTACACCGGCTATCTCAAGCGCGCCGTCCCGAGTCCGATGCCGCCCACCCGCTACCCGCGGATCACCAAGGGCCCCTTCATCCTGGTGACGCCGGGCGGCGGCGGCGACGGCGCCGGCGTGATCGACTGGGTGATCTCCGCCTACGAGGCCGATCCGACGATCGAACTCCCCGCGTTGATCGTCTTCGGCCCCTTCATGTCGCGCGAGCGCCGCAAGGACTTCGCCGAGCGGATCGCGCGCATTCCCAAGCTGGAAAGCCTCGGCTTCGAGCCGCGCCTCGAACTGCTGATGAACCGGGCCCATTGCGTGGTCGCGATGGGCGGCTACAACACCTTCTGCGAGGTGCTCTCCTTCGACAAGCCGGCGCTCATCGTCCCGCGGGTCAAGCCGCGTCTCGAGCAGGCGATCCGGGCGGAGCGGGCCGACCATCTCAAGCTGGTCGACGTCCTGCACGATCCCCAGGAGAACGGCGAGGGCGAGCGCGATCCGCTGGTGATGGCGCGCGCGCTGCACGGCCTGCCGCGCCGCATGCCGCCCTCCCAGGCCTTCGTTCC
>NCCO01000088.1 GCA_002279705.1 Allobosea sp. 12-68-7
GGCATCGTTGCTGAAGATCCGGTGGACCTGGTTCGCTGGGGAGTTGCGATCCTCGTAGAACAGGATTCCCGCCAGCACGCCGGTCTGGGGCGCTGTCAGATCGATCTTGGTACCGGCGCCGAACTGCAGCACCGACCCCTTGCCGTTCAGATAAAGCCCGACATTGGCGCCCTTGAGAGTCCCTCCGTTGCCGACGTCGATCGGGCCATCCTTGAAGACATAGATGCCGGGATTGAGCGTTACGACAGCATTGTTTCTAATGGTCACGCCGCCGCAATAGGTGCCGGGGCTCAGCATCGTGCTTTTGGTGATCTTCAGGGCTGTGGCGCTGCAGCCGCCGATCGGCGGGGGCGGCCGCGAGGCGAGCGGATCGGCGAGGATGGGGCAGTCCAGCGTCGGATTGGGCTGGAAGCTGTCGAACCTGTCCTTGAGCATGCCCCCGGCCGAACAGATGAAGCGCGCGCGAACCTGGGAGTTCTGCTTGGCCGCGAGGCCATGCGGCTGGGAGGAGTTCGAGTAGACCGCACATTCCGGCGCTTCGAGCTTGGCGTTCATCTCGAGATGGATCGTTTCTTTTTTCTTGGTCTCCAGCCCGATGACGCAGATCGCTGTTGTGCCGAGCACGCGCGCCGTTGCGCGGGCGCTGACGGTGACGTTGTCGGAGCCGAACATGTGTATGATGTTCGTGCGCGCGACATTGGTCACCTCGACGGTCACGGTCATCTTCCGGAGGTCGACGGTCGCCGCGATCGTGCCCGGCTTGTCGAGCGCCTTCAGCTGCGTATTCGCGAATTTTTCCGCCGCCGACTGCACGCCGGTCGGCGTCGCATTGGCCAGCCGGAACTCGCGCGCCGCCGCCAGCGCCGAAGCATCGGCGACAGCCTGGAATGCTGTTCGCTGCTCGGAGAGCATGCCGTAATCGATGACCACGCCGGCGCTCATCAGGAGGGCCGGCAGGGCGACGCCGAGCACCACCAGCGCGCCGCCGCGCTCGTCGCGGCGCAGGCGCCCGATCGCCGCTGTCAGGTTCCTGTCCATGTCAGGCTCCCATCAGGGCACGATGCGCCCGCACCATGAATCGGATCTGGTGGCCGAGCAGCCGCCAGTTGACCGGCTTGCACATGAAGGAGGTCGCGCCGGACGCATAGGCCTGGTCGATCGAGAGAATGTCTTCGCGGCCGGTGATCACCATCACCGGGAGATCGTCGAGCCGGCTGTCGGCCCGGATGCGGCGGACCATCTCGATGCCATTGATCCCGGGCATGTCGACATCGACCAGCGCGACGTCGAAGCGCTGCCGCTCCAGCAGCGCCAGCCCTTCTTCCGCGCAGGCGGCCGTCGAGATCTCGGCATGGGGGGAGGCGAGGTAGACCGTGCAGAATTCACGCTGAATCGGATCGTCGTCCACGGCCAGGATCGAGATCTGGTCGCACAGGACGTAACTGAACGGGATCGCGGCTGCTTCGGCCATCGTCATCGCATCGCTCCGAGGGCACTGTTCTGGTGCCTGAGGCGAGGACCGTAGCAAGGAGTTCCAAACAAACGGTTCCGACTCGTTTTAAATTTCGGGGGCGTTGTTTGGAATTGCGAAAGCATGGTCTGGCTATGCTCGGCCATGACATTTCGTCCCCACCTCTCCATTCGCAGCCGGCTGATCCTGCTCGTCGTGAGCGCGACGCTGTTGGCCAGCGCCTTCCTGGTCGGCGTGACCGTCTGGCGCGAAACCGAAAGCTACGGCCAGTCGCGGCGCGATGCGCTCCTGAACACGGCCCATGCGATCGCTGCCGCGGCCGCCATTCCCGTGGCGGACCAGGATTCCATCTCGACGTCGCAGGCGATCAACGCCATCGCCCGCCTGAAGGGCATCGTCTTTGCCGGCATCGAGACGGCTGACGGCCGGCCGCTGGCCGAGATCGGGGCGGCCGAGCAACTCGCCGGCGATCTCGTCGTCGCGGGGGCCGACACGCGCTGGTCGCTGCCCGCGATCCTGCGCAGCCGGACCATGGAGGCGGCCGTCCCCGTCATCCATGGCGGACTGCCCGTCGGCAGCCTGCGCATCATCGCCGACACGCGCGACCTGCCGGCACTGATCGGGCATGCGGTGACGAGCACCCTGCTGACCGGAGCCGTCGCGACGCTGCTGGCGGTCGCGCTGGCGCTTCGCCTGCAGGGCCGCATCACCGGCCCGCTCGGCGCACTGACCCAGACGATGATGCGCGTGCGTCGCGAGCACGACTATTCCGTCACCCTCGCCGCGACCTCCCGCGACGAGATCGGCATCCTCGTCGACAGCTTCAACGGCATGATCGGCGACATCCGCGAGCGCGATCGCCGGTTGGCCGACCATCGCGGCAAGCTGGAGCGCGAGGTCGCCGACCGCACCGCCGACTACCAGCGCGCCGCGCATTCCGCCGATCAGGCGAACCAGGCCAAGTCCGATTTTCTGGCGACGATGAGCCACGAGATCCGCACGCCGATGAACGGCATCCTCGTCATGGCGGAGTTGCTCGCCGCCGCCGAATTGCCGGATCGCGCCCGGCGCCAGGCGGAGGTGATCGCGCGCTCGGGCACGAGCCTGCTGGCGATCATAAACGACATTCTCGACATCTCGAAGATCGAGGCCGGCAAGCTCGAGGTCGAGGCGTTGGAGATCGATCCCGAGGAAGCCGTCGATTCCGTCCTCCAGCTCTTCGGCGATCGGGCTCGCTCGAAGGCGCTCGATCTCTGCGGGTCGATCGCGACGCCGCCGGGGCTGACCGTGCAGGCCGATCCGGTCCGGCTCGGGCAGGTTCTCGCCAACCTCGTCAACAACGCGCTGAAGTTCACCGAGGCCGGCGGCGTCACGGTCGCCCTGACCCGCGAGGGCGAGGGTTGGCTGCGCTTTGCGGTCTCCGATACCGGCATCGGCATTCCCGCCGACAAGCTCGGGACGATCTTCGAATCCTTCTCGCAGGCCGATCAGTCGACCACGCGCACGCATGGCGGCACCGGGCTTGGCCTCGCCATTGCCCGCCAGCTCGTCGACGCCATGGGCGGGACGCTGCGGGTGGAAAGCACGGTCGGGAGCGGCAGCTGCTTTTCCTTCGCGCTCCCGATCGTGACCGAGCCGGCGCCGGCCGCGGCCCCCGTGCCGACCGGCCGGACAGCCGGAATCCTTCTCTCCAGAGGGCAGACCGGCGCGATGCTGGCGCAGGAACTCGGGCGGGCCGGCTATGCCGTCTGCAGCGACGCCGCCGTGCTCGCGCAGGAGAGTGCGCGCTTTGATCTGGTGCTCGTCTCGCCGGACAGGCTGCCGGCCTGTCGCTGCCGTTCGGGGACCGTGGTGGTCGTGGCCGGACCGTCCGAGGACGCCGACGCCCTGATCCGGGCCGGAGCCGCCGAGGTGCTGACCTGGCCGGTGCAGCGGCGCGACCTGTCGGCCCTGCTCGCCGCGCTGCGGGACGGACAGCCGCTGCGGCGGGCCCAGCCGGCCGGCACGGCCTCGCCGGAGAGCCTGCAGTTTCCGGGGCTGCGCGTGCTGGTGGCCGATGACAGCGAGGTCAATCGCGAGGTCGCCGACGCGGCGCTGCGGCGCTTCGGCATCGCGGCGCGCTTCGTCGAGGACGGCCTGCAGGCCGTCGCCGCCGCCGAGCGCGAAAGCTTCGACCTGATCCTGATGGATGGCAGCATGCCGGGTCTCGACGGTTTCGAGGCCACGCGCGCCATCCGCGCCCGCGAAGCCGAGACGGGCCGGACGCGCGTTCCGATCGTCGCGCTCACCGCCCATGTCGTCGGCACGGCGGCCGATGCATGGCGCGAGGCCGACATGGACGATGTCGTCCACAAGCCCTTCACGCTCGCGCGGCTCGGCAGCGTCATCGCGGCCCTGGCGCCGGGCGTCCGTGCGGAAACGACTGGCCCGACCAGGGCCGGCGTTGACGCGGGCCTGCAGGACGAGGCCGAACTCGACGAGGCGGTCCTGAGCGACCTGATGGCGATGACGAACGGATCGCTGCAGACGGTTCAGCGCATCGCTGACCTCTATCGCACCCGTTCGCTCGAAGAGATCGATCGCCTCGACGATGCGGCGCGCGCCGGCGATGGTGACCGCATCGCGCAATATGCGCATGCCTTGAAGTCGATGAGCGCCAATCTCGGCGCGCGGCGCGTCGCATCGGTCGCGGCCGAGATGGAGCGTGCGGCGCGCGAGGGCGCGGTCCTGCCCGGACCGGACGCGGCGGCGGGTCTCGGCGAGATGCTGCGCCGGACGCACCGTCTTCTTGACGAGGCGATCGGGCGCGGCCGCACGCCGGGCACGCGGAAATCCATCGCCTCGCAGCGCTTGTGATAGGAGCCGCGCCGCGCCCGCCAGGGCGGGCGCCAGGTCGAGGTCACCTTCACCGCCCCGTATTTGTCCGCAATCTTGGTCAGGATCTGCTTCAGCCGTGGGGGCAGGCAGGCGATCGATGTCCCCGGATCGGTCGAGATGCCCGGCCGGTCCGGCTTCTCGTCGGGGTCGTAGGCCGGCTCCGCGCCCGCCTTCTGGCCGGGTGTCAGCTGCGGCCATTCCGGACCTTCGCCCTCGTCGGGTTCGCTCGTCATCGGCGAGTTGGCGTCGGGCGGGGGCGCATCCTGCGCCTGCGTGGGCGCGGGAACGATGATCGGCGGCAGGGCAGGGGTGCCGGGGAGTTCGAGATCGAAGGGCCGTTGCGGCGGCAGCGGCGCGCGCATCGTCGTGCCCTCCTGAGCGAGGGCCGCGATGTCCATGACACAGGCGAACGCCAGCGACGACGCGACGAGGCGGGCGCGATGCATGCCGGTCAGGGAGCCGGCGCCGGGATGAACACGGCACGCGTCTCGGCGCCGACCAGCGCCACCTGTGGCGACTTGGCGCAGAGTTCGACCAGCGCGGCGGGCGCGGCGGTGATCTTTTCGAGATCGAGCAGTGGGCGCATGGCGCTGCCGGCGAAATAGCCGGCGAGCCAGAGCGAGAACTGGCTCCGGTCGGCCTCGCTCATCGCAGTGAAATCCGCGCAGCTGGCGCGGGCGAGGTCGAGCGCTTCGGCACGGACGCCGGCAGCCGGTCCGAGAGCCGCCAGCAGCAGGATCGGCGAAGCGAGCAGGAGCCGACGGTGCGCGCGCATCATGAGCTATCCCGGTTGGGCGGACGGGCCGCAATGTTGAATCGATTCGGCGCGAGTGTGTCGGGTCGCGCCGGCCTCGGCTAGCGACAAGTCCGCACTATGCGGCAAAATTCCGGCAGGCCCAGGCAGGCCAGCGGACGGCGAGCGCAGACACGGCTATGCTTGCACCAGAATCAAACCTGTCGCGCGATGCTGCGGCGCGGCGAAGTCTTGCTTCATTCTAATCGAGGGTCTAATCGACACCGGCGGCACGTCGCCGCCATCCGGTTGAGCGGGAACGCCCATGCAAGCCCTTCCAGTGCCGTCCCTGCTGAACGACTATCTGCCGCTGGTGATCTTCATCGGCGTTTCGGCGTTCATCGGGCTGGCGCTGCTGATCGCGCCCTTCGCGATCGCCTATTCCAAGCCGGATCCGGAAAAGCTCTCGGCCTATGAATGCGGCTTCAACGCCTTCGACGACGCGCGCATGAAGTTCGATGTGCGCTTTTACCTCGTGGCGATCCTGTTCATCATTTTCGACCTCGAGGTCGCCTTCCTGTTCCCCTGGGCGGTCGCCTTCGGTGACCTCGGCTGGTATGGGTTCTGGTCGATGATGGTGTTCCTCGGCGTGCTGACGGTCGGCTTCGTCTATGAATGGCGCAAGGGTGCGCTGGAGTGGGACTAACTGTCGTCTCGCAGTCGCAAAGCGCGAGGCTTATCTGACGGTTGCGGTTCACGAGGAAACGACAATGGCTACAACAGCGATCGACCGCGGTGACCCGCTCGTCGCCCCCGCGCCGAAGGGCCTGCTCGGGCCCGACGGCCTGCCCGTCGGCCAGCGCGACCCGTTCTTCACCGCGATCAACAGCGAACTCGCCGACAAGGGTTTCCTCGTCACCGCCACCGATGACCTGATCAACTGGTCGCGCACCGGCTCGCTGATGTGGATGACCTTCGGCCTCGCCTGCTGCGCCGTCGAGATGATGCAGCTCTCGATGCCGCGCTACGATGTCGAGCGTTTCGGCTTCGCGCCGCGCGCCTCACCGCGTCAGTCCGACGTGATGATCGTGGCGGGCACGCTGACCAACAAGATGGCCCCGGCGCTGCGCAAGGTCTACGACCAGATGCCGGAGCCGCGCTACGTCATCTCGATGGGCTCCTGCGCCAATGGCGGCGGCTATTACCACTACAGCTATTCGGTGGTGCGCGGCTGCGACCGCATCGTGCCGATCGACATCTATGTGCCGGGCTGTCCGCCGACGGCGGAGGCGCTGCTCTACGGCGTGCTGCTGCTGCAGAAGAAGATCCGGCGGACGGGCACGATCGAGAGGTGAGCCATGGCTGAACCCGTCGATATGATCATGCCGATGCTGCGCGACATGCGGGCCGATATTCTGGCGCGCCTCGACCAGCACTCGACCCGCTTCGATCTCGTCGACCGACGGTTGACGAAGATCGAGGGGCATATCGAGTCGTTCCGGCACGCTCTGACGGCGGACACGTTGATGAGCAAACTCGTCACCGGCGAGTTTGAAGCGCTCGAAGCCAAAGTTCGCGAACTGGAGCAGCACAAGTGAGCGAAGCGCTCGTACAACTCGGCGAAGAGATCAAGGCGGCGCTGCCGGGTGCCGTCACCGAGGCCGTCGTCGCCTTCGACGAACTGACGGTTCATGCCGAGGCGGCCTCGATCCTCGAGGTGATGAAGACGCTCTCGGGCGACCGCCGCTTTCGCTTCGTCAATTTCACCGACATCGCCGGCGCCGACTATCCCGGCCGCGAGAGGCGCTTCGACGTCGTCTACCACCTGCTGGCGCCCTATTCGAACCGCCGCATCCGGGTGAAGGTCCAGACCGACGAGGCGACCCCCGTGCCCTCGATCATCGAGGTCTTCCCGGCGGCGAACTGGTACGAGCGCGAGGCCTACGATTTCTACGGCATCCTGTTCTCGGGCCATCCCGACCTGCGCCGCATCCTCACCGACTACGGCTTCGAGGGCTATCCGCTGCGCAAGGACTTCCCGCTGACCGGCTATGTCGAGGTCCGCTATGACGACGAGCAGAAGCGCGTCGTCTACGAGCCGGTGAAGCTCAACCAGGAATTCAGGAATTTCGACTTTCTCTCGCCCTGGGAAGGGACGGACTATGTCCTCCCGGGCGACGAAAAAGCGAAGACGGCCTGATCGGAGCCGGCGATGTCAGAGCATAACATCCGCAACTTCTCGATCAATTTCGGCCCGCAGCACCCGGCCGCCCATGGCGTTCTGCGCCTGGTGCTGGAACTCGACGGCGAGATCGTCGAGCGCGTCGACCCGCATATCGGCCTGCTGCATCGCGGCACCGAGAAGCTGATCGAGGCCAAGACCTATCTCCAGGCGCTGCCCTATTTCGACCGGCTCGATTACGTCGCGCCGATGAACCAGGAGCATGCCTACTGCCTGGCGGTCGAGAAGCTGATGGGCGTGTCGGTGCCGCGTCGCGCCCAGATCATCCGCGTGCTCTACTCCGAGATCGGCCGCATCCTCTCGCATATCCTCAATGTCACCACGCAGGCGATGGACGTCGGCGCGCTGACGCCGCCGCTCTGGGGCTTCGAGGAACGCGAGAAGCTGATGGTGTTCTATGAGCGTGCCTGCGGCGCGCGCATGCACGCCGCCTATTTCCGGCCCGGCGGCGTTCATCAGGACCTGCCGCCCTCGCTGATCCACGACATCGCCGAGTGGTGCGACCCGTTCCTGCAGGTCTGCGACGACCTCGAGGGCCTGCTCACCGACAACCGCATCTTCAAGCAGCGCAATGTCGACATCGGCGTGGTCGATCTCGAGACCTGCTGGAAATGGGGCTTCTCGGGCGTGATGGTCCGCGGCTCCGGCGCCGCCTGGGACCTGCGCAAGTCGCAGCCCTATGAGTGCTATGGCGAGATGGATTTCGACATCCCCATCGGCAAGAACGGCGACTGCTACGACCGCTACTGCATCCGCATGGAAGAGATGCGCCAATCGGTGCGCATCATGAGGCAGTGCTGCGAGAAGCTGCTCTCGGCTGACGGCGGAGGCCCGATCTCAGCGCTCGACGGCAAGATGGTGCCGCCCAAGCGCGGCGAGATGAAGCGCTCGATGGAAGCGCTGATCCACCATTTCAAGCTCTACACCGAGGGCTTCAAGGTGCCCGCGGGCGAGGTCTATGCTGCCGTCGAGGCGCCCAAGGGCGAATTCGGCGTCTATCTCGTCGCCGACGGCACCAACAAGCCCTACCGGGTCAAGATCAAGGCGCCGGGCTTCGCCCATCTCCAGGCCATGGACTTCATGTGCCGTAAGCACATGCTCGCGGACGTCTCCGCGATCCTCGGCTCCCTCGATATCGTCTTTGGTGAAGTTGACCGCTGATGTCCGTCCGTCGTCTCGCCCCTGATGCCGTCCAGCCCGCCTCCTTCGTCTTCGACGCGGCGAACGAGAACTGGGTCGACCAGCAGATCGCCAAATATCCGCAAGGCCGCCAGGCCTCGGCCGTGATCCCGCTGTTGTGGAAGGCGCAGGAGCAGCATGACGGCTGGCTGCCGCGCGCCGCGATCGAGGCGGTCGCGCGCAAGCTCGGCATGGCGCCGATGCGCGTCATGGAGATCGCGACCTTCTACACCATGTTCAACCTGCAGCCGGTCGGCGAGCATTTCGTCCAGCTCTGCGGCACCACGCCCTGCGCGCTGCGCGGCGCCGAAGCGCTGAAGAAGGTCTGCCAGGACGTGATCGGCCCGCAATCGACGGTGAGCGCCGACGGCAAGCTCTCATGGCTCGAGGTCGAGTGCCTCGGTGCCTGCTGCAACGCCCCGATGGCGCAGATCAATTTCGATTACTATGAGGATCTGACGCCCGAGAACTTCAAGGCGCTGCTGGAGGATCTCCGCCATGGCCGCCCGGTCAAGACGGGTTCGCAGATCGGCCGCTCCGGCTCCGAGCCGGTCGGCGGTGGCGAGACCCTGAAGGATCCGGCCCTCTATGACGGCACGGTGATCGGCGCCGGTGACTGGCAGAAGCGCGTCACCGAGCAGCGCAAGGCCGCCGCCGAAGCCGCCGCCGCCAAGGCTGCGGCCGAGGCGGAGGCCAAGAAGGCGGAGGCGACGCCCGCGACGGCGTCTAAGCCGGCCACCGATACGGCATCGCCGGCGCGGCCGCAGCCGTCCTCGCCGGCACAGCCCTCTGGCGCGGCCAACGACACGCCCGCAACCCAGGGAAAGATCGACGACAAATCGGCGGGTGAAGCCGACAAGACCAGCAAGCTGCGAGAGTGAGGAGGTGGCGATGGCCGAAGTCACCAACGAACTGATCTACGAGGTGCTCAAGGCCGTTCAGGCGCGGCTCGGTAACCTTGAAGAGGCCATTCGCGATCAGCATGGTCAACTCTCCGGGGTACGCGGGGATTTGCGGTCAATTCATACAGCGATCGGTGCGGTCAAGACAGATATCGGCAATATCTACGATACCCATGGTGCGATGGACTCAAGGCTGGCGCGTATCGAGCGCCGCCTCGAAATCATCGACACGCCCGTGAACTGAGGCAGACTGATGCTCGCCGATCGCGATCGTATTTTCACCAATCTCTACGGCCTTCACGACCTGTCGCTGAAGGGCGCCATGGCGCGTGGCGCCTGGGACGGCACCAAGTTCCTGCTCGAGCAGGGCCAGGACTGGATCATCGATGAGATGAAGAAGTCGGGCCTGCGCGGGCGTGGCGGCGCCGGCTTCCCGACCGGGCTGAAATGGTCGTTCATGCCCAAGAAGAACGACGGGCGCCCGCATTACCTCGTCGTCAACGCCGACGAGTCGGAGCCGGGCACCTGCAAGGATCGCGAGATCATGCGCAACGACCCGCACACGCTGGTCGAGGGCTGCCTGATCGCCTCCTTCGCGATGGGAGCTCATGCGGCCTACATCTACATCCGCGGCGAATACATCCGCGAGCGCGAGGCGCTGCAGCGCGCCGTCGACGAGGCCTATGAGGCCAGGCTCATCGGCAAGGACAACGTCCACGGCTATCCCTTTGATCTCTATGTCCATCACGGCGCCGGCGCCTATATCTGCGGCGAGGAGACGGCCCTGCTCGAAAGCCTCGAGGGCAAGAAGGGCATGCCGCGGATGAAGCCGCCATTCCCGGCCAATGTCGGCCTCTATGGCTGCCCGACCACCGTCAACAATGTCGAGTCGATCGCGGTCGCGCCGACGATCCTGCGCCGGGGCGCGAGCTGGTTTTCCTCGCTCGGCAACCCCAACAATGTCGGCACCAAGCTTTTCTGCATCTCGGGGCATGTGAACAAGCCCTGCAACGTGGAAGAGGTGATGGGCATCACCTTCCGCGAGCTGATCGACCGGCATTGCGGCGGCGTCCGCGGCGGCTGGGACAATCTCAAGGCGGTCATCCCCGGCGGCTCCTCGGTGCGGATGGTGCCGGCCGAGCAGATCATCGACACGCCGATGGATTTCGACTCGCTGTCGAAGCTGAAATCGGGCCTCGGCACCGCGGCCGTGATCGTGATGGACAAGTCCACCGACGTCATCCGCGCCATCGCCCGCCTCAGCCATTTCTACAAGCATGAGAGCTGCGGCCAGTGCACGCCCTGCCGCGAGGGCACCGGCTGGATGTGGCGCGTCATGGAGCGCATGGTCGAGGGCCGCGCCCAGAAGCGCGAGATCGACATGCTGCTCGACGTCACCAAGCAGATCGAGGGTCACACCATCTGCGCGCTCGGCGACGCCGCCGCCTGGCCGATCCAGGGCCTGATCGCGCATTTCCGTCATGAAATCGAGCAGCGCATCGACGACTATGCCGCCAACCCGCACAGCGAGCCCGTGCGCATGATGGCGGCGGAGTGAACGCTATGCCGCCAGCCAGCTACATCATCTGGGTTGTTGTCCTGGTGGGCGGCGGCATTGCGTCGATGGCGATG
Source organism: Allobosea sp. 12-68-7 (assembly GCA_002279705.1). Lineage (GTDB taxonomy): Bacteria > Pseudomonadota > Alphaproteobacteria > Rhizobiales > Beijerinckiaceae > Allobosea. Next base: position 11,037 of record NCCO01000088.1, read on the forward strand.
ACCATGGGCTATTCGATTTTCCTGATCTATTGGGCATTTCCCATTGCGGCGGCGCTGATCGTGACCGCAGCCTCGTGGCGAATTGTTCTGAGTTCAGGCATGCCGATCTGGCCCGCGGTGATCGTCACGATAGCGAGTTCGGCTTGGCTCCTCGGGGTGTTTGGAGGGGCGCGCGGTCAGATGCAACTGATGCGCATGGCATCCGTAATTGGTGCTGTGTCCATTGCAGCATGCGGTGCGGCTGTATGGCGAATGCAGGAAGCACTCGATGACGAGGAACTAACCCCGGGAATCTATGGAGTGTTCTTCGTATCGCTTGGCCTCATCGCGACGTTGGCAAGCGGTGCTCTAGTCACTTTGCCGACATCGGTTCAGACCATTATGTCGGACGTGTTTCGCGCCCTTTCCTTAGCCGGTTGTTGTGCGGTTGTGCTCGCCATCTACCGAATGGTGCGTTGCCTCGACGGAGAGTATTGGATCGCTGTTGCGGTGCTTATACCCGCAGCATTGTTCGCATCTGTGTTGTTGAGTGGAAGAATTGCTCCCGAAGGGGCAGGGCGCTGGGCTCCTGGTGCGATGTTCGTGATTTTTCCATTCCTGGCACTAGTCGGCGGAATGGGGTGCTGGCGCCTCTCGGCGCTTGTGGGCGATTGGTTTCGCCGTCGCGAGATTGAGAATCTGAATGCGGGAAGGTTCGCCGCATGACTTTAAAATTTATTGAGGCCAACTGAGCGATGACCAAACTCATCATCGACGGCATCGAAGTCGATGTCCCCGCCGAATATACGCTCCTGCAGGCCTGCGAGGCTGCGGGCGCCGAGGTGCCGCGCTTCTGCTTCCATGAGCGGCTCTCGATCGCCGGCAATTGCCGGATGTGCCTCGTCGAGGTGAAGGGCGGCCCGCCCAAGCCCCAGGCCTCCTGCGCCATCGGCGTGCGCGATCTGCGGCCGGGCCCCAATGGCGAGCCGCCGGTGGTCTCGACCAAGTCGCCCATGGTCAAGAAGGCGCGCGAGGGGGTGATGGAGTTCCTCCTGATCAACCACCCGCTGGATTGCCCGATCTGCGACCAGGGCGGCGAGTGCGACCTGCAGGACCAGGCGATGGCCTATGGCGTCGACACCTCGCGCTATGCCGAGAACAAGCGCGCGGTCGAGGACAAGTATATCGGCCCGCTGGTGAAGACCTCGATGACGCGCTGCATCCAGTGCACGCGCTGCGTCCGTTTCACCACCGAAGTCGCCGGCGGCCAGGACCTCGGCGCCATCGGGCGCGGCGAGGACATGGAGATCACGACCTATCTCGAGCAGGCGATGACCTCGGAGCTGCAGGGCAACGTCGTCGATCTCTGCCCGGTCGGCGCGCTGACCTCGAAGCCCTACCAGAACAAGGCCCGCCCCTGGGAGCTGACCAAGACGCAGTCGATCGACGTGATGGACGCCGTCGGCTCGGCCATCCGCGTCGACTCCCGCGGCAAGGAGGTCATGCGCATCCTGCCCCGCCTGAATGAGGCGGTGAACGAGGAGTGGATCTCCGACAAGACCCGCCACATCGTCGACGGCCTGCGCACGCAGCGTCTCGACCGGCCCTATATCCGCCAGAACGGCGCGCTGCGCCCGGCCTCCTGGGCCGAGGCCTTCGCGCTGATCGCGGAGAAGGTGAAGGCGGCCAGGCCGGAAAAGATCGGCGCCATCGCCGGCGATCTCGCTGCGGTCGAGGAGATGTTCGCGCTGCAGGGCCTGATGGCCTCGCTTGGATCGGCCAACCTCGATTGCCGTCAGGACGGCACCAAGCTGCATCCGAAGTTCGGCCGCGCCAGCTACATCCTCAATGCCGGCATCGCCGGAATCGAGGAGGCGGATGCGCTGATGATCATCGGCGCCAATCCCCGCAAGGAGGCGCCGATCCTGAACGCGCGCATCCGCAAGCGCTGGCTGCGCGGCGATTTCACCCTCGGCCTGGTCGGCGAGAAGGTCGACCTGACCTATGACTACGCCCATCTCGGCGCGGGGCCGGAGACGCTCGCCGGTTTCGGCGATCATGCCCCGGCCAATCGGCAGAAGCCGATGCTGCTGATCGGGCAGGGCGCCCTGGCCCGGCCGGACGGTGAGGCCATCCTGGCGATGGCGGCCAAGGCGGCCCGCGCGCTCGGCGTGGTCAAGGATGGCTGGAACGGTTTTGGCGTGCTGCACACGGCGGCCTCGCGAGTCGGCGGGCTCGATCTCGGCTTCGTGCCGGGCGAAGGCGGTCTCGACGTCGCCGGCATGGTTGCGCCGGGCGCACTCGACGTCCTCTTCCTGCTCGGCGCCGACGAGATCGAGGTGCCGGCCGGCGCCTTCGTGATCTATCAGGGCACGCATGGCGACAAGGGCGCGCACCGCGCCGACGTCATCCTGCCGGGCTCGGCCTACACCGAGAAATCCGGCACCTACGTCAACACCGAAGGCCGCGTGCAGATGGCCGACCGCGCCACCTTCCCGCCGGGCGACGCCCGCGAGGACTGGGCGATCCTGCGGGCGCTGTCGGCGGCTCTGGCCAAGACGCTGCCCTTCGACGCGCTGGCCGGCCTGCGCAAGGCGCTCTATGCGGCCCACCCGCATTTCGCCGCGCTCGACCGGCTCGATCCGGCGGACGCCTCGGGGCTCGGCACGCTCGCCGATCTCGGCGGCAAGGCCGAGAAGACCGGCTTCGTCTCGCCGGTCGTCGATTTCTACCAGACCAACCCGATCGCGCGCGCTTCCGCCGTGATGGCCGAGTGTTCGGCGCTGGCCTCGGGCCGGCTGCAGCAGGCGGCGGAGTAAGCGGCCATGAACTGGGACCTCGTTCTCGATCTCGCGATCATGCTGGGCAAGAGCTTCCTGCTCATCGCCTGCCTCCTGGTCTTCATCGCCTATATCCTGCTGGCCGATCGCAAGATCTGGGCGGCGGTGCAGTTGCGGCGCGGCCCCAACGTGGTCGGGCCCTTCGGCCTGTTCCAGAGCTTCGCCGACCTGCTGAAATTCGCCTTCAAGGAGCCGATCATCCCGTCGGGCGCCAACAAAGGCGTCTTCCTGCTGGCGCCGCTGGTCACCTGCCTGCTGGCCCTGTCGGCCTGGGCGGTGATCCCGGTCGCCGAAGGCTGGGCGATCGCCGACATCAATGTCGGCATCCTCTATGTCCTGGCGATTTCCTCGCTCGGCATCTACGGCATCATCATGGCCGGCTGGGCCTCGAACTCGAAGTACCCCTTCATGGGCGCGCTGCGCTCGGCCGCGCAGATGGTCTCCTACGAGGTCTCGATCGGCTTCGTCATCATCACCGTCCTGCTCTGCGTGGGCTCGCTCAACCTCTCGGCCATCGTCGAGGCGCAGAACACGAGCTGGGGCATGCTGCGCTGGTTCTTCTTGCCGCTGTTCCCGATGTTCGTGATCTTCTTCATCTCGGCGCTGGCCGAGACGAACCGGCCGCCCTTCGATCTTCCCGAGGCGGAATCGGAGCTCGTCGCCGGCTACATGGTCGAATACTCCTCGACGCCCTATCTGCTGTTCATGCTCGGCGAATACGTGGCGATCATGACCATGTGCGCCATGATGGTGATCCTGTTCCTCGGCGGCTGGCTGCCGCCGTTCCCGGTCGCGCCCTTCACCTGGGTGCCGGGCGTCGTCTGGTTCATGATCAAGGTCTGCGGCGTCTTCTTCATGTTCGCGATGGTGAAGGCTTTCGTGCCGCGCTACCGCTACGATCAGTTGATGCGGCTGGGCTGGAAGGTCTTCCTGCCGCTGTCGCTGGCCTCGGTCGTGGTCGTCGCCTTCGTGCTGCAGCTCACGGGCTGGGGGCCTGTGCGCTGATGGCGGTCTCGGCCGGGCTGATCGGCGCGCTGATCGGTTTGGTGCTGGGGATCGTGGAGTACAGGATCGTGTCGGGCGTCGTCATCGCGGCGCTGCGCCGGACCGATCGATCGACGACGCAGGCGGAGCGCGACGACTACGAGCGTCGCATTCGCTGGCTCAAGGTGGCGCTGGCCGTTCTGATGATCGGCGGCACGCCGGTGATGGGTTACGTGATCGGCCGGACCGTGTTCGGCTGAGTGGGAAGGACGAAGGCGATGTCGCTCGCACAAGCCGCCAAGGGCCTGTTGCTGAAGGAGTTTGTCGGCGCGTTCGCGCTGTCGATGCGCTATTTCTTCAAGCCGAAGGCGACCATCAACTATCCCTTCGAGAAGAATCCGCAGAGCCCGCGCTTCCGCGGCGAGCATGCCCTGCGCCGCTATCCCAATGGCGAGGAGCGTTGCATCGCCTGCAAGCTCTGCGAGGCGATCTGCCCGGCCCAGGCCATCACCATCGAGGCCGGCCCGCGCCGCAATGACGGCACGCGCCGCACGACGCGCTACGACATCGACATGACCAAGTGCATCTATTGCGGCTTCTGCCAGGAGGCCTGCCCGGTCGATGCGATCGTCGAGGGGCCAAACTTCGAATTCGCCACCGAAACCCGCGAGGAGCTGTTCTACGACAAGGACCGGCTGCTGGAAAACGGCGCCCGCTGGGAGCGCGAGATCGCGCGCAACATCGCGATGGACGCACCGTATCGGTGACAGGACTAACATCCTCCGCCGTCATCCCGGACAAGCCGCGCAAGCGGTGCTGATCCGGGATCCATCGGAGGCCACATCGCTCGACGATGGATCCCGGGTCTGCGCTTCGCTTGCCCGGGATGACGGAGAGCTTGAAACGATCGGTAGGCAGATCCGTCATGCGGTTGTGACCGCGGGCGGGCCTGACTATAGACGCTCCAAACGGCGGCCGGCGAGAGTCGGGCGCAGGTGAACACGAGAGCCGCCCGCCGGGGCGGAAAGGCTGACCGAGATGAATGCCGCAGCGGCTTTCTTCTATCTGTTCGCAGGCATCACCGTCGCTTCGGCGTTCATGGTGGTGACCTCGCGCAACCCCGTTCACTCGGTGCTCTTCCTGATCCTGGCCTTCGTCAACGCGGCCGGGTTGTTCCTGTTGCTGGGAGCCGAATTCCTCGCGATGCTGCTGATCGTCGTCTATGTCGGCGCGGTCGCGGTGCTCTTCCTCTTCGTGGTGATGATGCTCGACGTCGATTTCGCCGAGTTCCGCCAGGGCTTCCTGAACTACCTGCCGATCGGCGCACTGATCGGCCTGATCTTCGCGGTCGAGCTGCTGCTCGTCGTCGGCGCCTGGGTCATCGACCCGCAGATCGTCCGCGCGCCCGTCGCCGCCATTCCCGCCGGCATCACCAACACCGAGGCGATCGGGCGGGTGCTCTATACCCAGTATGTCTACTACTTCCAGGCCGCCGGTCTCGTCCTGCTCGTCGCCATGATCGGGGCGATCGTGCTGACCCTGCGCGACCGCCCCGGCATCAAGCGCCAGGACATCGCGCAGCAGAACGCGCGCACCAAGGCGACCGCCATGGAGGTCAAGAAGGTGCAGCCGGGCGCCGCGCTGCCGGAGGAGACGGTCTGATGATCGGGCTTGGCCACTACCTCGCCGTCGGGGCGATCCTGTTCACGCTGGGCGTGCTCGGCATCTTCCTGAACCGCAAGAACGTCATCGTCATCCTGATGTCGGTCGAGCTCATCCTGCTCGCGGTGAACCTGAACTTCGTCGCCTTCTCGAGCTTCCTGAACGACATCGTCGGGCAGATCTTCGCGCTGCTGGTGCTGACGGTCGCCGCGGCGGAAGCCGCCATCGGGCTCGCCATTCTCGTCGTCTACTTCCGCAACCGCGGCACGATCGCGGTGGAAGACATCAACATGATGAAAGGCTGAGGCGCGCACGCGTCCGGAAGCTGCCCCATGTTATACAAACTGATCGTCTTCCTCCCACTTGTCGGCTTCCTGATCGCAGGCCTCTTCGGGCGTCTGATCGGCGCGCGCGGCTCGGAGATCGTCACCACCTCGCTGCTGGTCGTCTCGGCCGTCCTGTCCTGGGTCGCCTTCTTCAATGTCGGTTTCGGCGCCGGCACGACCCGCATCCAGGTCGCGACCTGGATGTCCTCGGGTGGGCTGCAGGTGGACTGGGCCTTCCGTGTGGACACGCTGACCGTGGTGATGCTGGTCGTGGTCAACACCGTCTCCTCGCTCGTGCATGTCTACTCGATCGGCTACATGCACGAGGATCCGCACCGGCCGCGCTTCTTCGCCTATCTGTCGCTGT
>NCCO01000089.1:0-14828 GCA_002279705.1 Allobosea sp. 12-68-7
CCGCCCGAACCATCGCCATGACCTTAAAGCTAGACTTAAGGTCACACCGTTCAGGAAATGCCGCCCACCGCGCAAGGCGGCCGAGACCGGACGGTTACGCCGCCCAAGTCGTCACGGGAGATCTAAACGCTCAGGCCATGCCGTCTTTCTCGACGGTCGTGCAGCGTGTGAAGCCTGCAGTCGTATCCGTGAAGGTGAAGCTCGATGCAGGCGTCACCCAGGCAGCTGATCTGTCGGAACAGTTCGACAACCTGCCGCCGCAGATCCAGGAGTTCTTCAAGCGCTTCGGCCAGCAGCAGGACCAGTCGCCGTCGCGCCCGCGCCCTCAGCAAGCGCCGGCCATGGCGCAGGGCTCGGGCTTTTTTATCTCCGCTGATGGTTATCTCGTGACCAACAACCACGTCGTACAGAACGCCAAGGCCGTGACGATCACGAAGGTCGATGGAACCGAACTCACGGCGAAAGTCGTCGGCACGGATCCGAAGACCGACCTCGCTCTCCTCAAGGTCAATGAGAAAGGCGACTATCCCTTTGTAGCACTCGCCAAGGACGCCCCCATGGTAGGCGACTGGGTTGTCGCGATCGGCAATCCCTTTGGCCTGGGCGGCACGGTCACGGCCGGCATCGTCTCGGCGCATGGTCGCGACATTGGGTCGGGACCCTATGACGACTATCTCCAGATCGACGCGCCCATCAACAATGGCAATTCGGGCGGGCCGACCTTCAACCTCAAGGGCGAGGTTGTTGGCGTGAACACCGCCATCTTCTCGCCGTCGGGCGGCAGCGTCGGCCTCGCCTTCGCCATCCCCGCCTCTACCGTCACCTCGGTCGTCGATCAGCTTGAGCACGGCGGCAAGGTCAACCGCGCCTATCTCGGCGTCCGCGTGCAGCCGGTGACGCAGGACCTTGCGGACGGTCTCGGATTGCCGACGGCCGCGGGTGCGCTCGTCGATTCCGCCGAGCCCGGCACGCCAGCAGCCATGGCGGGGCTGAAATCGGGCGACGTCATCACCAGAATGAACGGCGTCGCGATCAAGGACGCTCGGGAGCTGACCCGGAAGGTCGGCGCCATGAAGTCGAACGACAAGGCTGAATTCACCTATCTGCGTGATGGCAAGGAGCAGACCACGACAGTTGCGCTCGCGGTCCAGAGCGACGAGGGGCAGGCCAAGGCCGACGCTTCGGCCTCCGATGCCAAGTCGATCCTCGGCGTGAAGCTCGCGCCTGCGAGGGCCGTGCCGGGTGCCGGTGATGTCGGTGTGGTTGTCGTGGGAGTCGATCCCAACGGCCAGGCAGCTGCAAAGGGGCTGTCCGAGGGCAGCGTGATCCTCGAGGTCGGGGGGAAGCCGGTCGAGAGGCCCGAGCAGGTCAAGTCGGGTCTGGAGCAGGCTCGCAAGGACGGAAAGAAGGCCGTGCTTTTGAAGATTAGGACAGAGGATGGTTCACGGTTCATGGCGGTGACATTCGCTGCAGCATAACTGATTGTCGTGCTTGGAGCGTCGTTCTGCGGACAGCCCCCCAAACGCCATCGCAGGATAACGCATCGAGGAGAATGGCGGAGGGCGAAATCCCTCTGCCATTTTTCGAGCAGTCGCACTTTGGCCGCGACGAAGGTATCCCCGACGCTAAAGCTGCCCTGCCTCTCCAGGCAACCTGTTCTCAGCTTGAGCCGCAAATACGTTGTGCGCGTAGACATCAAGGATAGCCTCGGATCGGACCAAACGTTCGATCGCCTCCTTACTGAGTGGAGCACCGTAGAAATCAAGCTTCTGAATTTTGGCCATCCAATTTTTGAATTTAGCTAATTCCTGCTCATTTTCCCCTAGTTCTGCATAAGTAAAGTGCTTTATTTCGGTTTCATGCGCTATTTCAGTCTCGAACGCGATGCACTTCTCGATAAATTCTTTGTATTCGTCATCGCGATCGGCATTGAAACGATCGATGATCTTGCCCTGTTGCGTGCCGTCAAGGCCGACTGTTGCAAGCAGCAAGGCCTCCCCTTCCGCCTCAGCGATTTCGTTTTCGAGCATTTTCAGACGCCGTAGGTGGTCGTCGGTCTTGGGCAGTACGCAGACGCCGCCCTGCAGATAGACCGCACCCATCCCCTTGAGTTTGCGCCAGATCGAGACGCGCTTGCGGGCGGGCTCGGCTGGAACCTTGTAGGTCAGCAGCAACCATTCCAGTGCGGTCATGGAACCCCTTGAATGTTACGGCGGTTACAATTACAAAGTTATGGATGATGCATGATTCGAAATCCATTGTGACACTGGGATACCGGGATGACCAGCATGTCGACGCCGGCCAAGTCAGCGATCGGCCGTGCGCGCCTCGGATTCTCGTCTCCTCCAAACAGCGCTCATGGTCGCCGGAATTCAACTGACGCTTCCGCTATCCTCCTGACGCCTGGAAGGAATCGGTCATGATGACCTGGGCGACTGCCGCGCCTGCTATCTCCGCCACCTTCCTCGCCTCGATCGTCGAGGTGGTCGAGGCCTTCACCATTGTGCTCGCTGTCGGGACCGTTCAGGGCTGGCGACCCGCATTGGCCGGAACGGCCGCAGGGCTCGGCGTACTCGGCCTCATCCTCGCACCTTCAGGACGCGGCCCGCAGGCGCGTCTCCCATCTTGACTGGGTCGCGGGACTCGCGGCGTTCAAGGCCGTGGTACTGGAAGGGGTCGAGGTCGTGTTCATCGTGATTGCGGTGGGGGCAGGGCGCGGCCTGCTTTGGCCGGCCGCGTTGGGTGCGCTCGCTGCTTGCCTGCTGGTCCTCGTCATCGGTTTCGCCGTTCACAAGCCTCTCTCGCGGGTGCCCGAAAATACCTTAAAATTTGGCGTCGGCGTCATGCTCTCGGCCTTCGGCGTCTTTTGGACAGGAGAAGGCCTAGGTGTGCAATGGCCCGGACATGACGCCGCTATTCTCGGCTTCGCGGCTATTTTCCTGTTGGCCGGGCTCGCCCTGATTTCTGTCGCCCGCCGTCCCGACGAGGTTGCCCGATGACCCTTCTTCGCCTGATTTGCAATGAGATCGTCGGCCTATTCGTCGATGACGAGCAGCTCGCCCTCTCGATCCTAGCCGTCGTCGCCGCCTGCTGGCTGATGGTCCAATATGTCCATGACCACTCGATCCTGATCGGGCTCCTGCTCCTGGTCGGGTGCCTTGGCTTGCTTACCGCCAGCGTCATCAAGGGGGCTCGTCGCTAGGCTGGTGCGCTGCCGCTCACGAGAAGGCCGAGCGCGGTGGCACCACCGGCCATGTTCGATGTCTCTGATTGGCCACCTTCGCCCCTGCTGTGAGTTCGTCCGCATGCGCCGCCATCCTACTCCATTCAGCTGAGCTGACGCTTGTATCTCTCCAAACGGCCCAGGTTTACCCATGGTGAATGTGCCCGTGCTGAACTGGAAATCAGTCGCTCTCAACCTCACGACATGGCGACCGGATTCAGCTGACTCGCTCAGGCCATGTCAAACGGCGCGCAATATTGCCCCCCGATCGGCGTCCAATCTTGACCCCTTGATGGGGTGAGACGGTGAGGAGGCGGCGCGGCGGAGCTGGTTTGGGTTGCGCAGCCGCGCCGGCTCCGGGTCGCCGGCGGCGCGTGTTTTAGAGCCTGTTCTTGAAGCGCCAGCTCTCGTTGCCGGTCTCGACGATATCGCAGTGATGGGTCAGCCGGTCGAGGAGTGCGGTGGTCATCTTGGCGTCGCCGAAGACGGAGGGCCACTCGCCGAAGGCGAGGTTGGTGGTGACGATGACGGAGCTCTGTTCGTAGAGCCTGCTGATCAGGTGGAACAGTAGCTGGCCGCCGGACTGGGCGAAGGGCAGATAGCCGAGTTCGTCGAGAACGATGAAGTCCATGCGCGAGAGATAGTCGGCCATGCGACCCTGCCGGCCGGCGCGAGCCTCGGCCTCGAGCTTGTTGACGAGATCGACAACGTTGAAGAAGCGGCCGCGCGCACCGGCACGGATGCAGGCGCGGGCGATCGCGATGGCGAGATGGGTCTTGCCGGTCCCCGTGCCGCCGACGAGGACCACATTGCGCTGATGGGCGATGAAGTTGCCGCCGGCCAGGTCGCGAACGAGCGTCTCGTTGAGCGGCGTGCCATCGAAGACGAAGTCGCCGACGTCCTTGGCGAGCGGCAGCTTGGCGATGGTGATCTGGTACTTGATCGAGCGCGCCTGCTTCTCGGCGATCTCGGCTGAGAGCAGATCGCCGACGATACGCTGGGGTTCGTGCTGGCGCTTCACCGCCGTGGTGATGATCTCGTCGAAGGCGGCCTTCATACCATAGAGCTTGAGCTCGCCCATGGTGGCGAGAATCTCCGAGCGTTCCATCACACGGCTCTCCTGAGGCTGTCGTATCGGGCGCAATCAGCGGCGGGCTCATGACGCAGGCGCAGCGCATCGGGCGTCATGATGGTGATCGCAGCAGCCGGCTCCCGGCGTCGGGCCAGGATGTTGAGGATGACGTCGGCCGAATGCACGCCCTGCTTCAGCGCCTCGGCGCATGCGGCTTCGACCGCGGGCAAGCCGTCGCTCAGCACCGTGGTCAGGATATCGACCATCTGCCGGTCACCATCCTGCGCGGCCGCCAGCTTCCGGCGTACCCGATCCAGCGAAGCCGGAAGAACCCAATCCTTGAAGGGCGCGCCATTGCGCAGGGCGCCCGGCTTGCGGGCCAGCACCGGTACATAGTGCCAGGGATCGAAGGTCGTCTGATCGCGGCCGTAGGAACGGGCGTGCTCGCCGACGTTACGGCCGTCCTGACGCAGCTCGATCCGATCGGCATAGGCGCGGATCTCGACGGGCCGGCCGATCGCGCTCGCCGCAACCGAGTACTTGTTGTTGTCGAAGCGGACCAGGCAGGTCTTCGACACCGCCGCCGGCAACGCATGGAAGCCGTCGAAGCGCCCAACATAGGGAACGAGACTCGGCCGCTCGGCTTCGAAGGCTTCCCAGATCGTCACGTCGCGTCGCTCGGGATGGCGATGCGCCTTGGCATAGCTGATCGCCTGATCCATCAGCCAGGCGTTCAGCTCGTCATAGTTCCTGACCCTGAGCCTGGGCGCGAAGAAGCGCTCGCGCACGAGACCGACCTGGTTCTCGACCTGACCCTTCTCCCAGCCAGAGGCTGGCGTGCAGGCGACGGGGTCGACCAGGTAGTGGCTGCACATCTGCAGGAAGCGCCGGTTATAGGCCCGCTCCTTGCCGACGAAGATGGTCTCCACCGCCGTCTTCATGTTGTCGTAGATGCCGCGCGTGCAGGCGCCCTTGAAGAAGGCGAAGCCCCGGTCGTGGGCGTCGAAGACCATCTCCTGGCTCTCGCGGGGATAGGCCCGCACGAACAACATGCGCGAGTGGCAGAGCCGCAGATGGGCGACCTTCACCTTGGTCGTCACGCCATTGACGACGACGATCTCGTGGCTCCAGTCGAACTGATAGGCCTCGCCGGGCGCAAAGCTCAGCGGGACATAGGCATCGGCCGTGACGGCGGATTGCTCGCGGCGCCAACCCCGCGCATAGCGGCGGACGGCGTCATAGCTGCCCTCGTAACCGCGGCCTCGCAGTTCCTCGAAGATCCGGATCAGCGTCAGGCGCTCACGCGCCGGCTTGCCCTCGTTGGCCATCAGCAGCCGGTCAAGGTCCGAGCGCCAGGGCCCGATCTTCGGCTGCGGCTGAACCTTCCGCTCGTACTCGAACGACGTCGCGCCCGAACGCAGCACCTTGCGCACCGTGTTCCGCGAGACGTGAAGCTCGCGGACAATCTCCTTGATCGTCTTCCCCCGGACCGAAAACTCGCGCCGGATCCGCGCAATCGTATCCACGCCCTTCATCCCCCGCCCGCCCGTCTGAAACCAGAACGGACAGTCTCACCGAAACCGGCTCAAGGGGGTCAAAGTTGGACGCCGATCCCCCGCCTCACGGGGTCAAACTTGCACGCCGAAACACATCGAGCGAAGGACACGGCCGCTCGCAGGCCCCGCCCGCTTGGAGGCGTGCTGAAGGTGAGCTCTGCTCGTACCTTGTGAAGGGCCACATCAACAATCGCGAGCCCGAGCCCACTTCCAGCATTTTGGGCCGCGCGTCCGCGATAAAAACGCTGCCTGATAAGAGCCAGTTCGTCCGAGGGAACGCCGGGACCTTCGTCATCGACTGCCAACTCAAACTCTCCAATTCTGAGCCACCTGACGCGACCGCCAGCCGGGCTATGACCACAGGCGTTGTCGTGGAGGTTGCGCAGGGCCAGCTTCAGGTGGTCGGGATCCCCTTCCACCTTCATCGCGTCAATCCCGGCATCGATCTCGACGATGATCGATGCCGGCCTCTGGCCTTCGCGATCGATGTCTCGGAGCAGCTGCCCGAGATTGACCGGCTCGCGCCGGTTCGGCTCGGCGCCAGACTCCAGCCTCGCGAGCGCCAGCAACTGACTGATCAGGCGTGCCGTCCGGTCGACGCCGTGCATGATGTGGTCCAACGCCGCGGTCCGCATCGCGCTCGTGTCGGCCACCCTGGCGATCTGGGCCTGGGTGCGGATGCCGGCGAGCGGGGTGCGCAACTCATGTGCGGCGAAGGCGGTGAACTCGCGCTCGTGTCGGCGAGCCGCGTCCAGGCGCGTCAACAGGCCGTTCAGCGCATCCGTCACCGGCCGGATCTCGTCGATCACCCTGGCGTGCAGCGGGGCGAGATCGTCGGCGGCGCGCTGCTGCAGATCGGCGGCGATCCCGCGCAAGGGCGACAGGCCGCGCCCGACGCTGATCCAGATCAGCCCGGCGAAGATCGGCAGCATCAGCAGCGTCGGTGCGACTAGGCCCAAGACGAGGTCGTTGACGAGGCGATCCCGCAGGCCGAGCCGATCGCCGACCAGAACCCGGACCCCCTTGGCGGCGTCTTCGATGGCGTAGACCCGCCACAACTCGCCGGCGATCACATTGTCGCTGAAGCCGGCCGCATGTGAGGACAGCCGATCTGCGGGCGCCGCGGTCGAGGCTGCGACGAGCCGGCCCTCCAGCGACCAGATCTGGCAGGACAGCTGTCGCTCGTATCCGCCGGGTTCGCTCGCGGCGATCTGCGGCGTCGCGGCGATCGCGGCTGGCGCCGAGGCGCCGGCATCGCGGACGAGCGAGGAGACCATGCGCGCCGCCTCCTGCAGGCGCGTATCGAGAACGCGTTCGAGTTCCGCCTTGGTGCCGAGATAGATCCAGGCGGTCGCAGCCAGCCAGATCAGGCCGGTGGTGGCGACGAGGATCAGGTGCGCGAGCGGATCATGCCGGGCCGCTCGGCAAGCGCGCGCAGGATCGCAAATTCCCGCCGCGTGACCTCGATGGCGAGACCGTCGCGCGAGACCGAATGGCTGGCCGGGTTGAGGACGAGGCCCGCCACCGCGATGGTCGCCGTCGCCCGGCCATCGCGCCGCCGCACCACGGCCCGCAGGCGAGCCGCGAGCTCGTCGAGGTCGAAGGGCTTGCCGAGATAATCGTCGGCGCCGCGATCGAGCCCGGCGATCCGATCGCGCGTTTCATCGAACGCCGTCAGGAGCAGGATCGGGCTTTCGTCGCCCGCCTGTCGAAGGCTGGACAGCAGATCGAGCCCCGAGCCGTCAGGCAGCATGATGTCGAGGACGATCGCGTCGAAGGCTCCTGCCGCAATCGCATGGCGGCCGTCGGCGCAACTGCCGACGACCTCAGCGCTGACGCCGTGGAGCTTCAACCCGACGGCGAGCCCGTCGGCCAGAATGGGGTCGTCCTCGACAATCAGAACACGCATCGCTTCTCCAGGACGGGCAGCATCCCTGTGCGGCTTAAGGCTGGCTTAAGCTGGGACGCGCCGATGGCTGCAGTCATGGCGGCACAAGCCGCCGCCTTCACCAGCCGACGAGGACCAGACCGATGCAACACGACCGCCGGATCATCATCAGCGGCTTCGCATTGCTCCTCGCCACTGCTCCCGGACTGGCGCTGGCCCAGGGACGCGATCCCGATGTCGAGGCCATCCTCAACGATCCCGAGGCGCCGGTCTCCGGCAACCTGAAAGGCAATGTCACGATCGTCGCCTTTCTCGATTACAACTGCCCCTTCTGCAAGAAGGCTGCCCCCGATCTCGCCCGCCTCGTCCGGGACGATGGCCAGATCAGGCTCATTTACAAGGACTGGCCCGTGATCGCGGAGACCTCGGTCTATGCCGCGCAGCTTGCGCTCGCCGCCGCCCATCAGGGCGCCTATGCCAAGGCCCATGATGCACTGATGGCGACCAAAGGGCGGCTTGGCCGCGAGCAGATCGCTGCTGCGCTCAAGGGCGCCGGCCTCGACATGGGCCGGCTCGAAGCGGATGTAAACGGCAAGGCCGCCCAGATCACGGCGCTGCTCCGGCGCAACATGGCACAGGCGGAGTCGCTGGGGCTGCAGGGCACGCCGACCTACCTCATCGGCCCGTTCCGGACCTCCACCCAGGACTACGCCGGTTTCAAGCAGGTCGTCGCCGACGCGCGCAAGAAGCAGGCAGGCCTGTGATCGACCGGCTCGCATCCTCCATGACCCACCTCTCCAAGCCAACGCGCCGCCTGGCGGGCCTCCTGATCGCCCTGGCTGCGGCGGGCTGTACCACGATCGCACAACTGCCGGTTCCGGCGACGCCGATGCCCCAGTTCAGTGCCCTCGATCTCCGGCGCTATGGCGAGGTCGACGGCGAGCCGTTCCATGTTCCCGCCGTCTCGCTCGAAGACCTGCAGCCACGCAATCTGCGCCAGCTCGTCGACTATCCGACCGCGCATCAACCCGGCACGCTGATCGTCGATCCCGCGAACCGGTTCCTCTTTCTCGTTCAGGAACACGGCAAGGCGCTGCGCTATGGCGTCGGCGTCGGGCGCGAGGGCCTAGAGTTCACCGGTTCCGCCACCGTCGAGCGCAAGGCGCAGTGGCCGCGCTGGACTCCGACACAGGACATGATCAAGCGCGAGCCCACCCGCTATGCGAAATGGGCCGGCGGGATGAAGGGCGGCGACGCCAATCCTCTGGGGGCCCGGGCGCTCTACCTGTTCAAGGATGGAAGGGACACGCTCTATCGGATCCACGGCACGAATGAGCCCGACACCATCGGCGAGGCTGTGTCGTCAGGCTGCATCCGCATGATGAACCAGGACGTGATCGACCTCTACAACCGCATTCCGAAGGGGTCTAGGGTTGTCGTTCTTCCCGCTTAATCGCGAGGGCGAGATCTGACTGGGCACGCTGAAGGCCGTTCCCCTGAGGATTCCGCCACCGCTCGTGAAACCCTGCCGAAGCTAAATCGACCCTGTATCGCGACTGCGACTGTCGAGTTCAGCATTGTAGCGACGTAAGGCATACTGCTCGGTGAGGAGGCCCAAGACCCTCAGCGTCGCGCGATCGTCAACGACGGCAAGCTCTTCGCTTTTGGAGGATTCAAACAGGCTGGCTGCCTCCCTGATGTTCATCTGCGGCAGCAAAACATCCTTGGGATTCAGGGCTAGCTCAACCACGGTCTCGACATCGACCTCAGGCCCATGGGCATGCGCGACCAGGACGATGCCTGCATAGCGGCCGGTCTCGTCGACCAGGACTACGCGCTGGCTGCTGCCGAGCGGGAACTTTCGCCGGAACTCGGCGAGCGTCAGGCTGCTCGGCGCGGTGCGAACATCGCGCCGCATCATCCGGCCAACGCTGAGCTCCCGGATCCAGCCAATATCGGCGGCGCTGCGGATCGCTTCGCCGCGCAGGTGGAAGCGCCAGGTGGTGAAGGAATAGCCGAACAGCCGGCGCACTGTGATCGACGAGACGACGGAGGCTGTCAGCACCGCAATGGTCAAGGGAAGACTCCCTGTCGTTTCGAGCGCGAGGAAAGACATCGTCAAGGGCCCGCCGAGGACGGCTGTCGCGAGCGCGCTCATGCCTATGACCGCGATGATGAGCGGCGGTGTCTGAAGGCCGAATGCAACGACCCAAACCCAAGCGACCAGCTTGCCAAGCATCGCCCCGAGAAATAGCGACGCGAAAAAAAGCCCGCCTCGGAAGCCCGACCCAATCGACACCGCCGAAGCCAGCGACTTGAGGACAATCACCATCAGCAGGATCAGCGGCGGAAACGTCGCGTCGAGGCCTACATGAAGCGCAGAGTGCCCCGATGAAAGCACGGTCGGGGTAATCAGACCCATACATCCGACGAGGGCGCCGCCGATCGCCGGCCGAAGCCAGGTCGGGATCCGGCTGGCGCGAAACAGAGTCTCGGTGAAGGCGACGCCGCGCATGATCAGAATGCCCAGCCCCGCCGCGGCAATGCCAATGACGATCACGAGCACATAGTTGCTGGCGCTCAACGATCCGGCGAACCCGATCTCAAACGACAGCGGCGTCGTCAGCACGCGGGCGACTGCGACGGCACAAATCGAGGCTACGATGACCGGGGCGAGCGCAGCGATCGTGTAGGAGGCGATGATCAGTTCGAAGGCATAGAAGGCGCCGGTGAGCGGCGCGTTGAAGGCTGCCGCAATCGCGCCGGCCGCGCCACATCCGACAAGCGTGCGCATGTCGGCCCGACGGATTTGCAACGCGCGAGCCAGTCCCGACGCCAAGGCCGCGCCGCCTTGCGTATAGCCCGCCTCAAGTCCGACTGAGGCCCCGAAGCCGTTCGAGATCAGTGTCTGTACGATCAGGATCAGACTGTCCTTGATCGAGAGCCGGCCGCCGTGAAGGGCATTCGCCTCCACCGGATCAACGATCGCCGTTCGACGTCTGCGTGACAGCACGACGCTCAGCAGGCCGATGATGGCGCCACCGATCACCGGCACGGCAACGATGCGAAGCGGATCGACATAGGCCGCGCCACTGACGTCACCGCTATAGGTGGCGAACAGCAGCAGATGAAGAATCCGCGAGATCGCGATCATCGTGGCAACGATGAGTCCCGCGCCGATCCCGACGAAACCGGCGAGCAGGACGAGCCACATCTCGTCCGTGCGGATCAACCGCGGGAAACTGCGTCGGAAGCGGAGATACCGAGCGCGCCCATGCCGGCGCAGCCGCTCCAGGCGGCCTCGCGTGATCGGCGGGTTCGGGCTTCCGGACAGGTCAGTCATCGCTTCGTCAACCGTGAATCAGCCTCCGTTGCCATAGCGCCGACGTCGTCTCAATCGGTTTCCGACCAAGTCTCCCTCCCTTCCGACGCATGCTCGCTCTTCTTCCCAAGGTTGGTCCCAAATACTGACCCCGTCTCGTGGTAGAGGGGGGTGCCGCAACGAGCCCCTTGAAACTATCAATATACATTCTATTTAATGATATATCGTATCCTAGACCAGCCCTGGAGGCCGGCGATGCAACCGATCAAAATTTCCGAGACGCTATCTATCGGCGCCCAACCAACTGAGGGAGACTTCCCTCTCTTAGCGTCGCAAGGCTTTAAGAGGGTTATCAACGCCCGGCCCGATGCCGAAGACGCTGTACAGCCCGGCTCTGCAGCAGACCAGAAGGCCGCCGAGGAAGCCGGGGTGGCGTACGCCTTCATCCCGGTGACGGGTGCTACCATCACGGACGCCGATGTTTCAGCGTTCCAAAGCGGTCTCAGGCAGACTCAAGGGCCGGTTTTCGCCCATTGCAAAACCGGAATGCGCGCCCTGACGCTCTATGCACTCGGCGAAGTGCTAGACGGCCGTATGGAGGCCGACGACGTGCTCGATTTCGGCACTCGTTTTGGCTTCGACCTTGCCGGCGCGAAGGGCTGGCTCGACCGGCGCGTGACCCTTAAGCCGCGGGTCCAGGGTTTCTATGATCCGCGTACGTTCAGCATCCAGTATGTCGTGACCGACCCGGCTACGAAGCGCTGCGCTATCGTCGATCCGGTGCTGGACTTCGACGAGAAATCGGGCGCGACCGCTACGACCCAGGCCGACGCCATCCTTGCATATGTCCGCGAGCAGGGCCTGACCGTCGAATGGATTCTGGACACGCATCCCCATGCCGACCACTTCTCTGCTGCCCAATACCTGAAGACGCAGACTGGCGCGCAGACCGCGATCGGCGAACATGTGGTTGCCGTCCAGAGGCTCTGGAAGGGCCTGTACAACTGGCCCGAGCTCGCGACGGACGGCTCGCAATGGGACCGGCTCTTCGCTCATGGTGAGCGGTTCAAACTGGGCTCTCTCGACGTTTCCGTGCTGTTCTCGCCGGGGCATACGCTGGCCTCGATCACCTATGTGATTGGAGACGCCGCCTTCGTCCACGATACGCTGTTCATGCCCGATGGCGGCACGGCCAGGGCGGATTTCCCCGGTGGTAGCGCCAAGGCGCTTTGGAGCTCGATCCAGGCGATCCTGGCGTTGCCTGACGGGACGCGCCTGTTTACAGGCCACGACTATCAGCCGCATGGCCGGGCTCCACGCTGGGAAAGCACGGTCGGCCAGCAGAAGCAGTCGAACGCGCACATCGTCGGGCGTGACGAGGCCGGCTTCGTTGCTCTGCGCGAGGCCCGCGACAGGACCTTGTCGATGCCCAAGCTGATCCTGCATGCGCTGCAGGTGAACATTCGTGGCGGGCGCTTGCCCGAGCCTGAAACGAATGGTCGGCGATATTTGAAGATCCCGCTCGATGCACTGGTCGGGGCAGCCTGGGACGATGCGCCATGACACAGTTGTTGAGGCCGTCTATGACCCGGGCCGAGCTTTCGAGCCGGGCGACAGAAGTTGCAGGCCTGCTCAAGACGCTCGCCAACCGCAACCGGCTGATGATCGTCTGCACCCTCGTCGAGGGCGAGTACTCCGTGGGCCAGATTGAGGAAGAACTCGGCATCCGGCAGCCAACGCTCTCGCAGCAGCTCACCATCCTGCGCGAGGCCGGCATCGTGGCGACGCGGCGCGAGGCCAAGCAGATCTTCTATCGCCTGACGGAGCAGAAGGCCGCCCATCTCGTCGAGGCGCTCCACGCAATCTTCTGCGCAGAGGACTTCGCATCATGACTCCCTATTGGCCTTCGCTCCTGGGAGGCATGCTGATCGGCCTCTCGGCCACGATGCTGCTCCTTCTCAACGGCCGCGTTGCCGGCATCAGCGGCATTCTCGGCAGGCTCGCGCAGGGCGCGCAGATCCCCACCAACGCAGCCTTCGTCATCGGGCTGATCCTTGGCCCGCTGTTCTACCGCCTGCTTGCGGGTAATTGGCCGGACGTGACCATCACGGCGTCGCTGCCGGTCATCGCTTTGGCCGGGCTGCTGGTCGGCTTCGGCACGCGCATGGGTTCGGGCTGCACCAGCGGCCACGGCATCGTCGGCCTCGCCCGGCTGTCGCCGCGCTCGATCGCGGCCGTACTCACCTTCCTGAGCGCAGGGGTCACAACCGTCACGCTGATGAGGCTCGTTTCGCCATGAACCGAATGATGCAAATCCTGACCGCGCTCGTCAGTGGCGCCGTCTTCGGGCTCGGCCTGTCGCTGTCGGGCATGCTCGATCCCACCCGCGTGCGCGGCTTCCTGGATGTGGGCGGCGGCTGGGATCCTAGCCTCGCCTTCGTCCTCGGAGGCGCCGTGATGGTGGCCTTTGCGGGAATGGCCATGCGTCGGCGACTACAGCACCCGGCCTTCGATGACAGCTTCAACCTGCCGGCGACGACACCGATCGACACCCGCTTGATCCTCGGCTCCGCCATCTTCGGGGTCGGCTGGGGGATGGCTGGTCTGTGCCCCGGGCCGGCGCTGGCCTCGCTGTCCCTCGGGCTCGCGCCGGTCGTGCTCTTCGTCGGCACCATGCTGGCGGGCATGGTCGTCCACGACCGGCTCGTTCCCAAGCCGATGACACCAACTCCGGTCGTTGGCGCATCATGACCGCTCAGATCCTCACCGCGGTTGGCTCGGGAAGCCTCGTCGGCTTCACGCTCGGGCTCGTCGGCGGCGGCGGCTCGATCCTGGCGACTCCCTTGCTGCTCTATGCCGTCGGCATCGCACAGCCTCATATCGCGATTGGAACCGGTGCGCTCGCCGTCTCGGTCAACGCCTATGCCAATCTGATCGGGCATGCCCGCAAGGGCCATGTGCAGTGGAAATGCGCGATCGTCTTCGCGCTCATTGGCGCGATCGGCGCCCTGATAGGATCGACGCTCGGCAAGGCGATGGACGGGCAGCGCCTGTTGTTTCTGTTCGGCCTGCTGATGCTCGTCGTCGGTGCGCTGAAGTTGCGCCCGCGCAAAACAGCGCCTGCCGTGCCAAAGCCCGTCGATCTTCGGATGTGCCTGCTGACGGGATCGGTGGCGATCGTGGCTGGAGCAGCATCTGGCTTCTTCGGGATCGGCGGCGGGTTCCTGATCGTTCCAGGCCTCATCCTGGCGACAGGCATGCGAACCATCGACGCCGTAGGCTCCTCGCTGCTCGCCGTCGGGACCTTCGGGCTGGCGACGGCGCTCAACTATGCCGCATCGGGTATGATCGATTGGACTGTTGCCGCCGAGTTTATCGGCGGAGGTATCATCGGAGGCGTGTTGGGCATGCTGCTGGCGACGCGGCTTTCGGCGCAAAAGGACACGCTCAACCGCATCTTCGCGACGCTAATCGTCGTGGTCGCAACCTATGTACTCTATCGGAGCGGCAGCACCTACTGGTCCCGATGATCTTATCGCCGCCTGCCCAAGGCACGACGGTGTGCCCGTGCGACCGCGGTATAATCGCGAGGAGCGGCGCTCCGATCAACTAATGCCAGGCGGGCAACCTAGTGCCCGCCCTGCGTGAAGGCGATGCCCCCGCTAGACCGGCTTCAGGCGACGAAGGGCGACAACGCGTTTGAAGTGGTAGCCCTTTCAGCGGAGGCACTCTTACTCGATGAGGAGCATCTCTGACGCCACTCACTT
>NCCO01000089.1:14885-27934 GCA_002279705.1 Allobosea sp. 12-68-7
TTTGTTCCCGAACGAGAGAGTTGCGAATGAAGGGGGTCAGTTTATTCCATGACCGTATTTCGGGAACGGTCAGGCCGCACCCCACGCACCAACCAGTCCGGCCGTCGAATTGGCAGACCTGAATGCAGGGATCGTCCTTGCGCATGTTAGATCGGTCTTTCGCGTTGAATTGAGTGGACTCATATAGGGTACCCCCCTATGCTATCAAGAGAAGGCCGCCATGTCCCACACCGTCAAAGACAAATCGAAGCTGCTCGCTCGGGTTCGCCGGATCAAAGGTCAGGTGGAAGCGGTCGAGCGCGCGCTCATAGCCGAACTGGGTTGTACCGACGTGCTCATGCTCGTCGCTTCATTGCGCGGCGCTACGAACGGCCTGACGGCAGAGCTGATGGAAGATCACATCCGACATCACGTCGTAGACCCGGACAGCGAGCACGATGCCGACCGGGCCAAGGGCGCGGCGGACCTGATCGAGGTGGTGCGGACCTATTTGAAATGAGACGAACATGACGTCGCTTCCCGATCTGCTTGCCCAAGGCACCGCGCACGCCTGGCTGTTCATTCCGACCGCAATCTTGCTGGGCGCTCTCCATGGCCTTGAGCCAGGGCACTCGAAGACGATGATGGCCGCCTTCATCATCGCGGTCCGTGGCACGGTCTGGCAGGCGGTCATGCTCGGCCTGGCAGCAACCGTTTCCCATACGGCGATCGTTTGGATTATCGCGCTGGGCGGGCAGTATTTCGGGCAGCAGTGGGGTGGCGAGGCGAGCGAGCCTTACTTCCAGCTGGCATCAGCAGCCATTATCATAGGCGTCGCACTGTGGATGCTATGGCGCACCTGGCGCGAGCAGCGCGAGGACGCGCACGAACATCACCATCACGGCGACGACACAAAGCACCTCTCGACCCCTCAGGGCACGCTCGCAGTAGAGGTGTTCGAGGACGGCGTGCCGCCGCGCTGGCGCATTCGCAACGAAAGCGGTCCGCTACCAGCCGCTGTTGGTTTGACCATCGAGACGGCCCGCTCCGACGGCAACCGCCAGACCTTCGCGTTCATCAAGAAAGGGGATGTTCTCGAAAGCATCGACGAGATCCCGGAGCCGCATGCGTTCTCGGCCGTTCTGAACGTCGGTGGCCGATCATATGAGATGACGTTTGAGGAGCACGGCCACAGCCACATGAACCTCGGCGACGAGGACGATGCGCACTCCCGCGCACATGCCGCCGACATTCGCAGGCGCTTCGAGGGGCGGACCGTCACCACGCCTCAGATAATCATGTTCGGCCTGACCGGCGGTCTGATCCCCTGTCCCGCGGCGATTACGGTCCTTCTGCTCTGCATGCAGCTGAAGCAGCTAAGCCTCGGGTTCGTCCTAGTCATATGCTTCAGCATCGGGCTGGCGCTGACTATGGTGACCGCCGGCGTGATCGCTGCGTTGAGCTTGAAGCACGTGGCGAGTCGTTGGTCTGGTTTCAGCACCTTCGCTCGCCGAGCGCCGTATGCATCCGCCGCCGTTATCGTGCTGGTCGGTCTCTATACCGGCTGGATTGGCTGGCAGGGCCTTAGTCACGTTACCGCCGCTTCCCTTTAGGACGGGCGAATGGCATGTCAGCACTCGATGACGTCAAGGCGTGGGCTCGTGCGATCAAGCGAGATGTCGTAGCACTTTGGATCGCCGCGCGAGACGGCAGGACGCCAACCGCAGCCAAGGTGACCGCTGCCGCAGTGGCGGCCTACGCGCTCTCGCCGATCGATCTGATCCCGGACTTCATCCCGGTACTTGGCTATCTTGATGACCTGATGATCGTCCCACTTGGCATTATGCTCGCCGTCAGCCTCGTTCCCACACACCTAATGGCAGAATTCCGGACCGCAGCAGAGCACCGCGTGGTTCGCCCAGTTAGCCGGGCGGGCTTGGCATTCGTCGTCATCGTCTGGTCGGGCGCGACGGTAGCGATCGCCGTTTGGATTTGGCAGGCCGCCTTCTAGGCTGGTGGGTGCGATGACCTACCACGACACTTGCGACCTCGGTGAGACCGGCAACCAAAGCTGGCGCTTCAAGAACAGGCTCTGAGCCGTGCGCCCGACTGCCCTATTCAGCATACTGCTTTGAAGCTGACACTCCTGAGGTCAGATCAGAACCAAAATTGGTGGCCGGTCACCCGGGCGAGATGCGCCAAGAGCTGACCGCAAACGGCCGCCCGGATCCAGACGTTCGAAGCCGGGATTCTCGCCTTCCGAGTATGCGAACTCGGCGACGTCAATGTTCTTTCCTGCATTGGCTATGATCGGCCAAAGCCTCGATAATGGCGCAGTCGCAGGCCGTGACGCCGCCCGAACAGGTCGCGGCGATGCGCTCCAGCTCCTTTTCCAGCGAGCGCAGGCGGGCGATCTTGTGCCTGACGTCGTCGAGATGGGCGACTGAGATCGCATGGGCCTCGTCGCAGGCCATGCCTGGGTTATCCGAGAGCCGCAGCAGGGCGCGGATGCCGTCGACGGGAAATCCGAGATCTCGGGCATGCTTGATGAAGGCAAGGCGTTCGACGTGAGCGCGTCCATAGCGACGCTGGTTTCCGCCTGAGCGCTCGGGCTGCGGCAATAGACCAACCTGCTCGTAGTAGCGGATCGTCTCGACCTTGACGCCGGTGCGATCCGACAGGGATCCGATCGGCATGACGCGTTCGATATTTTTCGCGTCCATCATCATTTTCCCTCTTGAACCTCAAGTGGCTACAGATCGTATCTAGGTTGTCTCGCAGCACCTGCAAGCGGACACCGCCATGACCACGACTTCAAATGCCGAGCCCGAGACCCTCAGTTGGAAGGTCACCGGCATGGACTGCGGCGGCTGCGCCGCGAAGGTGCGGGGCGCGATCGAGAAAATGCCAGGCGTATCGGATGTCAGCGTGTCGCTAATGAGCGAAACCCTGAAGGTGACGCTGGCCGGGACTACCACATCCGAAGAAGCCATCGCGCAGCGCGTGCAGAGCCTGGGCTTCGGAGTGACGCCAATTCCGAAGGCGCCGAAGGCAACGGCACAGTCCGGCGCCTGTAGCTGCAGCCATGGAGCAGTCGCCGTAGAACCCCACACCGATGGCGCGCCGCAGTCGCTGGACCATCCCTTGACTTGGAAGATCGGCGGCATGGACTGCGCCGGTTGCGTCGCCAAGGTGCGCGGCGCCGTCGAGAAAATGCCCGGCGCCTCGGAGGTCAATCTGTCGTTGATGTCAGAGACACTGAGGCTGAAGCTCGACGAAAGACAGACCAATCCGGAGGAGGTCGAGAAGCGTGTCTCCAGCTTGGGCTATACGATCACGCGGGTCGTCGATGGGGCTTCCAAGGAGCTGGCCTCTCGCCCGCCTCGCTTGAGCACCGAGGGTGGAACGCCAGTACCGGCATCGTCGTCTGGGCATGCAGACGAGGGGCACGGACACCCGGGACATGTCCACGAAGCAACCCCGGACGGCGTGTCCTGGTACCAGACCGGCAAGGGCAGGCTCGTTCTGCTCACCGGCGCCTGTCTCGCCGCCGCCTGGGTTTCCAGCCTCGTCTTGCCGGCCGTAGCGCACTGGGCGTTCATCCTCGCTTGCGTGATCGGCATCGTCCCGGTGGCCCGCAAGGCCTATGCGGCGGCCAGCATCGGCATGCCTTTTACCATCGAGATGCTGATGACCATCGCCGCCACCGGCGCGCTGTTCATCGGGGCAGCCGAAGAGGCGGCGCTGGTTGTCTTCCTCTTCGCGGTCGGCGAGGTGCTGGAGGGTGTCGCCGCCGATCGCGCCCGGGCCTCGATCCGCGCGCTCGGCGAACTCGTGCCCAAGACCGCGATCGTCGAGGAGAACGGGCAAACGCGCACGATCGACGCTTCGGCGCTCACAATCGGCCAGATCGTGCTGGTGCGCCCGGGCGACCGGATTCCGGCCGATGGCGAGATCACGGACGGCATATCCGGGATCGACGAGAGCCCCGTCACCGGCGAGTCGGTTCCCAAGACCAAAGGCGTCGGCGAGCCGGTCTTCGCCGGCTCGGTCAACAGCGAGGCGGCGCTGCGCGTCCGCGTCACCAAGGCGGCTGAAGACAACACGATCGCCCGCATCATCCGGCTGGTCGAGGAAGCGCAGGAGGCGCGTGCCCCAACCGAGCGCTTCATCGATCGGTTCTCGCGGATCTACATGCCGGCCATCGTCGGGCTCGCCATCTTGGTCGCCATCGTGCCGCCCTTGCTGCTGGGCGGCGAATGGGCGGTCTGGACCTATCGGGCGTTGACGCTGCTGCTGATCGGCTGCCCCTGCGCGCTGGTCATCTCGGTGCCGGCCGCGATCGCCGCCTCGCTTTCGACGGGCGCACGCCAGGGCCTACTGATGAAGGGCGGCGTCGTCATGGAGGCCGCAGCCAAGACCGGCATTGTAGCATTCGACAAGACCGGCACGCTCACGCAGGGCCGGCCGCGCGTAACGGAGGTCGTCGCGCTAGGGCGTACCGAACGGGAGGTCGTCGAGCTCGCGGCTGCCGTCGAGACAGGATCGAGCCACCCGCTGGCGCTGGCGATCATCGAGCGCGCGAAGGCGCATGCTATCCCCGTGCGCAACGCGACGCAGGCACAAGCGATCGCTGGACAGGGCGTCACCGGAACGCTGGATGGCGTCGCGATCTTCGTTGGCGCGCCGCGCCATGCCCTCTCGCGCGCGACCTTCGACGACCAGGCGAAGGCCGCCGTGGAGCAGTTGGAAACGGCGGGCAAGACCGTCGCCGCCGTGATCGCCGACGGCGTCCTCGCGGGTCTGATCGCGATGCGCGACGAGCCGCGCGAGGACGCCGCCGCCGGCATCGTCGAGTTGAAGGCGATGGGCATCCGCTCGCTGATGCTGACTGGCGATAACGCCCGGACAGGGGCAGCTATCGCCGGCTCGCTCGGCATGGAGCACAAGGCCGAGCTTATGCCGGAGGACAAGGTGACGGCGATCAAGGCGTTGTCGGCCGACACCTCGGTCATGATGATCGGCGACGGCATCAATGATGCGCCGGCTCTGGCTGCCGCCGGCATCGGCGTCGCGATGGGCTCGGGCACGGACGTGGCGCTCGAAACCGCCGACGCGGCGATCCTGAAAAGCCGGGTTCGCGACGTCGCCGCGATGATCCGGCTGGCGCGGGCAACGATGAGCAACATCCGTGTCAACATCGCCATCGCGCTCGGGCTGAAAGCCGTGTTCCTGGTCACCACGGTGTTCGGTTACACCGGCCTCTGGGTCGCGATCCTCGCCGACACCGGCGCCACCGTGATCGTCACCGCCAACGCCCTGCGGCTCCTGCGCTTCAACGCCGGCCGCGCAGGTTGAGCGGGAGCAGCACACCATGTCGGGCATGGAAATCGCCAGCTACCTGATGGCTGTCGTCTACGTCATCAGTTTCCTCGCCATGTCGGCCATCCTCGCCAAGGAAGCGGGACGGCGAGTCTGGCTCTTCGGAAAGGGGCGCGAGAAGCAGGCCCTGCCGGCCACGCTTTTCCGTCTCGCCTTCGCCGGCGCGGTGATCTGGCCGCTCGTGCTGGCGCTGGTCGGAAACCCGATCACGGCCGACCCACTTTCTCGTGTTCTGGATGGCCCGTGGTTCGATATCCTCGGCCATCTTTTCGTCGTGGTCGGAGCCTGCGTAGCGCTGATCTCCCAGCGCCACATGGGCGTCTCCTGGCGCATCGGCGCGGCGGAGGGCGAACTCGGTCCGATCGTCGACAACGGCCCGTTCGCGATCTCGCGCAACCCGGTCTTCGTCGGACAAGCGCTGCTCTTCGTCGGGCTGTTCATCGTGCTGCCCGGCCTTATCCAGGCGGCGCTGACGCTGGCGCTACTGGTCGCAATCGTCCTCCAGGTCCGCATCGAGGAGCGCGTACTCGTTAAGACGCTCGGCCAACCATACCACGACTACCAGCAACGGGTCCGACGTTGGATCGGAACGCACCGTCGCATGGAGGGCACGACGCCATGACGACGCAGAAGCGGCTCGGACAGGTGCTGGGCTGGACGGTCGCGGCTGCGGCGCTGGACCAGCTCTCGAAATGGCTCGTCCTGACCTATGTCATGGCGCCGCCGCGCGTCATCGAGATCGCGCCGTTCCTCAACCTGCGCCTAGGCTTCAACTACGGCGTCAGCTTCGGGATCGGACGGGACACGCTGGAGGAATGGCCTGGCATGCTGGCCGCGTTCAAGGTCGCCGTCGCGCTCGGCCTGATGATGTGGGCCGTCAGAAGCCAGATCCGACTGGAGCGGATCGGTCTGGCGCTGATCGCAGGCGGTGCGCTTGGCAACGCCTATGACCGCTGGCGCCAAGGGGCCGTCGCCGACTTCATCGACCTTCACTGGGGGGATTGGCATTGGCCGACCTTCAACGGCGCCGATATCGCCATCTCGGCCGGTGTCGGATTGATGCTGGTGGCTGTCCTTGCCGACTATCGCAAGGCACGATCAGAGGTTCCATCGGAGGTGAAGGTCGCTCCAGATGCGCAAGGAGACCGGCCTTGAAGCGGGCCCGGCAGTGGCTCGCAGCGGTGGCTGCCGCCGAGGTCAAGCCGTTCGCGCTGCTTTCAAACGCTGCGGCTTGGCGACTCTTTGGGGTTGCCGCGCTGCTCGGGGCTGGTCTGCTCGCGATGGGACAGATTCATCCCGAAACGGTCGCCCAGCGGGGCGGCGTCGCCGTGATCCATCCCTGGGCGAAGGGAACGGCGCTCAAAGGTGACCAGTTCCCATTCTACGCGACCTTCGCCAACAGCGGTGTTCGACCGGATCGGCTTCTCAAGATCGAGACGGCGGCTGCCCATCACGCCATCCTGAAGGCGCTGGACACCAAGACAGGTATCGTTCGCCCGGTGGAACTCGACGAGCTTGCCTTGCCGGCGAAAGGCAGGGTGTCGCTCAGGCCGGGGACCCATCAGATCACGCTGATCGGCCTCTACGCCAAGGTCGAGCCCGGCAGCTTCATCCCGGTGACATTCGTGTTTGAACGTGCCGGTCGTCTCTCCGCCGATATTCGCGTCGAGAACCTCGGCGAACCGGAGCACAACGATCACATTTGAGCGCCCGCTAATTGCGTGTCTGTCGCGTGTTTGAGCTCGTCTTGGCAGACTCGCCTTGCCGGCGGCAGGCGGCTTCGTCTCGGTTTTGTCTTCACGTCGTCTTGCGTCCTGTCGGGGCTCGCCGCGATCGCCTGGAAAGAGAATTGGCCTGCGACGTGTTGCATAGACTTTCAGTATCCTATCCAGGAGGATAGGAAGAGACTGAACCGGCCACGATCGCAACCGGCCAGGATGACGGTGCCATGACTGAAACCTTTTTTCTCTCGATCATGGCGACCGGCTTTGTCGTCGCCTTCGCTCATGCCGCCATACCGACTCACTGGCTGCCCTTCGTCATGGCGGGACGCGGGCAACGCTGGAGCAAGGGCAAGACACTGTTGGTGGTGGCGGTCTGCGGCGCAGGCCATGTCCTGTTCACGACCGTGCTCGGCGTTCTGGTCATCTGGCTCGGGATAGAGACGAGCAGATGGACCGGCACGATCTTCCCGTGGATCGCTGGTGGCGCCTTGATCCTGTTCGGTCTCTACTACCTGTTCCGGCAGGCCCGCGGCCAAGGCCACGGTCACAGTCATTTCGGATCCGGCGGCCACAGTCATGGCGGCCATGGAGGTCACAGCCACGCCGATTACGGCGGGCATGATCATCCGCACGCGGCGACCGGCAATGGCGCGCATCCGCACCATCGCCACGAGGACGAGGCCAAGCGGATCGATACCGGCCATGGCGTGCTGTTGCTTGATATCTTCGAGGATGGCGTGCCGCCGCGGTTCCGCCTGAGGGCGGAACCGGGTTCCGAAACTCCTCGCGTCGAGGCGGTCGCGCTCGAAACCGTGCGGCCCGATGGAACACGGCACTCGTTCTCCTTCGTGGCGAGGGACGGCTTTCTGGAATCGGTCGAGGAAATTCCCGAGCCGCACCAATTCGATGCAACCTTCGCCCTTACCCATGGTTCTCATGCGCAGCATCATGCGCTGCATTATGAGGAGCACGCCCACGCGGCTTCGCCGGCCGAAACCTCCGCCAGAGCCGCCGGCGGCGGCAGGTCGGTGACCGTTCGATCCGACCGTGCGGTCATCGTCAGCCTGTTCACGCTTCTGACTTTCTCGCCCTGCGAAGGCTTCCTGCCGGTCTATCTGTCGGGGATCTCCTATGGCTGGTCGGGCTTCGTCCTTCTGAGCGCGGTACTCTCGGTCGCAACGATTTCCGGGATGGTCCTCTTCACTTGGCTGACGATGTCGGGAATCGAGCGTCTGCGTCTTGAATTCCTCGAGCGCTACGAGAGCGGCATCCTCGGCGGGCTCATCCTATTCCTCGGCGTCGGGATCATCTTTCTGGGCTTCTAGCGCAGACTCCAGCGCTTGGCCTCGACGAATTTCGACTTGGAGAAACGCCATGGGTTCGGGACATTCGCATGCAGGCGTACCGTCGCCCGGCACGGCGGCAGGCAAGCACAAAAGCCGGCTCGCGATGGCGCTCGGCCTGACCACGGCGTTCATGGTCGCGGAAGTCGTCGGCGGACTCTGGACAGGTAGTCTCGCGCTTCTGGCTGACGCCGCTCACATGCTGACCGACGCGGGTGGTCTCGCTCTGGCTCTGATCGCGATCCGCTTCGCCGAGCGGCCGGCCACACCGGAGAAGACATTCGGCTATGTCCGCGCCGAGGTGCTCTCGGCGCTGACCAACGCCGTCGTCCTTCTGCTCCTGACGGTTTACATCCTGTACGAGGCCTATCAGCGCTTTCAAAACCCGCCCGAGATCATCGGCGGCCCGATGCTGGTCGTTGCGATCGTGGGACTTGGCGTCAACCTCGTCAGCATGAAGCTGCTTGCGGGCGGCTCGTCCGAAAGCCTGAACGTCAAGGGCGCCTATTTCGAGGTGCTGAGCGACATGCTGGGTTCGCTCGGCGTCATCGTCGCGGCGATCTTCGTTCTGGTCACCGGTTGGAGGCTCGTGGATCCGATCGTCGGTGCGGGGATCGGCCTGTTCATCGTGCCGCGCACCTGGAGCCTACTGAAGCAGGCGGTGCACATCCTGCTCGAAGGAACGCCGCCGGAGGTCGACCTGAAGCTGCTCGAGGCCAAGCTCGCGGCGCTTCCAGGTGTCGTCGCCGTCGACGACCTGCATGTCTGGACCATCACGTCGGGCCTGGACGCGATGAGCTGCCATCTCGTCGTCGATGACATGGCAAGATCGGCCGAGGTCCTCGCAGCGGCGAGCGCCGTCATGCGTTCGGAATTCGGGCTGACCCACACGACGATTCAGGTCGAGGACGGTGCGATCAGAAATGCCGAGGGCCACATTACGCCCTTGTAGGCCGAGGGCGAGTTCTGCCAGGAGGCGCGAGGGAATAGTAGGCTCTCACGACGTGCTCACGCGTGGGCGGCGTCAAGGCGGGGGAGACGACGGCCCAGTGCTTGAGGAATGCGCCATGGGGTCCGTCTGGTGGCGGCGATCTTCCGCCTCTCGCATCCGCACGACGCTGACCGCGTAGAACAAGACCGCCAATACGATCAGGGCTGCCGCCAGAGCGCCGTTGCGCGATTTCATGATGCCTTGCCTACGAGCATTGGCATGGCGGAAGTGGCGGCGAGCGCACGGCCAGCGCCGTCGACTGCAGCGAAACGGTCCATGGCGAAAGCCTTCCTTAAGGTTGACAAAATGGCAAGAAACATCAATGAATTCTGAATCTTAGGCCTATAATTCAGGGGTCTGATTTCGCGTGAATTCAACGCGTCTTCTCTAGAGACGCTCTCAACGACACGGAGAGCGTCATGAAAAAAAGGCAGAGCGTTATCGCCGCGATGGTCCTCGCTATCGCGACTTCGACCCTGGTCACGCCAGCCTTCGCGTCCGGCAATACCGACCTTGCCCATCTCCACGCCGGCCAATCCTCGCGCACGCCGATCGGCTGGTCGCAGTTCTGCGACGACAACCCGACCGACTGCCGGACGCCTCGCTCGGCGCAGACCGTCATGCGCCTCGACGACCGGGCCTGGAGTGAACTCCTGACCATCAACCTCAAGTTCAACCAGGCGATCGAGCCGGTCACGGACCAGGACCAGTTCGGCGTCATCGAGAACTGGGACTATGCGAAGACCGGCAAGGGCGACTGCGAGGACTACGTCCTCGAGAAGCGGCGCGAACTGGTCAAGCGCGGCTGGCCCCTCTCGGCGCTGCTGATCACCGTGGTGATCGACAAGGAAGGCGGCGGCCACGCTGTTCTCACCGTCGTCACCGACCGCGGCGAGTTCGTCCTCGACAACCAGACTGACAAGGTCCTGCCCTGGTCGAAATCCGGCCTGACGTTCATCCGACGTCAGGCCCCTGAGAACCAGAACGTCTGGCAGGATCTCGGCCGCTTCCTTGGTCGTCCGGACGTCGTCACTGCCGCGCTCAAGGGGTCTCGCTAGCATCGCAGTTCACCGCGTGATCAGCGCCCTGCCAGCAGCGGCGCAAGGATCTTGTCGAACTCGTCGATCGTCAGAGCGCCCGTCCGCTTCTCGCCGTTGACGAAGAATGTCGGTGTAGAGTTCACGCCGAATTCCTTGTTCGCGCGCTCCTGGATCTGGCGGACCGCCCGGAACAGGTCCTCTCGCTGGAGACAGGCATTCACCTTCTCCTCGCTGAATCCGGCCTGCTTCATCGTCTGGGTTAGAGCATCAAGCGGCTTTTGGGCATGAGCCCAGCCCTCCTGCGTCCTGTAGAGCATGTCGACGATCGGATACCATTTCGCCTCATCGCCGCAGCGCGCCAGCATGAAACCTGCCGCCGAAAGCGGGTCGAGCGGAAACTCGCGCGCGATGAAGCGGACCTTGCCGGTATCAACGTACTTCGCCTTGAACGCCGGCCACGTGTTGGTGTGGAAGTTCATGCAGTGATGGCAGGTGAGCGAGGCGTACTCGATCACCGTGACCGGCGCATCAGCTGCCCCGAAGACCTTCTCCGGGAGCGGGCCGGGCTCCAGCAGCTTGGCGGCAAGGGCGGGCTGGGCATTCGCCGATTGGCCGATGACGCTGGTGGCGACGAGACCGGCAGAGAGTCGAAGCAGCGTGCGACGTGCGAACATGAAAAATCTCCCTTGGCGGTTTGATCGCACCTGAAGTGGCTTGAGGTTCAAGCGCATCCGAGCACAGAAGTCCTCAATGTGATGCGACTGGGCGTCGCAGCTCAGTATCTCCTTCGGCGAACGGAATCGGATACGACGGGTGCCATCGCCGCCATGTACAAGATCGCTCGATGGACAACCTCACCCTTTTCGGCCTCTTCGCCGTGACGCTCATGCTAGCTACCTATGCCTTCGAGCAGCGCAGCCACTGGTTCGTTCTAGGCTTCGCCGTCGCCTGTGCGCTCGGCTCGGTGTACGGCTTCCTGCAGGGTGCCTGGCCCTTCGGCGTCGTGGAGGCGATCTGGTCGGTTGTCGCGCTCCGGCGCTGGTGGACCAGACGTCCAGGCTCAGGGAGGACGCCGCAAATTTTCTCTTGAACCTCAAGTGGCATCAGGTTGTAGCAAGCCGTTAACTGTCCTTTTTGACGATTTGTCAGCTTCGTTCGCGCAAAAATTCTTGCATGTTCTCACCCATCCGTATCTCGACCTTGCGTATTGCACTCGGGCTCGTGCTTGGCGCGCTCGCCCTCTCGGGCTGCGTCACTGGCGAGGGCGACGATCGGCATCTTCAACCGCTCCCCGCACGGCTGGTCTCGGAGATGTCCGGCAAGGGCATGAGCCAGAGCGATCCCATCCTAGTCCGGATCTTCAAAAAAGAGAGCGAGCTTGAGGTCTGGAAGCGCGACCGCAGCGGGCAGTACGCCCTGCTCAAGACCTACCCGATGTGCCGCTGGTCGGGCCAACTTGGCCCGAAGAAGCGCGAGGGCGACCGACAGGCGCCGGAGGGGTTCTACACGGTGACCGCGGACCTGATGAACCCGCGCTCGCAGTTCTACCTGTCCTTCAACCTCGGCTACCCCAACCCACTAGAGAAGTCGCAAGGCGCCACCGGCTCGGCGCTTATGGTCCACGGCGCCTGCACCTCGGCAGGCTGCTTCGCCATGACCGACGACGGCGTCACCGAGATCTACGGTCTGGCGCGCGAGGCCTTCGCCGGAGGGCAGCGCAGCTTCCAGGTCCAGGCGCTGCCGTTCCGGATGACGCCCGAGAATATGTCGCGGCACCGCAACAACGCCCATTTCGCCTTCTGGAAAAACCTGAAGGAAGGCTCGGACCACTTCGAGGCAACGAAGCAGCCACCCCGGCTTGCGGCCTGTGGTCGCCGCTACGTGTTCAACGCCGAGGAGGGGGCGGGACCATTCTCGCCGGCTGAGGCGTGCCCGACCTACGACATCGCCCCGGAGGTGCAGCCCTTGGTGTCGCAGCGCCAGGCGCGCGACGAGGCCCGGTTCGCCGAGCTGATCGGGAGCGGCACGCCGGCGATGAGCTACGCGCATCTGGACGGCGGAATGCACCAGAGTTTCCGGGCGATGCTCAAGAGCCTCGGACCAGAGCGCATGCAGCCCATGGTCGCCGGTAAAGTCGAGATTAGCCGGCCTGACGCCGCGCTCGCCGATTCCTTCGGCGGAGACGACGCTCCCGGCCGAACGGACACGACCGGCTCTCTCGCAATTCGTTGACCGGGCCCCAATTCGCGTTTCGCCGAGACGACGACAGTCTGCATGCGGTGGAGCAATATGGGATCTGAAGGCCTCTAGGCCGGACTGCGGCAGAAAGCCAGCTGCGGTCTGGCCTTCCGTCAGCGCTTCAGGCGGCGCGCCACCTTGGCTAACGGACGCCCGTACAGCACGAGTCTATGCCCGGTCAGCTCGAAGCCCAGCTCCCTCGCGACCAGCGCCTGTACCCTGTCGATCTCTTCCGACCTGAACTCAATGACTGTGCCGTTCTCGGTGTCGATTAGATGATCGTGGTGGAAGTCCGATGCGGGCTCGATCCGGACGCGTCCGCCCGCGAAGCTGTGCCGCTCGACGAGCCCCG
>NCCO01000090.1 GCA_002279705.1 Allobosea sp. 12-68-7
CGGGCCGGCCGGCGACACGCACCCTGGCAGGGGCGGTGCTGGTGCTCTCCGGCGACGGCACCCTGGCGCTGCGGCGGGAACGGCCGCGCCGGCGTGGCATTCACCCTGCGGCAACATAGGCGGAAGGGCTCAAATGTCTTTCCCTTGGCAATGGGCTCGCCCGCACCTAGATTGATGTGGCAAACTCTCGGCCTCTTCCGGTTGGTCCGGCAGGCCTGATCGGACAGATGATGAATCCGAACTTCCGCAATTTCGCCCTCTGGGTGGTGATCTTCCTTCTGGTGCTGGCGCTCGTGACGCTGTTCCAGAGCCCGAGCCAGCGCGCCAACATCAACGAGATCCCCTACAGCCAGCTCATCAACGAGTCGGAGGCCGGTCGGATCACGAATGTCGTCGTCGCCGGCCAGGAGATCTCCGGGACTTTCTCGGATGGTCGTAGCTTCGTGACCTACGCGCCCTATGGCGATCCGGCCCTGCTGAAGACGCTGGCCCAGAAGGGCGTGCAGGTTTCGGCCCGCGCTCCCTCCGAGGGAACGCCCTGGTTCATGGCACTGCTGGTCAATTCGCTGCCCTTCGTCATCTTCATCGGGCTGTGGATCTTCATGTCCCGCCAGATGCAGAACGGGGCCGGCCGGGCGATGGGCTTCGGCAAGTCCAAGGCCAAGCTCCTGACCGAGGCGCATGGCCGCGTCACCTTCGACGATGTCGCGGGCATCGACGAGGCCAAGGAAGACCTGACCGAGATCGTTGAGTTCCTGCGCGATCCGCAGAAGTTCCAGCGGCTGGGCGGGCGCATTCCGCGCGGCGTGCTGCTGGTCGGCCCTCCCGGTACCGGCAAGACGCTCACGGCGCGCGCCGTGGCGGGTGAAGCCAATGTGCCGTTCTTCACGATCTCGGGGTCGGACTTCGTCGAGATGTTCGTCGGCGTCGGCGCCAGCCGCGTGCGCGACATGTTCGAGCAGGCGAAGAAGAACTCGCCCTGCATCATCTTCATCGACGAAATCGACGCGGTCGGCCGCCATCGCGGTGCCGGCCTCGGCGGTGGCAACGACGAGCGCGAGCAGACGCTGAACCAGCTCCTCGTCGAGATGGACGGCTTCGAGCCGAACGAGGGCGTGATCATCATCGCGGCCACCAACCGGCCCGACGTGCTCGACCCCGCGCTGCTGCGCCCGGGCCGCTTCGACCGCCAGATCGTCGTGCCGAACCCCGACGTCGCCGGCCGCGAGAAGATTCTGCGCGTCCATGTCCGCAAGGTGCCGTTGGCGCCGGACGTCGACCTCAAGATCCTCGCCCGCGGCACGCCCGGCTTCTCCGGCGCGGATCTGATGAACCTCGTCAACGAGGCGGCGCTGCTGGCGGCGCGCCGCGGCAAGCGCATGGTCACCCATGCCGAGTTCGAGGACGCCAAGGACAAGGTCATGATGGGCGCCGAGCGCAAATCCATGGCGATGTCCGAAGAGGAGAAGAAGCTCACCGCCTATCACGAGGCGGGCCACGCCATCGTAGGTCTCTATGTCCCGGCCGGCATCCCGGTGCACAAGGCTACGATCATCCCGCGCGGTCGTGCGCTCGGCATGGTGAAGTTCCTGCCCGAGGGCGACCGCTACTCGATGAAGTACAAGGAGTTCACCTCCCAGCTCGCGGTCGCCATGGGCGGGCGCGTGGCGGAAGAGATGACCTTCGGCCGCGAGAACGTCACCTCGGGCGCCACGGGCGACATCCAGCAGGCGACCAAGATGGCCAAGGCCATGGTCACCCAGATGGGCTATTCGGACGAACTCGGCATGGTCGCCTATGGCGACAACCAGGAAGAGGTGTTCCTGGGCATGTCGATGGGCCGCAGCCAGAACATCTCGGAGTCGACGGCCCAGAAGATCGACGCCGAGGTCAAGAAGCTAGTCGATACCGGCTACCAGGACGCCAAGAAGATCCTCACCGACCATCACGAGCAGTTCGTGGCGGTGGCCGAGGCACTGCTCGAGTTCGAGACGCTGACCGGCGAGGAAATCCGCGACCTGATCGCCGGCAAGCGCCCGACGCGCGATCTCGACGACACCCCGCAGCCGCCGCGCGGCTCGGCCGTCCCGAGCGCGGGCAAGGGACGCAAGCGCGACGAGCCCGATGCCGGGCTGGAGCCGCAGCCGCAGGTCTGACCGACCTCTCCAATCGACCATCCAGCAAAAAGGGCGCCTCGCGGCGCCCTTTTTCATTGCCGAGGCTGTCGCGCGGCCGGCGCGCCGATTCGCCTCAGAACAGGCCCTCGATGCGGCCCTGCGCGTCGATGTGGATGCGTTCGGCGGCCGGCACACGGGGCAGGCCCGGCATGGTCATGATGTCCCCGCAGATGGCGACGACGAAGCCGGCGCCGGCCGAGAGCCTGACCTCGCGCACCGGAACGACATGGCCCGACGGCGCACCGCGCAAGGTCGGGTCGGCGGAGAAGGAGTATTGCGTCTTGGCGACGCAGACCGGCAGGTGGCCATAGCCGTCGGCCTCGAGCTCGGCGAAGCGGGCGCGCACCTTCGCGTCGCCGGCAATGCCGGCGGCGCCGTAGATTTCGCGCGCCACGGTCTCGAGCTTCTGCCAGAGCGGCATCTCGTCGGGGTAGAGCGGGGCGAAATCGGCGTCGCCGCCCTCGGCCAGCGCCACCACCTTGTGGGCGAGTTCCTCGGTGCCGGCGCCGCCTTCCGCCCAATGACGGCAGATCACCGCCTCGACGCCGAGATGCTCGCGGCAATGGCTCGCGATCAGCGCGTGCTCGGCCTCGGTGTCGCTGACGAAATGGTTGATCGCGACGATCGGCGGCACGCCGAACTTTCGGATGTTGCCGACATGGCGGGCGAGGTTGGCGAGCCCGGCCTGAAGTGCGCCGAGATCCTCGGTTCCGAGAGCCTCCTTCGCGGCCCCGCCATGCATCTTCAGCGCCCGCACGGTGGCGACGATCACGGCCGCGGCAGGCTTCAGCCCGGTCTTGCGGCATTTGATGTCAAAGAACTTCTCGGCGCCGAGATCGGCCCCGAAGCCGGCCTCGGTGACGGTGTAGTCCGCCAGCTTCAGTGCGGCGCGGGTGGCGATGGCGGAGTTGCAGCCATGGGCGATGTTGGCGAAGGGGCCACCATGGACGAAGGCGGGGGTGCCCTCCAGCGTCTGCACCAGGTTCGGCATCAGCGCGTCCTTGAGCAGGACGCTCATGGCGCCGGTCGCCTTCAGGTCGGCCGCGGTGACGGGGCGCTTGTCGCGGGTGCGGCCGACGACGATGCGGCCGAGCCTGGCCTCGAGGTCGTCGAGATCGGTCGCGAGGCAGAAGATCGCCATGATCTCGGAGGCGACGGTGATGTCGAAGCCGTCCTCGCGGGGAAAGCCGTTGCTCGCGCCGCCCAGCGAGGAGACGGTCTGGCGCAGGGCGCGGTCGTTCATGTCCATCACGCGCCGCCAGGCGATGTGACGCGTGTCGAGGCCGAGCGCATTGCCCCAGTAGACATGGTTGTCGATCATCGCCGCGAGCAGGTTGTGCGCGCTGGTGATGGCGTGGAAATCGCCGGTGAAGTGCAGGTTGATCTGCTCCATCGGAACGATCTGGGCATGGCCGCCGCCGGCGGCGCCGCCCTTGACGCCGAAGCAGGGGCCGAGCGAGGGCTCGCGCAGCGCGATCATGCAGCGCTTGCCGATGCGGCTGAGGCCGTCGCCGAGGCCGACCGTCGTCGTCGTCTTGCCCTCGCCGGCCGGGGTCGGGTTGATGGCGGTGACGAGGATGAGCTTGCCGTCCGGCTTGCCCGCCAAATCGGGGATGGCCTGCGTGTCGACCTTGGCAATGAACTTGCCGTGGGGCTCGAGGGCGGTTTCGGGAATGCCGGCACGCGCGGCGATGTCCGCGATCGGCCGGAGTCTGGCCGCGCGGGCGATCTCGATGTCGGTCGGCATTCCTGCCCCTCTTCCAGGCTCTCGTCCGCCGGTTCGACCGGTCGGAATCGTTTTGACGACACTGCCGCGAAACCCCGCCGCCTGCCACTGCTTTCGCAGGGGGCGGGCCGGCGCTGGACGCCCATGTCATTTGACGCAGGGGCGCGCCATGCGGGCTTGTCGTGCTCATCCGAGGCTGGCATCAGCATGGTCCGGCATAGATCGGCCGCGGCCCTGCCGCTCGGCCCGGGCGAGACGGATGAACGAGCGGTCCTGGCCGGTCGGCGGCGGTGAGGTGGGCGCGATGCTGCGCCGCTCGAGGCGCTGAAGGACGGGGAGGGCGATGAGCCGGCGCGCCCCAGAGGGAGCGCCGGCTGAGGGCCCTGCTCAGGCGAGATGGGCGTTCTGCGGGAATAGGATCCTGCGGGCCTCATCGTCGACTTCCATCTTGAAGGCGAAGGCGTCCTTCAGCGCGGTCGCGCGCTGGGCCGCGGGCCGCGCCGAGATCTCGTCGAGATGGCGCTTCACATGCGGGAACAGCTGCGCCCAATGGTCCCCGACGGCGAAGCCGAGCCGCGTCGCCCAGCCCCAGACCGACATGTCGATCAGCGTATAGGTCTCGCCGAGCATGTAGGGTGCCTTGGCGAGCTGTGTGTCGATGATGCCCCAATGGCGCTCGGCCTCGCGGGCGTAGCGGTTGATCGCGTAGGGCAGCTTCTCGGGGGCGAAGCGGCTGAAATGCACGGCCTGGCCGCAATAGGGGCCGATGCCGGTGGCGACGAACATCAGCCAGGAGAGCATCTCGCCCCGGGCCTTCGGCGTGTCCTCAGGCAGGAACTGCCCGGTCTTCTCGGCGAGATAGAGCAGGATCGCATTGCTGTCGAAGATCGTGGCGTCGCCGTCGGTCAGCGCCGGCGTCTTGGCATTGGGGTTGATCGCCAGGAAGTCGGGCTTGAACTGATCGCCCTTGCGGGTGTCGACCGGCACCAGCTCATAGGGCAGGCCGGCTTCCTCGAGGAAGAGCGCGATCTTCGCCGGGTTGGGCGAGGGGTGGTAGTAGAACTTGATCATGAGCGGCCTCCGGCTGTCGGGCTTCCTGCTTATCCGCCGCCGGGGGCTCCGGCCACGGTGTCGCGGTGATGGGGGATCACGTCCCTGTGAGGGGCGGCTTGTCGCGGGCGCGGCGCTCGCCACCTCTGCCAGATGCGGCGCCCGCCGCGTCGGGATCAACAGAGGATCTGCCGGATGACGCCCCCGACAAGCCTGCTCACCCGCCGGCATCTCACGGCCCGCCTCTCGGCCTTCGGCTTCGCCAGCCTGACCTTGCCGGGGCTGGCGGAGGCGCAGGCGCTGCCGGCGACGCCGGCCTGCGAGGCGCCGGCCTCCGGGACCCGGCGCCAGACCGAAGGGCCCTACTTCACGCCGTCCTCGCCGCTCAAGCGCGACCTGCGCGGCGACGGCCCTGGCGAGACGCTGGTGCTCTCGGGTTTCGTGCTGACCCGGCAATGCCAGCCGCTGCCGGGCGCGCTGGTCGATCTCTGGCATGCCGACACGCAGGGGCAGTACGACAATGCCGGCTATCGCTTTCGCGGCCACCAGCTCAGCGATGCCCAGGGGCGCTATCAGTTCATCACCCGCATTCCCGGCTTCTATCCCGGCCGGACCCGGCATTTCCACGTGAAGGTGCAGGCCGGCAACCGTCCCCTGCTGACGACCCAGCTCTATTTTCCCGAGGAGCGGGCGGCCAACCAGCGCGACCGCATCTTCCATGACAGCCTGCTGATGCAGGTCACGGCGGCGGCCGGCGGGCAGATCGGCCGCTTCGACTTCGTGCTGGCCGATTGAGGTCGTCCGGCGGGACGGGCGGCGTCAGCGACCCCAGGCGTCCTCGTCCCGCGCCACGAGGGCGGCGAGATCGGTCAGCGCGGCGATGGTGACGTCGGCCTCGAAACCGAGACGCTCGGGGCGCAGCCGCAGAGCCTTGAACATCAGCGCCGGGCCGATCGTGGCGGCGCCAACGAGATCCCGGCGCAGCGCCTCATCAGGCAGGCGGGCGATCCGCGCAACGCGGAAACCATGCGCCCTGGCGCCGGCGATGTCGAAGCCGTTGGAGGAGACGAAGAGGATCTCGCCGCGCGCGAGGCCCAGCCGCGCCTCGACATGGACGTAGCCGCGGGGGTCGGGCTTGTAGACGCCGATCTCGTCGACGCTGATCACCGTCTCCAGCAGATCGCCGATTCCCGCCTGCGCGACGAGGCGCCCGAGCATCGCCGGGCTTCCATTCGAGAAGATCGCCAGCCGCAGGCCCGCGAGGGCGGCGAGTGCGGTGCGGGCCTCGGGATAGAGTGCCAGCGCGTCATAGGCCTCCGCGACTGTCGCGACGAAGTCCGGCGTGGCCGACAGGCCGAGCGTTTCCAGCGTATAGGCCAGCGAATCCTGCGTCACGGTCCAGAAATCGGCATAAGCGCCCATCAGGCCGCGCAGCCAGGTGTATTCGAGCTGCTTCAGCCGCCAGAGCTGGGTGATGGTCTCGCCATGGCCGGGAAAGGCGGCTTCGGTGACGCCGGCCACCGTCTGCACATCGAAGAGCGTGCCATAGGCGTCGAAGACCGCGGCCTTGATCGTCATCACCCTCTCCTCCGGCGTCGGTATCAGCTTCTTAGCACTCGCAATGGCGCTGCGGCGCATGGTATCCGCACAGCGGTCTTCACAGATGTTCACAGGTCGCCATGTCCGCCACCCCCGCCAAGCGCCCCGTCATGCTGATGATCCTCGACGGCTGGGGCTGGCGTGAGGAGGCCGAGAACAATGCGGTGCGCCTCGCCCGCACGCCACATTTCGACCGGCTCTGGGCGGCCTCGCCCCATGCCTTCCTGAAGACCTCGGGGCTCGATGTCGGCCTTCCGCCCGGCCAGATGGGCAATTCCGAGGTCGGCCATCTCAATCTCGGCGCCGGCCGCATCGTGATGCAGGACCTGCCGCGGATCAACCAGGCGATCGCGGATGGCTCGCTGGCGCAGGCGCTGGCGGCGCGCGGGCTGGTCGATGCGCTGCAGGCGAGCGGCGGGGCCTGCCACCTGCTCGGCCTCGTCTCGCCCGGCGGCGTGCATGCGCATCAGGACCATGCCGTGGCGCTGGCGCATCTGCTGGTCGAGCAGGGGATCCCGGTCAGGGTCCACATCTTCACCGACGGCCGCGACACGCCGCCGCGTTCGGCTGCCGGATGCATCCGCGAGTTCGCCGCCGCCTTGCCGCCGCAGGCGGTCATCGCGAGCCTCTCCGGCCGCTACTACGCCATGGACCGCGACAACCGCTGGGAGCGCGTCGAGCGCGCCTGGCGGGCGATAGTGCTGGGCGAGGGGCCGGAATTCGTCGGGCCGGAGGCGGCCATCGCGGCCGCCCATGCCGCCGGCATCACCGACGAGTTCATCGAGCCCACCGTGATCGGTGGCTATGCGGGCATGGAAGACGGCGATGGGCTGCTGAGCTTCAACTTCCGCTCCGACCGCATCCGCGAGATCCTTGACGCCGTGCTGCTGCCGGGCTTCGCCGGCTTCGCACGGTCGCGCCGGCCGATCCTGGCGAAGGCGGTCAGCATGACCTCCTACAGCGCCGAACTCGATGCGGTGATGCCGGCGCTGTTTGCGCCGCAGACGCTTGCCAACGGGCTCGGCGAAACCGTGTCAAAGGCGGGCCTCACCCAAGTTCACATGGCGGAGACCGAGAAGTACCCGCACGTCACCTATTTCTTCAACGGCGGCGAGGAGACGGCGCTGGCCGGCGAGGACCGGGTGATGGTGCCCTCGCCGAAGGTCGCGACCTATGATCTCCAGCCGGAAATGTCGGCCCCCGAACTGACCGACCGGGTCGTCGAGGCGATCGAATCGGGCCGCTATGATCTGCTGGTGCTGAACTTCGCCAATCCGGACATGGTCGGCCATACGGGCGTGCTGGCTGCTGCGATCAAGGCGGTGGAGACCGTCGATACCGGGCTCGGGCGGATCGCCGATGCGATCGTGGCCGCGGGCGGCGCGCTGCTCGTGACCGCCGACCACGGCAATTGCGAGCTGATGGTCGATCCCGAGACGGGGGCGCCCCATACCGCCCACACCACCTTCCCGGTGCCGGTGATGGCGATCGGCAGCGGCGCGGCCGCGCTCGCGGACGGGCGCCTGGCCGATGTCGCGCCGACGCTGCTGGCGCTGCTCGGCGTGCCCCAGCCGGCCGAGATGACGGGTGCATCGCTGCTGCGCTGAGCAGCGCCCAGGAACCCTGGCGAACGAAAACGGCGCGGACCGGGGTCCGCGCCGCCTCGCTGGAATGTCGTCTTGCTTCAGTACTTGCGGACGGTCGGGGCCGGCGCGTAGGCGATCGGCTTCTCGACCGGGCCGCAGCAGTTCGGGTCGCTGAAGTTCCAGCGCATGCCGATGCGGATGTCGTGGCTGTCGATGCCCTTGAAGCGGACCGAGGAGCTCGGGTTGGCGAGCAGGCCGTTGGCGCCGCGCAGGCCGATCGTCGGACCGTCGCCCATGTTCAGGTAGCGGTAGCCGATGTCGAGCTTGAGGTTGGAGGTGACGTCGTAGGAGACGCCGGCCATCAGGGCCCAGGCGAAGTTGGTCTTGTCGGCCGAGTCGCCATAGGCATAGGAGGTGTTGGCGAAGGCCGCGCCCACCGCCTGGTTGATGCCCTGGTCGGAGAGGCCGCTGACCGAGTGGTTGGCCATGCCGATGCCGAAGCCGAGATAGGGCGTCAGGCAGTTCCAGGTCCCGAGATCGATATAGGCGTTGGCGAGCGCGACGAAGGTCGCGACATCGGCGCGGTAGACATTGGTCTGGTTGGTCGGGACGCCGAAATTGAAGGAGATCTGATCGCGGCCGTTGAACGAGCCGCCGCGGTATTCGCCGGTCAGGTCGAAGCGCAGATAGCTGTTGAACTGATAGCCGATACCGACGCCGGCGAAAGCGGCGAAGCCGCGATCCGGCTTGGTGGTGGTGAAGGAGGTGACGCCCGCGGTCGCGATGACCGGGCCGTTGTTCAGCTTCACGTCCAGCTCGTCATAGGACTGCGAGCCGACACCGATGTCGCCACGGAGATAGAAGCCGCTGCTGATCGTGCCCTTGAGGCCGAGCGGTGCATGAGGCGGCGGGGGCGGCGCGTAGGCGAGATCGGCGGCAGCGGCGGCGGACGCCCCGAGCGCCATGGCGCTGGCCAGCGCAAAAGTTTTCAGGCTGCCCATGGCAGTGTCCCTCGAGTTTGCGCGGCGCCCAATACACAGCCCACGCTTGTTACCGACGAGGCCAGGATGCCGGTAATTCCTTAAACGAGACTTAACCTTAGGAATTAACCTCAAAAAAGTCTGAAGGGGGGCCGAATACTTGCCGAGAGGTTAATGGTGCGGTGAGTGGCGGGGTCGTAACAACCATCGATGGCTGGCCGTCATTCCGGACAAGCCGCGAAGCGGCGCTGCTCCGGCAATCCATCATAGAGCCAATCCCTCGAGATTGGAGCCCTTCGATGGATTCCGGCGCTCCGCTTCGCTGCGGCCCGAATGACGACGCGCGTGGAATTCGCCGCTGCGACTTAAGCCGCGGCCTTTGTCACGGCCTCGACGATGTCGTCGACCGCGCGCAGCACGAGGGCCGCATCGTCGCCTTCCGCCATCACGCGGATCACAGGCTCGGTGCCGGAGGGGCGGATGACGAGGCGGCCGCTTTCGCCCAGCATCTGCCGCGCCGCCGCGATGGCGCTGACGACGGGTTTCTTCTCGAGCGGCTTGCCGTTGGCGTAGCGGACGTTCTTGAGGATCTGCGGCAGCGGCTCGAAGGCGTGGCAGACCTCAGAGACCGGCTTGTCCTGCCGCTTGACCGCCGCCAGCAGTTGCAGCCGGCCGGTGATGACGCCGCGCTGGGCAAGCATTTCATGGGTGATTGCCTGGAGCTTGGCGGCCGGCCCCTGGACCAGGATCACCTCCAGCATCTGGTCCTCGGTCAGGTGCACGTGCAAGGAGCTGATGACCTCGGCGACATGATGGTACTGGATGTCCGCCAGCCGTCCTTGCAGGCCACGGGTGGCGCGGTTGTAGAGCAGGGTGAGCGTGCCCGCCATGACCTCGTTGCCGAGGCTGCGCTTGTGCTCGGCCAACTGGTAATTGACCATTTCGCCGATGGCCCGC
Source organism: Allobosea sp. 12-68-7 (assembly GCA_002279705.1). Classification (GTDB taxonomy): domain Bacteria; phylum Pseudomonadota; class Alphaproteobacteria; order Rhizobiales; family Beijerinckiaceae; genus Allobosea. Next base: position 10,076 of record NCCO01000090.1, read on the forward strand.
GAACGGCTGTCGTAGCCCCGGCTCTCGACCATGCGATCCAGCTCGGTCAGCAGATCGGCAGGCAGCGAGACGCTGATGCGGCTCACCAGACTGGAGATTTTTTCGCTTCCGTTTTTCGTCGTCATGGTCGATTCGTCCCCACCTGTCAGAACATGTAGCTGTAGCGTTCGACTTCCCACTTGGAAACCGACAGGTGGTAGGCCTCCCACTCCTCGGTCTTGTAGCGGACGAACTCGTCGCGCAGTTCGCGGCCGAGGGTGGCCTCGACCAGCGGGTCGGCAGCGAAGGCGGCGACCGCTTCCTGCAGGGTCTGGGGCAGGAACTCGATGCCGCGCGCGTTGCGTTCCGCTTCGCTGATGGCGTACAGGTTATCCTCGTTCGGATTGCCCGGGTTCAGCCCCTCGCGGATACCTTCAAGGCCGGCGGCCAGCACCAGCGTCGCGGCGAGGTAAGGGTTGACCGCGCCGTCGGCGTTGCGCGATTCGCAGCGGCCGCCGCCGGCCGGGATGCGCACCGAGTTGGTGCGGTTGTTGGAGCCCCAGGAATTGAACACCGGCGCCCAGGAAAAATAGCTCATGGCGCCGCGCCGCACCAGGCGCTTGTAGCTGTTCACGGTGGGCGCGAACACGGCGCACAGGGCGCGACCGTGTTTGAGGATGCCGGCGACGAAGCTGTAGCCGAGCGGGGTCAGGCCGATGCCGTGCGGGTCGTCCTCGGGCGCGCAGGCGAACAGGTTCTTGCCTGTCTCGAGGTCGTAGATCGACATGTTGAAATGGGCACCGTTGCCGGTCTTGTCAGCGAAGGGCTTGGGCATCATGGTGGCGAGGAGCCCCTCTTCCTTGGCGTAGTGCTTGGCCATGAAGCGGAAGAAGGTCAGCCGGTCGCAGGTGGTCAGGGCGTCGGCGTAGTTGAAGTCGAACTCGAACTGGCCGTTGGCGTCCTCGTGGTCGAAGGAATACAGGTCCCAACCCAGTTCGTCGATGGTCGTGGCCACCTTGTCCAGCCAGGAAAAATTGTCGACGAAGCCGCGCACGTCATAGCAGGGCTTGGTCAGCTTGTCGTCGGCGACGGGCACCGACAGGCTGCCGTCCGCGTTCTGCTTCAACAGGAAGATCTCGCACTCGATGCCGAGATTCATGCCGTAACCGAGCTTGGCCGCCTCGGCCAACTGGTTCTTCAGCGCGACCCGGGTGTTCAGCGCATAGGGCTTGCCCTGGAAATGGTTGTCGGCCGGGATCCAGGCGATCTTCGGTTCCCACGGCAGTTGGATGGCGCGATCAAGATCGGGTACCGAGGTCAGCTCGTCGTCGTTGGGTGCCTGGCCGAGGCCGTCCAGCGCGTAGCCGGTGTAGCGTTCGGAACCCCTGGCCATCTGGCCGAGATGGCCGATGGGCACGACCTTGGCCTTGGGCACGCCGTGGATGTCGACGTAGGCGCCGATGCAGTATTTCACGCCCTTGTCGGTCAGCTCGCGCTGCAGTTGCGCCGTCGTCTCGGCCGAAGGGTGCGCGTGGGTACTCTGTTTTTCCAGCACGGCGGTGTTGTCGAGCGTATTCATGATGCGTCCTTAATCTATCGGGTGGTGGAGGCGGGGACGGCGTCCCCGAAATAGGAGTGGTCGAGCGGCGGCGCTTCGACGCTGCCGCTGAGAACCCGTGCGGCGAGGTCGGTCACCAGCCAGTCGAACCAGCGCCGGCCTTTCTCCACGGTGGCCAGGCTCGGCGTGCCGGTGACGCCGTTCAGACTGGTGCGGTTGACCGGGTGGGCGAAGACGCAGCCACAGGTGCGGTCCGGGTCGTCTGCCTCGGCCAGTTTGTCGGGGCGCACGCCCTCGGGGGAGATGGCCAGCATGATCGACGCCTCGGCGTCGTTGGCGTGCCAGTCGGCGGCGTCGGCGCTGTGAAATTCGCGCACGCGTTCGCTGAGCGTCGCGGTATTGATCACCGCGACCATCAGGTCGTCGTGCTCGGCGCGCAGCATCTCCAGGGCGCAGCGCAGCGGCGCGGCATTGGTGACATGCGCATTGACGATGAACAGGCGGCGAATGCCGCTGTGATACGCCCAGTCGCCGATCTCCTTGACCAGCTGGATCAGCGTGATCGGCTGCAGCGCGAGCGTGCCGGGCCAGCGCCGGCTGTGGCCGAGCGAACAGCCATAAGGCAGCGTGGGCAACATGGGCACGCCGGTCTGCGCGGCGACGGCGGCACAGAGTTGCTCGGCGATCACGAAATCGACGCCGCACCCGAGATGCGGGCCGTGCTGCTCGGTAGCCCCCACCGGCAGCATGGCGGCGTGGCCGCAGCGGGCCAGCACGTCGGGGATTTCGGACCAGGTGAGATCGGACCAGTTCATGATGGTTTACTCGACGTTGTCGGCCACGTCGGTCAGCCGGATCAGATGCGGCTTCACCGCCTGTTCGTCTTCCGGCAAAGGTTCCGGCTCGGGATGGATGAGTTCTTCCAGGCGCGCCTTGGTGGCCAGGAATTCCGGCGTGTTGAACTGGCCCGGCGAACGCGGACGCGGCACCGGCACCTCGATCACTTCCTGCACTTCGCCGGGATGGGCTTTCAGCACCAGGATGCGATCGGCCAGGTAGATCGCCTCGTCGAGGTCGTGCGTGATGAACAGCACCGTGACGTCGATGTTTCTCCAGATGTCGATCAAATGCGATTGCATCTTGGAGCGGGTCTGGGCATCGAGGGCGCCGAAGGGCTCGTCCATGAGCAGGATGCGCGGCTGGTTGACCAGCGCGCGGGCGATGGCGACGCGCTGGCGCATGCCGCCGGACAGCTGATGCGGATAGGCGTCGGCAAACTTGGTCAGGCCGACCAGATCCAGCCACAGCAAGGCATCGCGCTCGGCCTCATCCTTGTCGCGACCGTTCATCTGTGGCCCGAACATCACGTTTTTCTTTACCGTCAGCCAGGGAAACAGGGAATAGCCCTGGAACACCATGCCGCG
>NCCO01000091.1 GCA_002279705.1 Allobosea sp. 12-68-7
GACTATCGCGGCGATAACGCTCTGCCTTTTTTTCATGACGCTCTCCATGTCGTTGAGAGCGTTTCTAGCGAGGACGCGTTGAATTCACGCGAAATTAGGCCCCTGAATTATAGGCCTAAGATTCAGAATTCATTGATATTTCTTGCCACCTCATCAACCTTAAGGAAGGCTTTCGCCATGGACCGTTTCGCTGCAGTCGAAGGCGCTGGCCGTGCGCTCGCCGCCACAGGCGCCATGACAATTCTCGTAGGCAGGGCATCATGAAATCGCGCAATGGCGCTCTGGCCATCGCCCTGGTCGCACTCGCGGTCCTGTTCTACGCGGTCAGCGTGGTGAGGATGCGCGAGGTGGAAGACCGCCGCCATCAGACCGACCCCAAGGCGCACGCCTCTGGCGCCCCGGCATCATCGCCGCGCCCCTGACCACCTGCGCGCAAGCGCGGTTCTTTCTCGGCCGTTCTTCCCCCCGCGCCTTTTGGCCTATGTCAGTAAAAAAGGCCGCGCTGGACCTACAGGGGGGTCACGTGTCCCTCGGCGGCTCTGATCTCGCCATCCTCGATCTGGATCGTCGTGTGGGTCAGCCCGAATTCCGATCGCATGACGCCGCTTGCAGCCGTGAGAATGCCGGCCGACTTCGTCATGTCGTCGATCACCAGATGGCAGCTCATCGCGTCGAGACCCGACGTGATGGTCCAGACATGCAAGTCGTCGACGGCGACGACGCCAGGGAGGTCGGCGAGCTTCGCCTGGAGAAGCTTCAGATCGACCTCCGGCGGCGTGCCCTCGAGCAGGATGTGCACGGCCTGCTTCAGCAGGCTCCAGGTGCGCGGCACGATGAACAGGCCGATGCCCGCGCCGACGATCGGATCGACGATCGTCCAGCCGGTGAGCAGGACGACGATGGCCGCGACGATGACGCCGAGCGAACCCAGCATGTCGCTCAGGACCTCGAAATACGCGCCCTTGACGTTCAGGCTCTCGGACGATCCTCCCGAGAGCAGCTTCATGCTGACGAGGTTGACACCGAGACCCACGACCGCGACGACCAGCATCGGACCGCCGATGATCTCCGGCGGGTTCTGGAAGCGCTGGTACGCCTCGTAGAGGATGTAGACCGTCAGGAGCAGGAGGACGACGGCGTTGGTCAGCGCCGAGAGCACCTCGGCGCGGACATAGCCGAATGTCTTCTCCGGCGTAGCGGGACGCTCGGCGAAGCGGATCGCGATCAGCGCCAGGGCCAGGCCGCCGGCATCGGTCAGCATGTGGGCCGCATCCGCCAAGAGCGCGAGGCTACCGGTCCAGAGCCCGCCGACGACCTCAGCGACCATGAACGCCGTGGTCAGGCCCAGCGCCATCGCCAGCCGGCTCTTGTGCCTGCCGGCCGCGGTGCCTGTCGGAGCCGCGCCGTGCGAGTGCCCTGTCGCCATCGTGAAACTCCCCATGAACGCCTACTGAGTAGAACAGGCGCTCAGATGTGATCTTTGTGCTCGGGTTCGCCGAGGTTCTCGACCCGGATGTCGGCCGAGAGGCGGCCGGCGCGCTCGAAGACGAAGGTCACCGGGATGAAGCTGCCGGGCTCGACCTTGGTGTAGAGGCCGACCAGCGTGATCTGATGTGTTCCTGGCCTGAGCGACACCCTGCCATTCGCCGGCAGGGCGAGTTCGTCGAGCTCCACGGGACGGACGATGCCGGTCTTGGTGTCCAGAGCCTTCAGGATGGCGTGGTGGGCGGCGGCCGTTTCGATCTTGAGGAGTCGATCCGGGCGAGCGCCGCTGTTGGCGAAGGTCGCGTAGAATGGGAACTGGTCGCCCTTCAGCGCCGATCCCTTGGCCCAGGGATGGATCACGGCGACGCCGCCACGCTGCGCCACCGGCTCGGGATGGATCTGCCCCATGGCGAGCAGACCAGCCCCGATCAGCACGCCCAGGCCCCCAAGGCGCCAGGCCGCTGCGCCCGAGAGCAGCGCAAAGGGCTTGGTCTCGGCGGCGGAAGCCGCCTCGATCCATTGTCTGATCCGCCTCATGATCGGTCTCCTTGCGCGCCTGGAGAGACATTGGGCTGTGGGGATGCGGCCTCGGAGCGGGCCTTGCGATAGTCGGCAAGAGCGGCCAGCAGCATCAGCCCGACACCCGCCGAGATCGCGATGTCGGCGCCGTTGAAAGTCGGCCAGTGCCAATCGCCCCAGTGAAGGTCGATGAAGTCCGTGACGGCGCCCTGACGCCAGCGGTCCTGCGCATTGCCGAGCGCACCACCCGCAACCAGCGCCAGACCGACCCGCTCGAGCCGGATCCGGCTTCTGACGGCCCAGACCATGAGGCCGATGGCGACGACGACCTTGAACGCGGCCAGCATGCCCGGCCACGCCTCCAGCGTGTCGCGGCCGATCCCGAAGCTGACGCCGTAGTTGAAGCCGAGGCGCAGATTGAGGAACGGCGCGATCTCGATGACGCGCGGCGGCGCCATCACATATGTGAGGATCAGCCATTTCGAGAGCTGGTCCAGCGCCGCGGCGGCGACCGCCCAACCAAGGACTTCTCCGAGCCGCTTCTGCAACGTCATGGCGTCGTGCTTTCCGGGGTGGTGCGGGTCCCGAGCCAACGCCGCACCCGCTGCTGATAGTCGCGATAGGGCTGGCCGAGGCTTCGCACGAGGACGCGTTCCTCGATGCGGACCTGGAGGACGATGGCGACCAGGAGCGCGAGCGTCAGCGCACCCTGAATGAGGCTGGGCAGCACGAGGAAAAGCCCGACGAAGAGCAGGGCCTGGCCGACGAAGACCGGGTTGCGCGAGATCGCGAACGGGCCGTTGTCGACGATCGGGCCGAGCTCGCCCTCCGCCGCACCGATGCGCCAGGAGGCGCCCATATGCCGCTGGGACAGGATCGCGAGGCAGGCTCCGACTACGACAAGAAGATGGCCCAGGACATCGACCCACGGGCCGTCGAGTGTGCGTTGGAGCGGGTCGGCCTTGATAGGATTGCCGACCAGCGCCAGTACGATGGGCCAGATCACCGCGCCGGCGAAGGCGAGGCGGAACAGCGTGGCCGACAGCGCCTGCTTCTCGCGGCCTTTGCCGAAGAGCCAGACCGGCCGTCCCGCTTCCCTGGCGAGGATGGCCGACATGGCGAGGAAGCTGATGACGTAGACGACGGTCATCAAGTAGCTGGCGATCTCCATGCCGGACATGGCGCGTTCCTTCCGCTCAGCCGACGCGGCCGGCGTTGAAGCGCAGCAGCCGCAGCGCGTTGGCCGTCACAATGACCGTGGCGCCGGTATCGGCCAGGATCGCGACCCAGAGGCCGGTGTAGCCGAACACCGTGGTGACGAGGAACACGGCTTTCAGCCCGAGTGCGATGGCGATGTTGACCCGGATGTTGCCCATCGTCGCCCGCGCAAGCCTGATCATGGCTGCGACGTCCCGGACCCGGCTCTTCAGGATCGCCGCGTCGGCGGTTTCCAGTGCGACGTCGGTGCCCGAGCCCATCGCCACACCGATGCCGGCGGCGGCGAGCGCCGGCGCGTCATTGATGCCGTCGCCGATCATCATGACAGAGGCCTCGGCTGACAGCGCCTTGATCGCGGTGACCTTGTCCTCCGGCATCAACTCGGCCTTGTGCTCCATGCCCAGCGAGCCGGCGATGGCCGCCCCCGTGCGGGCGTTGTCGCCGGTCAGCATCAGCGAGCGGATCCCCATCGCCTTCAACTCGGCTATGCCGGCGGCGGCGTCCTCGCGCGGTTCGTCCCGCATAGCGATCAAGCCGGCGAGGACGCCGTCCGCGATCACGGCTGCGACGGTCTTGCCGGCGGTCTCCAACTGCTCGACGGCCGCCTTCGCCTGGTCGTCGAAGTTGGCTCGCGAGAGCGCGTGGCGCGGCGCCCCGACGAAGATTGTGGCTCCGTCCAGCGTACCGGTGACGCCCTGCCCGGCGATGGCCTTCGCCTCGGTGGCATTGCGCACCGGGATCGCATGTCCCTTGGCGCGCTCGATGATCGCCAGCGCCAGCGGGTGGCTCGATCCGGTCTCGACGGAGGCCGCGAGTTCTACGACCTCCCGTTCGGTCCGTGCCAGCGCGACGACCTCCGTGACGCGCGGGCGGCCCTGCGTGAGCGTGCCGGTCTTGTCGAAGGCGACGACGCCGGTCTTCGCGGCAGCCTCGATGACGACGCCGCCCTTCATCAGCAGGCCCTGGCGTGCGCCGGTGGAGAGCGAGGCGGCGATCGAGGCCGGCACCGAGATGACCAGCGCGCAGGGGCAGCCGATCAGCAGCAGCGCCAGGGCCCGGTAGATCCAGACCGACCACTCGGCCCCGAGCAGCAAGGGCGGCACGATCGCGACGAGCACGGCAAGACCGACGATGGCCGGCATGTAGACCCGCGAAAACCGGTCGATGAAGCGTTCGGTCGGCGCGCGCGCCTCCTGTGCCTCCTCGACCAGCCGGATGATGCGCGCGATCGTATTGTCCTCGGCAGCCTTGGTCACGCGCACCCGCAGCGCCGCCTCGCTGTTGACCGAGCCGGCGAAGACCGGCTCGCCGATGCCCTTGGTCTTGGGAACCGACTCGCCGGTGACCGGGCTCTCGTCGATGCCGGAGACGCCATCCGTGATCTCGCCATCGGCCGGGATGCGGTCGCCCGGGCGCACCAGCACGGTCTGACCGATGTTGAGCGCCGCAGCATCGACCGTGCGGGTTTCGCCGTTTTCCTCGATAATGGCGGTCTTGGGCACGAGCTCGCCAAGCGCGCGGATCGAGGCCCGCGCCTTGTCTGCTGCGACTCCCTCCAGCACTTCTCCGACCGCGAAGAGGAACACGACCAGAGCCGCTTCCTCGGCCGCGCCGATGACCAGCGCGCCGGTGGCGGCGATCGTCATCAGCATCTCGATGGTGAAGGGCATGCCGGCGCTGGCGGCCGCATAGGCCTTGCGCGCCACGGGGACGATGCCGATCACGCAGGCCGCGATGAACGCCCAGTGCGCGGCGGCGGGCCAGACCAGGCTGGTGGCCCAGGCCGCACCGAGCAGCGCGCCCGTCGTCAGCACGAGACGGCCCTTATTGGTCTGGTACCAGGACACGCCGTCCGGGGTCGCTTCATGGACATGGCCCGGCAGGCCGTGCCCGGTGTCGACGGCCTGTTTGCCGACCGTGTCGGCCGTCCCTTGCCTGGCGGCGTGTCCATCATGGTCATGAGAATGGCTATGAACCGCATGATCATGCCCGGCATGATCTTCATGCTCGCGACGATTACCGGCTGCGGGGCTCGACGCTTGCGTCTTCGGCGCAACCACGGCGGTGGTGAAGCCGAGGCTGGCGATGCGCTTCTCGACTGCGTCGCGCTTCGTCTGGGTCTCGTCGAGCGCGAGCGTCAGGGTTTCAGACATTACCGAGAGCTTGACGTCGCTGACGCCAGGCAAGCGCTCGAGCGCACCACGAATGGTCGCAGCGCAGCCTGGACAATCCATGCCGCCGACCTTCCAGCTCAAGGGCTCCGGGCTGCGTTGGATCCCGGCCGTGGTCGTCGCGTCCGCCGGCTTATGGGAATGGCTGCAGCCGCACTTGGCTGCCGGCTCCTGGACCGGCGTCGCCGTCGCCGCCAGCACCGTCAAGGTGTAACCGAGGCCTGCGACGCGCTTCTCGATCGCTTCGCGCTTGGTCTGGCTCTCGTCGAGCGCAAGCGCCAGCGTTTCCGACATGACCGAGAGCTTGACGTCGCTGACTCCGGGCAGGCGCTCCACGGCGCCGTGGATCGTCGCCGCGCAGCTCGCACAATCCATCCCGCCGACCTTCCAGCTCAGGTTCTGGAGCTTGGTGTCCGAGGTCGCTGTCATAGTCGTCTCCGCTTGCAGGCGCTGCGAGACAACCTACATAGGATCTGTAGCCACTTCAGGTTCAAGAGGTGAAATGCAGATGGACGCAAAAAACCTCGCGCGCGTCATGCCGATCGGATCGCTCTCGGACCGGACCGGCGTGAAGGTTGAGACGATCCGCTATTACGAGCAGGTCGGGCTTCTTCCGCAGCCAGAGCGCTCAGAGGGCAACCAGCGCCGCTATGGCCGCGCCCATGTCGAGCGGCTCGCCTTTATCAAGCATGCCCGCGACCTCGGTTTTCCCGTCGACGGCATCCGCGCCCTACTAAGGCTGTCCGACAACCCCGGCATGGCATGCGACGAGGCCCACGCGATTTCGGTCGCCCATCTCGACGAGGTGCGCCACAAGATCGCGCGGCTCCGCTCGCTGGAGAAGGAATTGGAACGCATCGCTGCAGCCTGCTCTGGCGGAGTCACGGCCTGCGACTGCGCCATCATCGAGGCGCTGGCGGACCACAGCCAATGCGGGTACGATCGGCATTAGCCGGCGTAAAAGGCCACGACCCTGTTGTAAGTCCCCTTGGACCTGCTATTTTGGCCCTTATATGCTCTCAATCATTGTTCCCACTCAATGGTTGGGGCTCCGCCGGAATTTCCCTTGTTTTTCATGAGATTGGGACTGACCGGTAGGTTCGGGTCCTCTCCTGGGCACAACGCTTTTTCCTCAGCAGGACAAAGAGTTACGGTTTTATAAGGGCTTATCGGCTATCCGCTTTCACACAGCGGTTTCACACATGGCCCTCGCGATGCCCCGTCCCTTCGCTACCAAGTCGGGATCCTACTACCTCAACGTTCGGGTGCCGAACGAGCTCCGAGAGGTCGCGCGCGGCCGTGCCGTGACGCTGCCGATCGCCGGCGACCCCGTCACCGTCACCATCTCCGACAAGGTCTACATCTCGCTGCGCACCAAGAGCGCCCGCGAGGCTAAGGACTGTTTCCAGGCGGCGCTGGGCCGTTTGGCAGCCTACTGGGACTCGCTGCGCGCGTCCGTCCACACCCTGACGCCGATCGAGGTCAAGGCGTTGGCAGGCGAGGCCTACCGGGACGCCGTCAACAAGCTCGACGCGGACTACGATTTCAACGATCGCATCGAGGCGTTCGTCACCGAATATCGCGACGCGCCTCGCCCTGGCGCATGAAGAAGCTGACGCTTTCGAGATAGAGGGCGCCGGTCGGCAGCAGCTTGATGCGCGCTCCGGCATCCAGCGCCCGCACGATGCTTGACGAGGACTGCACGGTGGCGTCGGCGCGGCCCGACGCGACCTCGTTGATGGCGTCCGTCGCCGAGGGGAAGGAGGCGAACTGCGCCTTCGGGAAGGTACGCCGCGCCACGGCGAGCTGCGAGGTGCCCTGGAGCGTGGCGAAGCGGATGTTCTACGCGTTCAGATCCTCCGGCTTTTGTACCGTCGAATTCGGCTTCAGGGTCGACATAGACAGGCGCATGGAACGCAGGTATCGGCGTGAAGTCGCCGCGCAGCGCGCGGGCCGGAAGGTTCGTGACGGGCTCGATCATGTCGCAGCGGCCCGATTCCAGCAGCGAGAACAGCCCCGCCGCACTTGCACTCCGTAGCGTCTCGCGCACTGTCGAGGGCGCCGCGCCGACGCGCACCGAGATCGCCTTGTGGCCGAGCCCCTGCTCGAACCGATATCGCAAAATCTCGCGGACGCGCCGCATGCTCACCCTCTCCGCCGACATCAATCGCTCCCCTCGGACACGCCAAAAGGAGCAAGCCTAAGCCAGCAGAGGACCCGCGATCTTACCGCCCGACAGGGGGCGGCATCATCTCGGAATCCGGGGGCGGATTAATCTCGGAACAAGGGGGCGACATCCCTCGGAATCAGCAGCTAGGATCGCGAAGCTCACGACAGCCGCGGTGCCGGTCAGGATCAAAGGCACCGCATATGGCCGGTTGGGAGCAACGGCGCGCGTGCCTCTCGTGTCCGCCATCTTCGACCTATCGCCTTGCACCCTTCACCACGCTGGCCATCAGGACACCGAGACATCCGAACAGGAGTAGGAGCCCAATGGTGATCGAGTTGTCGTGAACGTAGTGAACCACAAGCCAGCAGCCGGCCACGACCGCCAGAATTGAGAGAGCGAGTTGCTCGTCGTCCACGAACAGACCGACGAACTCGTCAAAGATGAGGCGTAACACGGTCATCGGGCGATCTCCACGGGGCGGCGGGCGAGCGAGATCAAGGCGAGCCCGGCTGACAGGAAAATCGCGGCCAGCACGAGAATGGCCGCGTCGTGACCGGGCCATTCCACCCCAAGTCCCTCGCCGGTCCAGAACACTCCGAAGGCCGACAGCATGACGCCTACGCCGAACTTCAGGGTGTTTTCCGGCACTCGGGAGAGTGGCTTGTGAACGGCTATGCCGATCACCAGGACGAGAATGCAGGCGGCGAGCGCCCCCAGAGCCGCAGGCCAGAGCAGGCCGCGCCCGGCGCCGACCGCGATGACGATGAAGACAACCTCGACTCCCTCCAGCACCACGGCCTTGAAGGCCGCCAGCCCTGCAATCCAGTCGAGATGGGAGATGCGCTTGCGCGCGGCGTCTTGCAGGAGCGACGTCTCCTTTGCGAAGGCCTGCTCCTCGTCATGAAGTGCGATGATGCCCGCCGCCCGCAGGATCGCTTTCCGCAGCCAGCGAAGGCCGAAGAGCAGCAGCAAGATGCCGATTACGAGCTGCAGGCTTTGGATCGGGACCTTGTCGAGCACCGGCCCAAGCGCGAGCACCAGAAGACCGAGAACGCCGAGCCCGGCGGCGGTGCCGGCCAAGGCAGGTCGCCAACCTTGGACGGTCCCGACGGCGAGCACGATGGTGAAGGCCTCGACCACCTCGACGATCGAGGCGAGGAACGTGGCGGAAATCGCAGGCGCGGCAGTCGCCCAGGTCATCATGGCCGATCCCTTTCAGTGTTCAGGACGATGGCGGAGGTGCCAGATGCAGACCCACGACCAGGATGGCCGCGAGAAGCAGGATGAGAGCCGGATGTCCGATGCTCTCGATTGAGCCATCGATCCGGAACCCGATCAGGGTGGAGCCCGCGACGATGCCGATCACGCCGAGGTAGAGGCCCCTCATGATCACTGACGGCAGCGGCGGTGTGTCGTACGGCACGGACATGCTGGCCATCTCGGTTCCCAGGTGTCACAATGGATTTTAGATCAAGCGGCGATCATCGCTTTGTATTTGTAACGACCGTAACAATCAAGAGGTTCCATGTCTGCGTTGGAATGGTTGCTGCTGACCTACAAGGTCCCGGCCGAGCCCGCACGAAAGCGCGTCTCGATCTGGCGGAAGCTCAAAGGCATGGGCGCCGTCTATCTGCAGGGCGGCGTCTGCGTGCTGCCCAAGACCGACGACCATCTCCGTCGTCTCAAGGTTGTCGAGAACGAGATCGCCGAGGCGGAGGGCGAGGCGCTGCTGCTGGCGACGGTCGGTCTCGACCAGAAGCAGCAGGAGAAGATCATCGCCCGGTTCAACGCCGACCGCGACGACGAGTACAAGGAGTTCATCGAGAAGTGCATCGCCTTCGAGGCGGAGATCGCCGAGGAGACCCGCGTCAAGCACTTCACCTTCGCCGAGCTGGAGGAGAACGAGCAGGAGCTAACCAAGTTCAAGACGTGGATCGCCAAGATTCAGAAACTCGACTTCTACAAGGCGCAACGGGCTGAGGAGGCCGCAGAGCGGTTGACCAGGTCGGAGGCGATCCTCGACGCCTACGCCCATAACGTCTTCGCGGCGCAGGACGAGAATAAGCCGTCCGACAACGGCAAGCTGGGTTAGGTTCTGCCGCCATGACCCTTGAACAGCTCAGGATCTTTGTCGCCGTTGCCCAGCGCGAGCATGTCACGCAAGGCGCGCGCGAGCTGAACCTGACCCAGTCGGCGACGAGCGCTGCGATCACCGCGCTCGAGACGCGTCACGCCGTAAAGCTGTTCGACAGGGTCGGGCGGCGCATCGTGCTGACCAAGGCAGGGCAGATCTTTCTGGTGGAAGCGCGTGCTGTGCTTTCGCGCGCGGCTTTGGCCGAGACCGTCCTTGCCGATCTTGCCGGGCTGAAGCGCGGGACGCTGGCGCTCGCAGCCAGCCAGACGGTGGCGAACTACTGGCTGCCGCCGCTGATGCAGCGCTATCAGGAGCGCCATCCCGGAATCGCGCTAAGTCTGACGATCGGCAACACCGAAACGATCGCGGCTACGATCCATGACGGCGCGGCCGATCTCGGCTTTGTCGAGGGACGGATCGATGATCCTCATCTTGCCATCGAGATGGTCGGCGCCGACGAGATGGTTCTTGTCGTGGGTCGAGAGCACGGCTGGGCGGAGCCTGGCTGCGTTGATGCGAGTGAGTTGTCAGCGACGCCCTGGGTGTTGCGAGAGCCCGGTTCAGGTACGCGCGCATTGTTTGAACAAGCGCTCGCTGGAGCGGGTCTCACATTGGACCGCCTGACGATCGCACTGGAGCTGCCCTCGAACGAGGCCGTGTGCTCGGCCGTCGCCGCGGGCGGCGGCGCGACCCTGATCTCACGTCTGGTGGCGGAGGCGGGCCTGCGCTCTGGCGCGCTGATCGCGGTTGACGTCATGGTCCGGGATGGCCAGCCCGGGTTCGCGCTGAGGCATCGCGATTTCCTGGCCCTGCGTCATAAGGAACGCCACCTCACGCAGGCGGCACGAGCGTTTTACGCGCTGATCGAGGCAGGCGGCGAGACGCGAGGAAGCGTATGAAGTTCGCCGCTCCGGTCAGGCGACCCCGAGCAGCCTGATCAAAGCGTAGCTGATGGCGGCCAGCACGATCAGCGAGAGCGTGACGGCCGCGATAACACGTGGACCGGCCTTGGCGACCGTACGGATGTCGACGCCGAGCCCGAGCGCCGCCATGGAGACGACGGTCAGCAGATTGGCGACAGTCGCGATCCACGGCAGCGCGATCGCCGGGATCAGGCCTGCAGAGCGGAACGCGGCCATGACGAGAAACGCGACGATGAACCACGGCACCAGATGGTGGACGGGCACCCGGTTCGGCATCGGACGGTCGCCGGCCGTGACGTGAGGAGCTAGCTCGTCGCTGTCCTCGCGCAGACGGCTGGTCAGCATCGACAGGACGAGGACGACCGGCCCGAGCATCAGCACGCGCACGAGCTTGACCAGCGTGCCGATATGGACGGCCACGACGCCTGCCGGAGCCGTCGCGGCTATGACCTGCGGCACCGCATAGACCGTGAGGCCCGACAGGATGCCGAACTGGGTCGCGCTCAGGCCGAGCGCCGGGATTAGCAGCGGCAGGCCCAGGACGACGAGGACGCCGAGGACGGCCGTGAAGGCGATCGAGGAGGCGACGTCGTCGCCATCGGCGCCGATGACGGGCGCGACCGCTGCAATGGCCGAGTTGCCGCAGATCGAGTTGCCGCAGGCGATCAGGATCGCCAGCCGGCGCGGCAGGCTCAAGGCGCGGGCGATGCCGTAGCTCAGGGCGATGGCGACGGTGACGATGCCGGCGATGCCCAGCAGCAGGCCGGGCCCTGCGGCGATGATCGTGGCGGCGCTGAGCGAGGCGCCCAGCAGGACGACCGCGACCTCCAGCAGCGTCTTGGCCGAGAATGTGATACCCCTGCGCCATGCCGATCCAGGCGCCCATGCCGTCCGCACTGCGGTCCCGATCAGGATCGCCAGTACCAGCGCTTCCAGCCAGGCGCGATCGAACAGGCGCTCCTCGATGTGCTCCAGCGCAAACGCTGCACCGGTCACGGCGAGGCAGAGCGCCAGGCCCGGCAGGATGGCGAGCAGCTTGCCGCCGGCGTCTAAAGCCAGATTGCGGGAGGCGGTGTTGACGGTGTTCGGCGACATCGGTTGGTCCTGGCCTGATCGGCTGCGATTGGGTCACAGGAGAATGAAGCACCATGATTGGCCCATCCAACGACTAATCATTCTCAGTTCGTTCGATAAAAGCGAATGATCGTGTCGAGTTGAACACGGGCACACGCGCGGCATCTGGCGCGCTCTTGGTCGCTGATGACGGAGCGCGCGCTGGCTGCCATGATGCCGACCCGGAAACCCTGCGACCTTCGGCCGGCGAAGCGAGACACGATCCTGCGCAAGACGATCGAACTGGCACTTCGGGATAACTGGCAGCGGCTGTTCGGCTATGCTGTCAGGCTGAGCGGCAGCCGTGACGCCGCAGGCGATCTGCTGCAGTCATGCGCGAGCAAGGCTCTCGCCAGCCCGGCTATTCCGACAGAACCGTCGCAGGCGCGGGCCTGGCTGTTCAAGGTCCTGCGCAATTGCTGGATCGACGATCACCGCCGGTCTTCGGTGCGCGCTGACGACAGTGCGGCAGAAGCCTGGGGAGCTACGGTTTGGGACTGCGACGACCGACTGATCGCCGAGATCACTGTCAGACAGGCATTGGAACGAATCGACCCGGCGCATCGCGAGATCATCGAACTGGTCGATCTGGCAGGGTTCCGCTATGCCGAGGCGGCGGAAGTCCTCGATCTGCCAGTGGGCACGGTGATGAGCCGCCTCAGCCGCGCGCGTCTGGCGATGCTGAGCCTGATCGAGGGGCGAAACGTCACGCCGATCTCAGCAGGACGGCGCCATGCGAGATGAAGACGAGACCATGACCGGCAACCCGACGATGACCTGGGAGGCGCTCAACGCCTACGTCGACGACGAGCTCGCGCCCGATGCCGCCGCCGACATCGCCGCTGCCGTCGCGCGCGATCCCGATCTTGCCGCACGCGTTGCAAGCCTCTCGCGTCTGCGGGCCACGACGCGCAGCCTGGCTCCGGAGATCGGCGCGCCGGCGCTGCGACTGCCGCAGCGACGGCCGATCTGGATGGTTGGCATGGCGACGCCGGATGCGCCGCCGCTTTCGGCGGCCGTGGCCGCGCATCGCGCCTGGCTCGCTGACGCGGGTGCCGATCGGAGTGGCCGGCTTCAGGTGGAGATGGCCGGGGCCAGCGCCGGCCAGCTGCCGGACCTGGCGCTCGCTTCGCTGACGCTCGTCCATCTGTCGCTCGATCCGGCCATCCGCCGGGGCGGCGGCATGCTGGCCGGTTATGTCGGGCCCAATGGCTGCCGGATCGGCTTGTGGATCGCGCCGCATCGCGGCCCCTCGCTGCCGCATCCGGTCGCGCAGGATCGGGAGGGATTGTCGATCCGATCCTGGAGTGCAAACGAGACGGATTATGCGCTGCTCGGGCGCGGCATC
The DNA here is from genome assembly GCA_002279705.1 of Allobosea sp. 12-68-7. GTDB lineage: Bacteria > Pseudomonadota > Alphaproteobacteria > Rhizobiales > Beijerinckiaceae > Allobosea. The sequence goes on from NCCO01000091.1 coordinate 13,082, forward strand.
GATGCCCTGCGTCTTGATCGGATCGCAGCGCTGGTGGCGCGCCTGACCCAGAGCGAGCGCCTGCCGCCCCGCGAGCACATCGCCGCACTGGACGAGGCCAGGGCCGCCGGCTCCGCCTGCACGGGTTGAGGCCTTAGATTTTTATGGGTCCGGGAATAAAACGGCATCGTCCTGCGTCGTCTCCCATGAGGAACATGTCCTCGGGAGAAACGCCATGCTCAACGAAGCACAACTGCGGGATGCCGCAGCACCATCGCCCGACAATGACGGCGCAACTCGGCCGATAGGCCGCCAGCCATCTCGCCGCGGATTGCTGCTCGGTGGCAGCCTTGCCTCGCTCGGGGCAGCCGCCGGCCTTGGCCTGCCGCTCGGGAGCGGCGCCGCGGGCCTGACCTCGGCAGCTTCCGCTCAGGGCGCGCCCGCCGCTGGCGCCGCGCCCAAGGGTCCGCAGCCTTTCGATTATCCCGGTAAGGACAAGGGTCTCGTCCTGCTCGGCGACCGGCCTCTCGTGGCCGAGACGCCGGAGCGCCTGCTCGACGACGACACCACGCCGATCGGAAAATTCTTCGTCCGCAACAACGGCCAGATCGCCGAGGAAAATAAGCAGGGCGACGCCTGGAGCTTCAAGGTCGAGGGCGAGGTCGACAAGCCGCTGACGCTGACCGTCGCCGAGTTGAAGTCGCGCTTCGCCCCGCAGACGATGCGGATGGTTCTGGAGTGCGGCGGCAATGGCCGCTCCTTCTTCCAGCCGCCGGGACGCGGCAACCAGTGGACCAATGGCGGCGCCGGCTGCGCCGAGTGGACCGGCGTCAGGCTCGCCGACGTGCTGAAGGCGGCAGGCCTCAAGGACGGCGCGAAATTCACCGGCCATTACGGCGCCGATCCGCATCTCTCCGGCGATGCCGGCAAGGACGCGATCTCGCGAGGCATGCCGATCGAGAAGGCTATGGAGCCGCATTCGATGCTGGTCTGGGCCATGAACGGAGAGCCCTTGCCGCATATCCATGGCGGGCCGCTACGCCTGGTCGTGCCGGGCTGGCCGGCGTCGCTGTCATCGAAATGGCTGACGCGCGTGCTCGTCCGCAAGGATCCCCATGACGGCCAGGGGATGGGCGGCACCTCCTATCGCCTGCCGACGATCCCGCTCGTGCCGGGCTCGAATGCCGATGGCAAGACCAACTTCGCCGACATGACCTCGATGCCGGTGCGCTCGATCATCACCGCGCCCGCCAACGGCACGCGGCTTGACGCCGGCACGCGTCAGGTGCCGCTGCGCGGTGCGGCCTGGGCCGGCGACCACGACATCCAGAAGGTGGAAGTCTCCGTCGATGCCGGCCAGCGCTGGCAGATGGTTTCGATGGCCAAGCCGAAGAACCGCTACGACTGGGTCCGATGGGTCGGCACCGTGGCTTTGCCGAGCGACGGCTATTTCGAGGTCTGGGTCCGCGCCACGGACTCGCGTGGCGTGGCGCAGCCCCATGTCGCGACCAACTGGAACCCGCAGGGCTACGGCTCGAACCCGCTTCACCGCATCGCCGTCTTGGTGGGCTGACCGCATGGCGATCAGGATCAACCATTTGGCGGCCGCAGCAGCGGCCGCCGTTCTGAGCACTCTGCTCCTTGCGGCAGTCTCCTCGACCGCCTCGGCGCAGGCGCCGACCACGGTAGAGGAGACGCCTGAATCGCTGCCGGATTTTGCCGGCCGCGAAGAGACCTTCGGCTATTGCGTCGGCTGTCATTCCTTCCAGGTCGTCGGCCGGCAGGGCATGGACCGCGGACGGTGGGACGAGACGTTGAGCTGGATGACCGAGAAGCACGCCATGCCGGCGCCCGACGCCGAGACGCGCAAGGTGCTGCTCGACTATCTCGCGCAGGCCTACCCGACCAAGGCCCCGGCCCAGGCAGGTGGCTGGGTCAGCCCCTTCGCGCCTAAACCCTGACGACGAAAGCCATTACGATGAAACGCATCCTCCTCGCCGCGGCGCTGGCCGCCTGTTGCTTGTCGTCGGCACGCGCTCAGGACGCCGCCGCCGGCGAAAAGCTCTTTGCGCAATGTCGCGCCTGCCACCAGGTCGGCGAGACCGCGAAGAACACCGTCGGTCCCATTTTGAACGGTATGATCGGCCGTCAGGCTGGAACGCTCGACGGCTACAGCTATAGCGCCGCGATGAAGGCCTCTGGCATCTCCTGGAGCGACGAGACGTTCTCGGAGTACATCAGAGACCCTAAGGCGAAGGTGCCCGGGACCAAGATGATCTATCCGGGGCTGAAGGATGCAGCCAAGGTCGCGGATCTCATCGCCTATCTGAAACAGTTCGGCGGTGACGGCAAAAAGGCGCCCTGAGGCGCCTCTGTCGCAAGCCGGTTTCTTCGCTGCGCTCGTCAGGCAAAGATGGCGATCAGGACGATTGCTGTTCCGCCCATGGCTGCGGCGATCGGCAGCGCCGTGATTTGGAGCAGCGCGTCGCGTCCACTGACGCGTCCTGTCGCGATGTCGACGTCGCCGTCCAGGAACTCATGGAAGCTTCGCTCGGTTTCGCGCTCGGGCGTCATGTTCCTGGACAGAGCGCCGCCTCCGACCAGAAGCCCGAAATACATCAGGCTGATCGTGGTGACGATGACGAGAAGCAATGTGCTGGGCCCGCCGGCGAAGGCTGCCCAGGCCAGCACGATCAGCCAGGCATATCCTGCCAGTGCGATGCCGATGGCATAGGGATGGACGCCAGTCGCGCGCAGACGATGATGCTGCTTGGCGCGCTGCACTGTCGTGTCGCTGCGAGGCACTTTGCCGATCGTTCGGGCTTCGGCGATCGGCATTCTGAATGTGGTCATCGTCATGATCCTCTCCTCTCGGCTCATCCATCCGGATGTCCTTGAGGAGAGGATCGCGTCGTCTAGCATATTTATCCAACGGATCGTTCTTGTCGAATTAATCGAATCAGGCGAACGATTGGATGACCCTCACGGCTTTTGGATCTGCACCGGCTTGCCGGGCTTGTCAGCCATGCCCTCTACGATGACGAGGTAGCGCCTCTGAATGGCCGCAACCTCGCTGACGACCTGCCGGATCGGTCCGACCGCGTTGACAATCGCCGCGCCGGCGGGGTTGCTCATGAAAGCGGCGAGCGGCTGTACGACGCCATCGCCGGTCGCGCTGGCAGCCAGCGCCAGCACATAGGGCTGCTTCGGCTCAAGGCCGGTGACGGCAGCCTGCAGCATCTGAACGAGCCCCTGGTTGAACAGCGTCACCTGCGTAGCGCCCTTGCCGTCCGCGCTTGCGAGTGAAAGCTGGGTAGACCCCGCGGCGGCCGAGAGCGGCTGGAGATTGGCCATGCCGTCGCCCTTGGTCACCGCGTTGGGAACATAGGCGACGCCTTGGGGCGCTTGTCCGAGCGGGATCGTCTCGATGACTTTGTTGCTGGCGGTGTCGATCACGGCTGCCGCATCGGCATTCTCCAGCCCAACGTAGACGCGTGTCCCGTCGCCTGACGGCCATAGGCCATGGGGCAAGGCGCCAACAGGGATGCTGGCGACCTGCTCGAAACCGTCGGTGCGGAAGACCTTGATCAGGTTCAGCCCGCCGACCGTGACATAGGCGAACTGCTCCTTGCCGTTGCGGACGATGTTGACGTGGTTCGTGATCGGGCCGGTATCGAGCACCTTGAGCGACTGGAACGGCGGCTTGGCGTTGAACACCATCGTCTTGCCGATGTCCTTCAGCGTCAGCCAGACCTGTGCACCGTCAGGCGTGGCTGCGATATCGGGGCAGAACGGGCTGTCCTGCTTCATGCTGCCGACGATCTTCTTGGTCCCTGTGTCGATCACGACCGTCTCGGGGCTGAAGCTGGAGCAGACATAGCCATAGCGGCCATCGGGCGAGAAGATCGTCATGCCCGGGCCGTTGGGCACCTTGATCCGTGTCGTCGGCGCAAAATTCTCACCGTCGAGCACCTGGATGTAGTCCTCGCCGCGAATGCTGACCCAGACTTCCTTGCCGTCTGGCCGGAAGAAGGCTTCGTGCGGCGAACGGCCGACATAGGCCGTGTGCTTCACGGCATTGGTCTCGGTATCAATGAAGCTCACGGAATTGGAGCCGATCGAGATCACCGCGAGCGTCTTGTGGTCAGGCGAGAAGCCCATGCCGTGAACCAGCACCTGGCCACGATAGAGCGGGCTGAGGTTCGCCGGCGTCGGCTCGCCGAGCTTGATCACGCCCAAAAGCTTGTTCTGCGACGGGTCGATCACAGAGACCGTGTTGGAGAACTGGTCGGAGGTGTAAAAGCGGTCGCTTTTGCTGATCGCGATATCGGGCACGTCGGCGCGACCGGGCGCCTGGCCGGCGAAGGCAGGAATAGCTGTCGAGAGCAGCAGCAGGGCTGCGAGGCGCGTGATCATCGTTTCATCTCCTTGTGGTCGTGATGGCCGTGCGCGGATGCCGAGGCGCCTGCGGCATTGGCCGGAGTGGCGGGTTTTTCGTCCAGGATCGCCTGCATCACGGCGATTTCCTGCCGCTGTTCGACGATGATTCCCTGGGCGAGACGGCGCAGGCGCTCCTCGCGGCCGAAGCGCAGTTGGATCTCAGCCATCTCGACCGCGCCCTGGTGATGTGGGATCATCATCGTCGCAAAGTCGCGGTCGGGGTCGCCGGTCGGTTTGGCGGCGGCCATGCCCTCATGCATGCGCGCCATCGACCGATCCATTGCCTCGCTGAAGGCTTTCATGTCGGTGGCGGCGATGCCTGCGGCGTTGATCGTGGATGGTCTTGGCGTTTCGGTCGCGTGGGCCGCTGAACCAATCGTGAATAGGCCGAACACGGCCAGTTGGAGCGTTCGCATCATTCCTCCATTGCGACGTCATATGGAGGTCAACGCGCGAGAGACGTCTTTCATTCCGGAGGGCCTGTGCGTGTCAGAACACGAGGACGTGTGCTTCGCCGGTGATCAGGCCGGCCAGCACGGAGGCGTCTCCCATGCGCTAGTCGAGATTCAGCGGAAGTTTATACTCCGGATCGCCATCCCTTCATCGTTTGGCGTCAACGCCACGAGCGGGATAGATGGTGGAAAAGCAAGGCATCATCGGAGCGTCGAAGGAACGCGGCCCCTCATGGTAGACACGTGAACTGGGGAAGAAGGCATTTTCGCAGTTGGGCAGCCTCCAAGCGTGGGAAATTCGGCCCAGGATATGTTCCTCCCAACCGCCGATGTCGGTTCTAGACGCTACGCCAACCGGCATAGAAATTGGGACTAGGCATCAAAATTGTCGGTTAAAATCGACATATAACTTGATTTTGTCGGCTATAGCCGACATATAATGGACCGTGGAGGAACTCCTAATGGGTCGCGGTCACCTGTTAAGCACCCCGCCCTATGAGGTGGAGACGGCCTTGAAGCGCCTGGGCGCGAACCTGCGCACGGCGCGCCTGCGCCGGAATATCACCCTTGCCGATGTCGCCAAGCGCATCGGCGCTAGCCGAGAGGTGGTCGGCGAGGCCGAGCACGGCAAGCCGTCCACCAGCATCGCCATCTATACCGCCCTGCTGTGGTCCTACGGCCTGGTCGAGCGCCTGGGGTCGCTCGCCGATCCCGCCACGGACGACGAAGGCCTGCGCTTGGCGAGCCTGCGCGAGCGCCGCAACGCCAGCACGCCCCAGCCCCTCGATGACGACTTCTGAGGGCGCCCATGCCGGAAGCCTATGTCTACATCACGCTCCCGGGCGCCACGGTGGCGGTCACCGCCGGGCGCTTCGAGCTTAGGGCCAACCGGAATGGTGTCACCACGGGTCTGTTTGTCTACGGCCGGCGCTATCGGGAGCGTGCCGATGCCGTCGAGATCGATCCGGTCGAGTTGCGCCTTGGTCGCGCCAGCTATGACACGGTCCGCCTGAATGGTGTCTTCGGCGCGCTCCGGGACGCCGGGCCGGACTACTGGGGCCGCTGGGTGATCGAAAAGCACGCCGGCCTTGGGCAGATGGGCGAGCTCGACTACCTGCTGCACTCGCCGGATGATCGCGCCGGTGCCCTGGGTTTTGGCCTCGGCGTCGAGCCACCCGCGCCAGCGCGAGACTTCAACAAGACCTGGGATCTGGAAAAGCTGCAGTCGCTCGCCGACGCGCTGCTCGCGGACGCACCGCCTCGAGACGCCGCGCAGGTCGAGGAGCTGCTGCTGCTCGGCACCTCTATGGGCGGCGCCCGGCCCAAGGTGGTGGTCGAGAGCGAGGATGTGCTCTGGCTGGCCAAGTTCAACCGCACGGACGACCGCTGGAACATGGCGCGGGTCGAGCACGCCACGATTAGGCTTGCCCGCCAATGCGGCCTGCAAACAGCCGAGTCGCAGATTGCCAGCATCGGCGGTCGCGACGTGCTGCTGGTCAAGCGGTTCGACCGTACGCGCGTCAATGACGGCTACGCCCGCGCCCGGATGGTCAGCGCGCTGACCCTGCTGGAGACCGACGAGACGCCCGAGGGGCGGGCGCGCTGGTCCTATGTGCTGCTGGTCGAGACCCTGCGCCGGATCAGCGAGCGCCCTGCCGACGACGCGCGCGAGCTGTTCCGCAGGATGGTGTTCAACGCCCTCGTCTCCAACATCGACGATCACCCGCGCAACCACGCGGCTATTGCACCAGGCTCCGGCTGGCGCCTTTCGCCGGCCTACGACCTCACGCCGACGCCTTCGATCGGCGAAGAACGGCGCGACCTTGCCATGGCCTGTGGTGCCCAAGGCCGCTTCGCCAACGCGGCGAACCTGCTGAGCGAATGCCGCCGGTTTCTGCTCGCTCCCGATGAGGCGAAAGCGCTCGTCGATGAGATGACCGAAGTCGTGGCCCGCGAATGGTACGCGACCGCCCGCATCTGCGGGGTCAGCGAAGCCGACTGCGAGGTGATCCGTCGGGCCTACGTCTATCCGGGCTTCTCGACTGGAGCCTAGCCGGACGACGAAGCCACTTGTAGAGCGGCCAGTCCAAAACTGTGCCGGCTCGATGAGGAACCGCGCGGGCGGCCAACTTCTCGTGGCGATGAAGCCCTCGTCGCCTGAAATGGGTGCTGAATTCTCTAGATTTTAGGTGTCGCCACGCTATGATCAACGACCTATGAAGTTCACACTTCCCTTTCACACAGCAACTCAAGCGCGCATCTTGCCAAGAAGATCGCGCGCGCAGCCTCGAACGATGATTTAATCCACACCTACCGCTCGCCACGAGGTTTCCCCGGTTCGCGCTTACCTTCGCCTCGTGCCGGGTCGGTGCGTTTGCGTTGCGCAGCGGCTGCCAATTCCCGGAGCAGATGCTCACGGCGCGTTTCCGGATCGGGCATCTTCGCCACAAATTCCCGCACCTTCGTCGCCAGAGCCCGATCGCTCCCGTTCCCGGTCCGCTCCAAATCCTTGGCGTGAGCGAGATACTGGGCTCGTATTTTAACCTGCCGTTCGCGAGCCTTCGCCTCCCAAGGTCGCGCCGCCGACGAGCCGCCCTTCGCCGCTCGAACGACGTCGTCCCGAGCCCCTTTGTCGGTGTCCGGAACCACACCGCGCCGACGCAACGCCACGACAGTTCCCTTATCGTGCTTGCGCACCTTCCCTCTCGTCCGCCGCGGCGTCGCCTCGGCCGCAACACCGCGTACGCGCAGCTCCTGCGCAAACCGCTCGCGCCAGGTCGCCAGATCAGCCTTGCGGGGATTGAGACGTTTACCGTCATAGCCCTGGGAGCGAACCGTCAGATGCACATGCGGATGCTTGTCGTCGAGATGCTGCACGAAGACATAGTCGTGATTGGCTCCGAAGGTCTCGATCGCGAACGCCCGCACGGCATCCTTCACTGCGATAGGATCGGTCCCGGGCGGCATCGACAGGATGATGTTCACCGAAACCGTGCCATCGCGCCGGCGCTTGTCGTCGAGCACCGTGTCGTCGGTCCAGCGCGACTGGAGATCTCTGAGACCCTCGCGGCCCCGCATCAGTGATCCCTGCTCGGTCTCGGCAGTCAACTCGCCGTTGCGCATGATGTATTCGAGATGGGATTGGAGATGCCCGGCGTCCTTGGTCCGCCCGGTGATCTTGACCATCACCTCGGGCGCACGACCTACGATCCGCTCAAGCCGCGCCCGCATCGCCGGCGTAACGCGATGCGGCGCGACTGGGTCTGGAATGTCGGATTCGGACACACGCGGCCGGCGCACCGGCGTCCGCCAGACATAGGAGATCGGTGGCAGGTCATCGAGAAGCTCTTGAG
>NCCO01000092.1 GCA_002279705.1 Allobosea sp. 12-68-7
ATGGCCTGGCGGGCCCCGCGCGAGGCGAGGTGATCGCGCAGGAACGCGAGCTGCGCCGCCTCCTCCGCCAGTCCCGACGCCATCAGGGCGCTGTCGAGCCCGATGAGCCGCCAGCGGCCGAGATCGTGGCTCCACCACATCGGGCCGACCGTCGTGGTCCAGGCGGCCATGCGCTCAGCATTGATCGGCTGGTCGAGCCGCGAGAAGGGCGGGGCCTCGCCGATGTCGTGGTTGCCCGCCAGCGTGAGGACGGGCGCCGTCAGCCGGTCGAGCTGCGCCTTGGCGAAGGCGAGATCGACCGGCCGTGATGGGCCGTTGAACGAGATGTCACCGGTGTGGACGATCAGATCCGGCTGAAGCGCCTGCATCTCGTCGACGAAGACATCGTAGTTGTCGATGAAATAGGCGTGGGTTTCCGACAGATGCGTGTCCGAAACCTGGACGACGCGGAGCGGGCGGTCGGCGCCTTCGGCTGTGGCCATCTCAAGCGAAGCTCAGATTGTCGGCGCGCAGGTCCATGAAGAAGAAGCTGTAGGGCGTCCACTTGACCTTCTTCTTCACGCCATAGGTCTCCAGCGGCTGATACAGGATCGTGCCGGGGCAGGCGTCTTCATAGGCGTCGAGCATCTGGGCAAACAGCGCCTTGCGCTTGGCGGGGTCGGTCTCGCCGAGCAGGGCGCGCCCGGCGCTGTTGAAGGGCGCGGCATCCGCCTCGGCAAAGGCCTTGGTCGTCTGGAAGGCCGAGGCCGGGCCCCAGCTCGGCCAGATCGCGCCGAGCGGATCTGGGAAGCGGGTCGAGTTCGAGGTGTTGCCGACCTGCTGGCCGGGGCCCTGCATCTGCGCGAAGTTTTCCACCACCTGGAGACGCGCGTCGATGCCGACGGCCTTCCACATCTCGACGATGATCTGCGCGGCGTCGAGCGCGCCGGTGTAGTAGTTCGGCATCGTGCGGTAGGTGATCGGCTCGCCCTTGTAGCCGGCTTCGCGCAGCAGCGCGCGGGCCCGCTCCGGGTTAAAGGGCAGGCCGCGCCCTTCCAGGAACATGTCGCCATATTCGGGATAGTTGTGCGAGGGCGGGATCACCGCCCTGCCCAGCCACAGCGCATCGACCAGCTTCTGCCGGTCGATGGCGACCGCGAGGGCCTGCCGGATGCGCTTGTCCGAGGTCCCGGGGCTGCGCGCATCGAAGGTCAGCAGATGGCTGTTGGCCAGCACGACCGAGCGCGCCTCGACATCCTTGTAGCTCGACATGACCTGGATCTGGTCCGGCGGCACATTTGTAATGAGGTCGAACTCACCCGAAACAAGCCCGGCGATGCGCGCCGACAGCTCCGGCACTTCGCGGAAGGTGACGCGCCGCGCGTTCGGCCGGCCCATCCAGTAGCCGTCGAAGGCCTCGAACTCCATGAACTCGTTGGCGCGCATGCGCGAGAAGCGGAAGGGACCGGTCCCCACCGGGTTCTTGCCGAAGCCGTCGAGGCCGACCTGCTCGTAATGGCGCTTGTTGACGATCCAGGAGCACCAGGAGGCCAGCCGCTGTTCCATCAGCACATCCGGCGCGACCGTCTTGAAACGGACGGTGTGCCGGTCGATCGCCTCGACCGCCTCGAGCGTGCCGAAGAATGGACGACCGCCCGGGATCGCGGGCTTGTCGCCCCACAGGCGCCCGTTGCGGAAGGTATAGGCGACGTCCTCGGCGGTCATCTCGTCGCCATTGTGGAACTTCACGTCGGGCCGGAACTTGACGACCAGCGAACGCGGCGTTTCCTGCTGCCACGACACAGCCAGATGCGGCACCAGTTTCGATCCGCCACCCCCGGGCTGGCTCTTGAAGTCGCGCCGGATCACCGTGTCGAAGACGGAATAGGTGACACGCGTGCCGACATTGTTCAGTTCCATCGCCGGCTCGAGAACCTTGGGCAGCTCGGCGACGGCGACCGTCAGGGCCGGGCGCCTGTCGGTCTGGGCGAAGGCGTGCGGGGTGGTGACGACGAACGGCGCGGCAACGGCGCCCTGAACGAAACGACGGCGATTGAGCGACATGGCGAAGGTTCCCGGAGAGCGGTGGCGGAGGGCTATGCGACGCAGGCGACAGGCCCGTGACAGGCCGGGGCCATCGGATCGGATCAGGCGGCCCCGTCGAGCGTCGGGTCCAGCCGGTCGCGCAGCCAGTCCCCGAACAGGCTGACCGACAGGGTCGTGAGAAAGATCACGAGGCCGGGGCACACCGCGATCCACCAGGCCTGCAGAAGATAGTTGCGGCCCGCGCCCAGCATCTGTCCGAGAGAGGTGCCGGGCGGCTGCACGCCGAGCCCCAGAAAGGACAGCGTGGTCTCCAGCAGGATCACCCATGGAAAGGTGATCGTCATCTGCACCACCAGCGAGGCGGCGATGTTCGGAAGGACATGTTTGAGGTTGACGCGGTTGGCCGTCGCCCCCAGCGCCTTCACCGCCCGCACATAGAGGGCCGCCTGCTCCGAGATCACGAGCCCGCGCACGAGACGGGTGTAGCGCTCCCACCCCTCGAGGCTGACCAGCACGACGAAGATGAGCAGGTTCGACCCGACGAGCGCGATGAAGGCGATGGCGATGAAGAAGGCCGGCAGGGCCGCCTGGACATCCACCATCATCATGATCACGTCGTCGAGCCAGCCTCTGCGACGCGCGGCGACATAGCCGAGCACGGTTCCGATCGCCGCTCCGATCAGCGTGCCCGCCAGGGCGATCGCGATCGAGGTCCGGATCCCGTAGATCAGGCGGCTGAGGATATCGCGCCCGAGATGGTCCGTGCCGAGCACATAGGCCCAGTCACCGCCCCAGAACACCGGCGGGCGCAGGCGTCGCGCGAGATTCTGCGTGGCGAAATCATAAGGCGCGATCACCGGCGCGAGCAGCGACACCACGACCATCAGCAGCAGGAAGCCGAGGGCGAGCCGTATGCTGAGCGGCATGCCGCCGGAGAACCGCGAGCGCGCTCCGCTCGCCACCGCGGCGCCGGCCAGGGGCTCGGCGGCACTCACGACGGGCGCCCCTCTGCGCCGAGCACATCGACCCGCGGGTCGATCAGGGCGTGGATGATGTCGACGGCCAGGTTCGAGACGATGATGACGGCGGCGACGAACAGGATCGCGGTCTGGATGACCGCGAGATCGCGCGTACCGGCCGACGAGACCAGCAGGCGGCCGACGCCCGGCCAGGCGAAGATCGTCTCGGTGACGGCCGCGCCGGCGAACAGCAGGCCCGTCTCGATCCCGAGGAACATCAGGAGCGGCACCGCCGCGTTCGGAAAGACGTGGCGCAGCAGCACCGGCAGCCGGGGAACGCCCTTGGCACGCGCCGTCCGCACGAAGCTCTGGCCGAGAACCTCGAGCATCGCCGTGCGGGTGAAGCGCGCGATCTTGCCGAGCAGGCCGGCCGCGAGCGTCAGCGTCGGCATCACCAGATGCCACCAGGTGTCCGTGCCCGAGGACGGCAGCCAGCGCAGCGTCAGGGCAAACAGCAGGATCAGCAGGATGCCGAGAAAGAAGGTCGGGATCGAAAACCCGAGCACGGCGATGGACATGACGATCCGGTCCAGCGCGGAGTTGTGTTTCAGCGCGGCCAGCATCCCCAGCGGAATGCCGATGATCAGCGCCAGGCACAGCGCCGCAGCCGCCAGGAGGAGCGTGTTGGGAATGGCCTCGGCCACGACGATGACCGCCGGGCGGCCATCGGCGAACGACACCCCGAGATCGCCGCGCGTCACGGCGAGCAGGAAGCGGGCGTACTGCTCGGCGATCGGCCGGTCGATGCCCCAGCGCTCGCGATAGGCCGCCTTGACCTCGGGCGGCGTATCGTCCGGCAGGAGCATGTCGGTCGGGTCCCCGGCCAGCCGCAGGACGACGAACACGGCGGTGACGCAGATCGCGAGCGTCAGAAGCGCTCGCAGCATCCGCCGGACGATGAAGTTCAGCATGCCGTCGTCATTCCCAGAGGCCACCAACACGCGGGAGTGGGGGCGCCGTCTTGCCGCTGCCGTGAGATGGGCCGGCAAGAAGGCGGGTCTGCTACGGCCCTCAGGTGTCAGCGGCGTGACAGCAGACGGGCCTTTGCCTGAGACCGACGGAACGGGCGCCCGGCGGCATGGGCCGCCCCCCAGATGGTCGTCAGCAACTGCTTGTGAGCGACCAGCTTGCTGGCATTGCGCGCCAGCAGCGCGCCGACGTCGACTTCCTCGGGCCTCGACCAGCCCGCGCACGGTCGACAGGCCGAGCCTCATGCCGGCCGGGCGGGCGGACCCGCGAGGTCAGCTTCGGAACGGACCGGCCTGCGTCGGGCGCCTTGCCGACGACGGCTGCCTCCTTGGAACCCGCCCTCGGACGGAATCCATCCCGCGCCCCAATTCGCTGCAGCGCGACGCGCTGGCTGTGTTAGCCTGTGCGCCTTGTCCTCGACGATCGACGGGTTGCAGACTCATGACGCTGATCGATGGCCTCGGCCTGGCGGGCTTCGTCATCGCCTGTGTGGTGGCGGCGAGTTCGGGCGCGATCTTCAAGCCCGGCGCCTGGTATGAGGGGCTGGCGAAGCCGTGGTGGCGGCCGCCGAACTGGCTGTTCCCGCCGGCCTGGACGCTGCTCTACTGCATGATCGCGGCATCCGGCTGGCTGGTCTGGCGCAAGGCGGGCTTCAGTGGCGCCGCCCTGCCGCTGGCCATCTACGGCATCCAGCTCGTCCTGAACGCGATGTGGTCGGGCGTGTTCTTCGGCCTGCGCCGGATGGACCTCGCCTTCGTCAACGTGTCGGCACTATGGGTCTCGATCGCGGCGCTGATCGCCCTGTTTTCGCCGATCGATTCGCTCGCGGCCTGGCTGCTGGTCCCTTACCTCGCCTGGGTCAGCTTCGCGGCGTTCCTGAACTACACCGTCTGGCGGATGAACCCCAACGCCCCGGCCTGACGGCGCCCCTCGTCAGGCGCCGACATATTTGAAATGGGCGCCGACGCTGCGATAGGAGGCCTCAAGCACATCGACGCCGCCGGCGAGCCGCAGCGCCTCGGCGGTGACGAGACCGAGCTCGACCGCCTCTCGCCCCGAGCGATCATCGCTGGCGGTGATGCGCTGGGATCCGTCATGGGCGGTGATCTGCGCATGCAGGAACAGCCGGTCCCCCTGCCAGGTCGCGCTCGCCCCGACAGGCAGGCTGCAGCCGGCGCCGAGCGCATGCAGCAGCGCCCGCTCGCAATCGACCTCGGCGCGCGCCTTGGGGTCCTCGATATCCTTGAGCATGGCGAGGATCGTCGGGTTGTCGTCCCGCGCCTGCACGCCGAGCGCGCCTTGCCCGATCGCATAGGGAAACAGGATCGGGTCGAGCAGCTCCGAGGTCGCGCCTTCGAGGCCGAGCCGCTGCAGCCCGGCCTGGGCCAGGATGACCGCGTCCAGCCCGTCATCGCCGTTGATCTTGGCCAGACGCGGCCCGACATTGCCGCGGATCGGCACCACCTCGACATCGGGCCGCAGGCTCAGGATCTGCGAGCGCCGCCGCAGCGAGCCGGTGCCGACGCGCGCGCCTTGGCGCAGATCGGCCAGCGTCGAGCCGCAGAGCACATCGCGCGGATCGACCCGCTCGGGCACCGCCGCCAGCACCAGCCCCTCACGCAGCGTCGTCGGCAGGTCCTTGAGCGAATGCACGACGATGTCGACCTCGCCCGAGGTCAGCTGGTCCTCATGCTCGGTCGAGAACACACCGATGATGCCGAACTGGTGGAATTCGGAAACGCGGTCCTTGTCGGCGATCGTCGCGATCGGATGCAGCGAGAACTCGGTGTCGGGATGCTTCGCCTTGATCAGCGAGGCGATGTAATTCGTCTGCGCGATGGCGAGGGGGCTGCGGCGCGTACCGATTTTCAAAAGCATGGACGATTGACCTAAGCCTGGGCCCGACGGGCGCCCTCATGAACGATCGAAGTCTCTATCAGCCGAGCAAGTCGCCGAGGCAACGTCAACAGCTTTCCCATCGCCTCGCGCGCGATCATCGCGCCACCAGCGGGAAGGTGGCGGCGATCGCCCAGGCGAAGGCGAGGGCATTGGCGATGCCGGCCATGAAGGGATGGCCCGAGCGCCGGAACGCCCAGGCGCTGAACAGCCCATAGACGAGAAAGAACGCCACGATCACCGGGACGATGATCAAGAGGAAGAACAGCCGCTGGAAGTCGAGCGCGACCGCCAGTCCGAGCGAGACCAGAAAGGCGAGCTTCGAGGCGAGGTAGGCTCCGCGCGCCGCCCCCTCCCCGCGCGTCAGCCATTCATCGGCCAGGAAATAGACAAGCGTCCCGGCCAGCGTCGCGGCAAAGAGCGGCAGGCGATGGCCCACAGGCACGAACGCCGTCACATAGCTGTGGATCGGCCAGGCCAGGGCGACGAGCCCGAACAGCATCAGCGCCAGCGTCCCGGCTGCCAGCCGGCCGCGCGACACGATCGCTCGCTGAGAGGAGCGCCGGCGCTGGACGAAGGCGATGCAGAGCGCCGTGAGGGCGCCATAGGCCGCGAAATGCACGGCGAGATAGTCGCCGACGATGACCGGCAGGAAGTTCGTCGGCACGAAGCGCAGCCCGATCGGCGTCAGCAGCGCCGGCAGGATCAGCGGCGGCGCGATCCGTCGCCAGCCGAGCCCCGACCCGACTGGCGGCGAGGCGGCGCCCGGCAACAGCGCCGACAGCGGCCAGGCCAGCACGACGACGCCCAAGAGCAGGAGCAGGATCCACATGCCGCGTCCGTCGAGATCAGGAACGGCTGTCACAGGCCGGCCGAAGCTCGCATCGAGCCAGACCAGCGCCTCGCGCAGGCTGGTCTCGTTGTAGAGCACGCCGACATGCTCGGCCCGGGGGCTGACGGCGGCGCGCCTGGCGGTCCCCGCGGCGAATTCGCCATAGGTGATGCCCGGCTCAGCCGAGGCCGGCGCCGAGACCAACCCGACCGCGCGCAGCGCCTCTCGCCTCAACCCTCCCTCCCATTCCCCGGCGATGACAAGCAGGTTGCGCGGGCTCGTCGCGGTGACGGCGGGCGAGAACATCGAAACCGCGACCGTGGCCCCGACATCGGCCCGGCTCTGGGCGACACGCACGATGATGTCGGTCGCCATCGAATGGCCGAGCAGAGCGAGCCGCCCGTCGCCGAGACCGATCGCACGGTCGACAACGCGCGCGGTCTCCTCGACCAGCCGGCGCGTCGCACCGTCCTCCCGGGAGACGCTGCCTGTGAGCGGCCTCGGATTGGCGCCATGGCCGGCGAAATCGAAGGTCACCGCGACATAGCCGGCCCGCGCGAGCGTGACCGCGAAGGGCTGCATCAACTGCTGGGAGCCTGCGAAACCATGCGCGATCACGACGACCGGGGCTGTCCCCGTGCGGTCGACCGGGCGGAACACCGTCATCGGCGTGCCCTCCGCCGTCATCGTCTCGGTGGTGACGCCGCGCCGGGCATCCCGCAACTGCGCCAGGGCGACACCGATCGCGACGACGGCGAGGCCTCCGAGCAGAAGCCGGATCCATCCCAGGGCAGGCCGGCCCGGCTCGCGCCCCGTCATGCCGCGCGCGAACCCATCGCCTCAAAAGCCCGCGGGCAGGCTGCGCACCGCAACCGCGCTCGCCATCATGCCGAAGACGAAGAGCGGCACGCCGAAGCCGCTGTAGAACAGCGCCTTGCCGACCGGATCGCGCAGGAAGCGACCCATCAGCACGAGTTGCCCCGCCAGGAAGGCGCCGACCACGACAGCCTCGATCGGCCGCTGCCACTGCAGCAGGAGGGCGATGACGACGAACTGCGGCGCAGCCATGATCGCGCAGGCGACGCGCGCCGCGCCCTGCGCCCCGAGCTGGACCGGCAGCGAGGCGATGCCCATCTGCCGGTCGCCGTCCATCGCCTTGAAGTCGTTGAGCGTCATGATGCCGTGGGCGCCGAGGCTGTAGAGCAGCGCCAGCGTCAGCACCGGCCAGGCCGGCAGGGCACCGCCGAGCATGACCGCCGCTCCCGTCACCCAGGCCAGCCCCTCGTACGAAAAGCCGCAGGCCGCGTTGCCGAGCCAGCCATTGCGCTTCAGCCGCAACGGCGGCGCGCTGTAGGCCCAGGCCAGGAACAGCCCGAGGCAGGTGGCGATCAGCACCCAGGAGCCGAGCAGCGAGGCGACCGCCAGCGACAGCCCGGTCCAGATCACCGCGATGTAGAGCCCCCAGCGCCCGGGAACGCGGCCCGAGGGAATCGGCCGGTGCGGCTCGTTGATCGCATCGACCTCGCGGTCGTACCAATCGTTGATCGCCTGGCTCATCGCGCAGACCAGAGGTCCCGCCAGCACGACGCCCAACAGCGCGACGACCGGATTGTCGGCGATCGACACGCCCGACGACACCACCCCGCAGGCGAAGGCCCACATCGGTGGGAACCAGGTGATCGGCTTGAGCAGTTCGAGGACGGCCGATGGCGCGGGATAGGCCACGGGCCCCGTGCCGGGCCTGAGCGTGGCGCCGGTCCCGCTCATGCCGCCGCCTCCATACCGATGCCCTCGAGCCGGTCCTCCAGCTCGTCGCCGGCCTGCTGCAGCGCGGCCAGCGTCGCCGCATCCGGTTGCCAGTACTGGCGGGCTTGCGCCTCGATCAGCCGGTTGGCGAGCTTGGCCGAGGCCGTCGGGTTCAGGGCGGCCAAGCGCTCGCGCATGGCGGGGTCGAGCAGATAGGTCTCGGTCAGCTTCTGGTAGACCCAGGGCTCGACCTGGCCCGTCGTCGCCGACCAGCCCATCGTATTGGTGACATGGGTCTCGATCTGCCGCACGCCCTCATAGCCGTGCTTGAGCATGCCCTCATACCATTTCGGGTTGAGCATGCGGGTGCGCGTCTCCAGCGAGACCTGCTCCGAGAGCGTGCGCACGGTGCCCTCGCCGCGGGTCTGGTCGCCGATATAGACCGGAGTCGACACCCCGCCCTTGGCGCGCCGGACCGCGCGGCTGATCCCGCCCAGCGTGTCGAAGTAGTTGTCGACCGTGGTGACGCCGAGCTCGACCGAATCGAGGTTCTGATAGGCGAGTTCGACGCCGCCGAGCACGCTCTTCAGCAGGTCGGGCTGCTGCACCGCCCGCCCGCCCCGGCCATAGGCGAAGCCTTTGCGGCGCGTATAGGTCTCGGCCAGCTCGTCCTCGTCCTGCCAGCGCCCGCTCTCGACGAGATTGTTGACGTTGGAGCCATAGGCGCCCTCGGCATTGCCGAAGACTCTCAGCGACGCCGTCTCCAGATCGCAGCCGTGCTGCGCCCGATAGGCCAGCGCATGCTTGCGCACGAAATTCCGCTCCGGCGGCTCGTCGGCTGATGCCGCGAGGAAGGCGGCCTCGGCCAGCAGCCTGATCTGCAGCGGCAGGAGATCGCGGAAGATGCCTGACAGCGACATCACCACGTCGATGCGCGGACGCTGGAGCTGGTGGACGCTGGAGCTGGTCCTGCGGAATGAGTTGCGCGCCGGCGAGCCGGCCATAGCCGTCGAAGCGCGGCGCGGCCCCCATCAGCGCCAGCGCCTGGGCGATCGGCGCGCCTTCCGTCTTGAGATTGTCGGTGCCCCACAGCACCAGCGCGACGGTCTCGGGCAGCGGGTTGCCGTCGGCCAGATGGCGGTCGAGCAGACGTGCGGCCTGCTTCGCGCCATCCTGCACCGCATAGGCGCTGGGGATGCGGAACGGATCGAAGCCGTGCAGGTTTCGCCCGGTCGGCAGTACG
Source organism: Allobosea sp. 12-68-7 (assembly GCA_002279705.1). Taxonomy (GTDB): domain Bacteria; phylum Pseudomonadota; class Alphaproteobacteria; order Rhizobiales; family Beijerinckiaceae; genus Allobosea. The sequence goes on from NCCO01000092.1 coordinate 9,731, forward strand.
GCCGGCGTCCGCAGCAGGTCGCCACCGGGTGCCGGGCGGATGAAGCGCCCGTCCAGCCCGCGCATCAGGCCCTGGATCTCATGGTCCTCAGCCAGCAGCGCATCGGCAGCCGCCAGTTCGGTCAGCATCGCCAGCATGGCGTCCTGCGGCTCGAGCCCCTGCGCCTTCAGCGCCCGCTCGGGGCTCAGGCCCGAGACGAGATCGACGATCAGCGCCCGGTCGGGCCGCTGGCCATGGCTCGATTCCGCCATCGCCAGCAGCATGTCGACGCGCTCTTCGGTCGACAGCGGCTCGCCGACGACATGCAGCCCGTGCGGGATCAGGGTGTATTCCAGCTCCAGCACCGTCTCGGTCAGCCTTCCGATGCGCGGCTGAAGCTCCTGGCGGCTCCAGGCTGGCTCGGCGGACGAAAGATCGAGCGCGGCCGCCTGGGCCTGGACCAGCACGGCGAGTTCGTCCCGTTCGCGCATCTCGTCTGGCGCAAGGCTGCGCCAGCGGTCGAGCGAGCCCTTCAGCTCGATCAGCCCGCGATAGAGCCCGGCCGAGGCCACCGGCGGCGTCAGATAGCTGATCAGCGTCGCCGCCCCGCGCCGCTTGGCGATCGCGCCCTCGGAGGGGTTGTTCGAGGCGTAGAGATAGATGTTGGGCAGGTCGCCGATCAGCCGGTCCGGCCAGCATTGGGCCGAGAGCCCGCTCTGCTTGCCCGGCATGAATTCGAGCGCGCCATGGGTGCCGAAATGCAGCACGGCATGGGCGCCGAAATCCTCACGCATCCAGCGGTAGAAGGCCGAGAAGGCATGCGTCGGCGCAAAGCCCTTCTCGAAGAGCAGGCGCATCGGGTCGCCCTCATAGCCGAAGCTCGGCTGGATGCCGACGAAGACATTCCCGAAGCGCTCACCGAGCACGAAGATGGACGATCCATCGCTCTGCTGGCGGCCGGGAGCCGGGCCCCATTGCGCCTCGATCTCGGAGAGCCAGCGCTCGCGCCGGATATGCTCGCCCGCGCCGATCCGGACATGGACATTCGCCATCGCGCCATAGCGCGAGGCATTGCCCTCGATGATCACCTGGCGCAGCGCATCCACGCTGTCGGGAACCGCGACGCTGTAGCCTTCGGCCCGCATCGCCAGCAGCGTCCGGTGCAGCGATTCGAACACCGAGAGATAGGCCGCCGTGCCGGTGTTGCCGGCATTGGGCGGGAAGTTGAACAGCACGATGCCGACCTTGCGTTCGGCCCGGGCCGAGCGCCGCAGCGCCACCAGCTTCTCCGTGCGCGCCGCCAGCACCTCGGCGCGCTCGGCGCAGACATGCATGTCGCGCTGGCCTTCGCTGGGCGGGAACTGGCAGGCGCGGCTGCAGCCGGTGCAGTGCCCGGCCTGTTCCGTGCGCCCGCCGAAGATGATCGGCCCGGTCGCGCCGTCGAGCTCGGGGATCGCGACCATGATGGTCGACTCGACCGGCAGCAGGCCGCGATCCGACGGGCCCCACTGGTCGAGCGTCTGGAACTCGGCCGGGTGCGCGGCGATATAAGGTACGTCGAGCCGCGCCAGGACGTCCTGTGCCGCCTGGGAATCGTTGTAGGCCGGGCCGCCGACCAGCGAGAAGCCGGTCAGCGAGACCAGCGCGTCGATGACCGGGCGGCCGTTGCGGAAGAAGAAGGCGTCGATCGCCTCGCGCGCATCGAGCCCGGTCGCGAACACCGGCAGGACGTTGAGGCCGCGCGCCTCGAACGCCCGGATCACGCCATCGTAATGGGCGGAATTCCCGGCCAGCACATAGGAGCGCAGGACCAGAAGCCCGACCGTGCCCTTGGCGCCGGCCCCCATCGGCAGGGCCTGCGCATCGGCGCTGACACGGCCCGGCATGGCCGGATGATAGACGCCGGTCTCGGGATACTCGGCCGGCTTGCCGACCTTGAGCGTGCCGCGCAGCACGCGCCTCTCGCCATCGGCATAGCGGTCGATGAGGAAGCGAACGAGATTGGCGATGTTCTCCTCGGACCCTGCCAGCCAGTATTGCAGGGTCAGGAAATAGGCGCGCACATCCTGGGCCGTGCCCGGGATGAAGCGCAGGATCTGCGGCAGCCGGCGCAGCATCTTCATCTGGCTGGCGCCGCCGCCGGCCGGCTTGCCCTTGTTGCCGCGCAGCCGCTTGAGCAGCGCCATCGGGCCGCTCGACGGGCCGTCCATCCTGAAGCGGCCGAGCCGGGTCATCCGGGTGATCTCGCCGGCCGACATGATGCAGACCATGGCGTCGCAGGAATCCCGCCGCGCCTGCAGCGCCGGCATCAGCGGCAGGAAATGATCTTCCATGAACAGCATCGTGTTGATCACGATGTCGGCGCCGGCGATCGCCTCGAGGCAGCGCGCGAGCGTGCGCGGATCGGCGGACCATTCGGACGCCGCATGGACGCTGAGCTCGAGGCCCGGCAGATCCCGCTTCAGCGCCAGATGCGCCCGGGCCGTCGCGCTGGCGACATGGGTATCCATAGTGACGATGACGACGCGGATCCGCGTCGCAGCGCCGCCAGGGACCTCGGCCCGGGGAGGTGCGGCCATGTCACAGTCCCTTTGTCGGCAGGGTCTCGGTCGCGTCGCCGTCGCGGCCGCGCGCCCCGCTGGCCGCCGCCGACATGCGCCATCCCAGCAGCCGGCGGGTCGGACAGGCATGGAGCGCGTCGTAGAGCGGCTCCCGGGCCGGGGCGGATCGCGCCGCGGCGGACGGGCGGGAGGGAGAGAGCTTCGCATTCGCACCGCGCCGCGACGCGGGCTGGGTCAGTTCTGCGTGAAACGTCATCGGCGACGCCTCCTGCCGACGCCGTCAACCGGGTGGCGGTTGCGCTCGTGGCCAACCAAGGCTCGCTCCACTGAAGCGACATGTCAAGTTTGATTGACGCTTTGAGACCGAAGATTTGTATATTTCACTTTACATTGCTTCGATGTGCGCTACCGTTCTGGAAACGGAAGAGATGTGCGGATGACAGGTTTCCGGCACCGCGTGGAAGGCGCGCGCCGGCATCCGTCACGATCGAGCCATCCGACCCGAACCGCGCGGCTGCGGTTCCCATATCCGTCTCGGATGGCGTGTCAGGATCGTGCTGACCGTCCCGGGCGCCGGTCGCGGCTGGGCGGGTGCCTCGCAAGCCTCCTGCAGCGCTCCAGTCCAGGACCTTGAAGATGACGACGGTGCCGGTCTCATCCGGTTCCGATGCAACTCACACACATGCAGGCCTTCAACACGGAACGGGCCTTCGTCGCCATGTCTTCTGCTCCGCCCCGGGACCAGACTGCGAAACCACAGGCCGCCGCCTGGCCCGGCGGCATGTCGGCTTTCGTGCGCGAGATCATCGCGTCGGCGGCCGACATCGCGCTGCTGCTCGATCCCGCCGGCGTGATCGTCGCGGCGATCGGGGATGGCGAAGCCTGGATCGGGCGCAGCTTCCCCGATGTGGTCTCGCCCGACAGCAGGGCCAAGGCGGTGGGTCTGGTCGGCGACGACCCGGCCTCCGAACCCGCAGCCAGCGAGATCAACCACCCGGGACCCGACGGCACGCAACGGTCGTTTCGCTACCACCGCGTGAACGACGGCGGCAGCAGCCTGCGCTGCCTGATCGGGCGCGACCTCTTCCGCGTCGCCGCCCTCCAGAACCGGCTTCTGGAGGCCCAGCAGGCGATGGAGCGCGAATATGCGCGGCTGCGGCTCGCCGAGACGCGTTACCGGGTCCTCTTCCACTCCTCCCCCGAGCCGATCCTGATCGCAGACGCCGCGACCCTGAGGCTGGTCGAAGCCAATCCCGCCGCGTTGGCCGAACTCGACCTGCAGCCCGATCGCCTCGGCCGAATCACGCTCCCCTCCCTGTTCTCCCCGATGAGCGGCGATGCGCTGGAAACCATGCTCGCCTCGGCGCGCCATTCCGGCGTGGCGGGAGAGGTCGAGGTGTCGCGGACCGGCACCGCGCGCAAGACGGCGATCCGCGCCATCGCCTTTCGCCAGGAAACGGCGGTGCATCTGCTGGTGCGTCTGCGCCGGCCGGAGGCGGATGCGGTCGCGCTCGGCGCGGACGCCTCGCTGCGACATGTCCATGGCATGGTCGAGCAGACCCCCGACGGCTGCGTCATCATGAGCCCCGAGCGCATCGTCCTGCATGCCAACCGGGCCTTTCTCGAGCTGGCGCAGCTGGCCTCGCGCCATCAGGCGATCGGCGAGCCGCTGGACCGCTGGCTCGGGCGGCCCGGCATCGATCTGCCGCTGATCCAGGGCACGCTGACCGACCACGGCGTGATCCGGAACTTCCCCACGATCGTGCGTGGCGCCTTCGGCGGCGTCGAGGCGGTCGAGCTGTCGGCGGTCACGGCCTGGGCCGGCGACTCCGGCTCGATCGGGCTCATCATTCGCAGCAAGGGCGCGCAAGCCGCCTCGCCCCCGCAGCGCGGCCCAGCCCTGCCGCGGTCGGTCGAGCAACTGGCGAAGCTGGTCGGCAACGTGCCGCTGAAGGACATCGTGCGCGAGACGAGCGACGTCATCGAACGGCTCTGCATCGAGTCGGCGCTGGATCTGAGCCGGAACAACCGCGCCGCCTCGGCGCAGATGCTCGGCCTCAGCCGCCAGAGCTTCTATGCCAAGCTGCGTCGCCACGGCCTCGGCGACCTCGCCGATCAGGACGAACAGCTCTGAGCCGCGCACCAGGCCTCAGCCGGCCGCGGAACCACGCCGCAGCCTGAGCACGAGATCGGCCACATGGGCGAGGCCGCCGAAGCTCAGCGCCGCCAGCGTCAGCCGCGGATCGGCTCCGGCGAGGCCGGTGCGCAATGCCAGCAGCAGGCCGAGTCCCGACAGAACGGTCGGCAGCAACGCCAGGCTCCCGCCCCGCCGCCGGGCGAGCGCGATCAGCACCAGCTCGACCGCGATCACCGCCAGCGCCAGATCGACGACGCTGGCGAGCGGGACGCCGGCCATCAGCGCGCCATGCCCAGCAAATGGCTGAGATCGTTGAAGAACACGCGAATGTGGGCCATGAACTTGCCGCGCACGAGCTGCTTGTTCATGTAGGATTCCCAGGTCAGCTTCTGGACGTCGGGATTGCGGCAGAGCTTGACGAACTGCTCGCGGCGCCGGTCGCTGCGGTACCAGATCCATTGCAGCAGGCCGAGGATGCGGAACACCCGCCCATGCTCCGCCATGAACCGCTTGCGGGCCGTGGCGAGCGCGCGCGCATCGCCGGTCTTCAGCGCGAGCTGGACGGCCTCGCCCGCCAGCCGCCCGCCCAGCATGGCGTAGTAGATGCCCTCGCCCGAGGCGGGCGCGACGACGCCGGCCGCATCCCCGGCCAGCAGCACGTCGCGGCCATTGTCCCATTTCCGCAGCGGCTTCATCGGGATCGGCGCGCCCTCGCGCCGGATCGTCTCGGCGCCCTCGAGGCCCGCTTCACGCCGCAGCACGCCGACGGCATCCTTCAGCGAAAAGCCCTTGTGCGCGCTGCCGGTTCCGATGCTGGCCGTCTCGCCATGGGGGAAGATCCAGCCGTAGAAATCCGGCGAAATCCGCCCCTGATAGACGACGTCGCAGCGCTTCGCGTCATAGCCGGTGCCGGCCTGAGCCGGGACGCGGACGATCTCGTGATAGGCGAAGACGAAGGGCGGCCGCTTGCTGCCGGGCATCGCGGCGCGGGCCAGGGGGGAATTGGCCCCGTCCGCGCCGATCACCATCCGCGCCCGCAGGCTGAGCGGCTCCTCGCCCTCCCGGGGCCGCAGATGCAACCGCGCCGTCCCGTCGGGGTCGCGCTCGAAGCGTTCGAAGGTCCCGGTGATGCGCCGGGCGCCGGAGAGGGCGGCGCGCTCGCGCAGCCACTCGTCGAAGGGCTCGCGATCGACCATCCCGACATAGCCGTCGTCGATGGGCATATCGACGCTGGTCTGCGACGGCGCGACCATGCGGGCACAGGCGATGCGCGCGACGATCTGCGACGGAGGGATGGCAAAGTCGCGGATCGCACGCGGCGGAATCGCGCCGCCGCAGGGCTTGATCCGCCCGGCCCGGTCGACCAGCACGACGCTGTGTCCCGCGCAGGCCAGATCGTGGGCCGCAGTCGCACCCGCCGGTCCGCCGCCGATGACGGCGACATCATAGGTCATCTCCGGATCGTCACGCAGAGGCGGCAGGGCCTGATTCATTGCGGTCACCCTGGGTTGGGAAGGAGGAGTCCGTCCGTGTCTTTGCGGGCGCGGCGGTCGCGCTCGGTCGCCTGTCGCGCCACGGCCAGCGCGAGCCCCGCCGCCACGATGAAGAGCAGCGCCTCGGCGGCGAAGACGACGGCGTACGCCGCCGCCGGCGTTGCGGCGAGTTGCCTAGCCAGGTCGGTCGCTGCCGCGCCGCACAGCCCGCCGAGCCCAAAGGCGACGCCCTGCGCCGCGCCCCACAGGCCCATGCGGACGCCCTGCCGCTCCGGCTTGCCCTCGCCGACCAGACGCATCATCGAGCCGATCGCGGCGACCGCATAGGCACCATTGGCGAGGCCGAGCGCGAACACCGTCCCGCGCAGCGGGAAATCCGGTCCCGCGAAGGCGGACATCGCGAGGCCGGCCAGCGCCAGCGCCGAGGCGAGGCAGCCGCCGACCGCCCAGAGGCGCAGCGAGCCCGCGCGCGCGCCGCCCAGCGTCGTCACCACAGCGACCAGCACCATGCCGGCGAGGACGCCGCCGTTCTGGACGCCGGCGAGCCGCGTGCTCTCGCCCGGCGTGAAGCCGAAAACCGTGCCCGCGAAGGGCTCAAGGATGAGATCCTGCGCGCTGTAGGCGATCATGGAGACGAAGATGAAGATGGCGAAGAGCCGGGCCTGCGGCTCGTCCCAGACCTCGCGCAGCGCCACCCGGAAGCTCGTGTCGACGGGCGCGGCCCTGTCGGGAACGGCGGCGGCACCCTCGCCCTCGACACCCCGGACCGCGAGCATCGTGATCGCCAGCGCCAGCGCGCTGACCAGGCCGGACACCGCCACCAGGCGGCCCGTCGAGAACGGGTCGAGCGCATGGCCGACGAGGCCCGCGGTCACGATGAAGCCCGCGATCATCATCACCCAGACGACGGTCGCCGCCGCCGGACGCCTCGCATCGGCGACCCGGCGCGAGAGCAGGATCAGCAGGCAGGTTCCGCTCGCGCCGACGCCCATGCCGATCGCCGCGAAGGATGCCGCGGCGAGCAGGACGCCGGGCCAGAAGGCGGCCTCCATCAGCGCCGTGGCCGCCGCGGCGCCGAAGCCACCGAGCGCCAGCACCGCCATGCCGCCGATGATCCAGGGGGTCAGCCGCCCGCCGACATCGGAGCCATGGCCCCAGCGCGGCCGCAGGATCTGCACCGCGTAATGCAGCGCGACGAGCAGGCCGGGAAGGATGGCGGGAAGCGCCAGTTCCACCACCATCACCCGGTTGATGGTCGATGTGGTCAGCACGACGATCGCGCCGATCGCGGTCTGGACCAGCCCGAGGCGCACGATGCCGAGCCAGCCCAGCGGCGCCGTCATCGCCCCGCTCCGTCCGGCCGACCGGCCGGGCGAGGGCCGCTGCCCTGCCGTGAAACCGGGGAGGATGGATGAAACCGCGTCATGACGGGAGGCTAGGCGCAGCCTCGCCGATCGTCAATCAAAACTGACAGATCGAAGCTCGATATGTGTCAGTTATTTTGGACAATTGAGCGGTCAGTTCAGGTCGCTGCCGTCGTCGTCGCCATCGTCGAGGTCGCCCAGGCCGTGGCGGCGCAACTTCGCGTAAAAGCTCTGCCGGCTGAGACCGAGCATGTTGGCGGCGGACGCCCGGTTGTCCTTGCTCAGCTCCAGGGCCGCCTCGATGCAGAGCTTCTCGATGACATCGGTGGTCTCGCGCACCAGATCGCGCAGCGACACGCGCCCGACCAGATCCGTCAGATCCTCGACGGAACGGGGGAGCAGCCGGCCGCGCTGCACGGCCATCGCGTTGCGGACGCCGAGGCTGCGGATGACGAAGCCGTAGGACGGGGTGCCGCCGCTCAGCGCGGGAACCGCCGAGAGCTCGACCTCCTCGACCGTCCCGAACTGGCCGCGCATGATCGTGTTGAAGTTGCGCACGACGCCGTGCTCCGTCAGCGTCACCATCAGCAGCTGCAGGTCGATCCCGGGCCGGCCGAGCCAGCGATCCAACGGCTCGCCGAGCGCCTGGTGCTTGCTGGAGAGCTGGGCGAGGTCGAGGAAGGCCCGGTTGGCCTCCAGCACCTTCAGTTCGGGGCTGATCACGACGAACCCGTCGGGCAGCTGATCCAGCACGCCGAGGATGCGGCTCTCGGCCGCCGCCGTGGCCGTGCTCGCATCGGTGAGCGGCGTCAGCCGGATCAACAGATAGGCGGCGTTGTCCTGGCGGAAGGACGAGGCCATGGCCCGGAAGCGCTTCGCCCCCGAGGCGAGCGCGATCTCCGTCTCGTCGGCACGCCCGGTGGCCTGCACGGCCCTCAGCATGGCCTGCAGGGCTTCGCCGCTCTGTGGTGCAAGGCCCGTCAGGATCGAGGTGTTGGCGAGCTTTTCGACCGGCAGTTCGAGCTGCTGCTGCGCAGCGGGGTTGGCCTCGACCACGCGGTACTGCGCCGCCTCGACGATCACGACGGGCTCGGAGGTGAGGTGAAACAGCATGCGATAGCGGGTTTCCGCCATCCGGAGCCGCGCATATTCGCGCTCCATCGCCTGCTGCGCCTCGACCAGCTGCTGCTGCAGATTGGCGAGGTTGCGCAGATCGCGCCCCAGCGCGACGATCGTGCCATCCGCGCCGACCTGCATCGCCGAATAGCGCACGGGCACGTCGGCGCCACCCTCCGTCGGGTGGTTCAGTTCGCGGAACTGGATGGTGGTCTCGCTTCCGGCGTTCTCGATCAGGTCGACGACCTTCGGCCGGCTTTCCATGGAGACGATGTCGGTCCAGTTGCGGCCGATCCAGTCCCGATGCCCCTCGCGCCGCAGATCCTCCGTCCCGAGCGAGATGTCGCGGATGACGCCGTCGCGGTCCATGACCAGGGCGATGTCGCAGGCCGCAGTGATCAGGCTGCCCGCCACCTCGGGCGCAAGCCGCCCGAGCCATCCCGACTGACCCTTGAAACCGAGCGTAGGAGCCTGGGGAGCGAAGACGTTCATCACAACGAGTACCCGGGTCCTGCCTGTGAGGGGCGGTGGAACGGCCTTGAGCAGATAATGGTGTACTCGATCTTCAACAAGACATCTTTTTCGTCTCGAGCATCCAATCGACACGACTGACGGCTTCCGCTGCGTCGCGCGCGCCGAAATCGGCCCCCAGCGAAACGGCAAGATCCGGATCGGACACGAACAGATTCCCGCCGAGCATGACCTTGACGGACGGGTTCAGCGAGGCCGCGCGAACCGCCCTGACCACGGCGGCCACGGCGGCCGCCGAAACCTCGCCGCTGGCCGACAAGCCCACCAGGTCGAACCATTCGGTCCGGACATGCTCGATCAGGATCGGTTTCGACGGCAGGAATTCGGACTGCACATGCCAGCCGGCCCGGCGGAAGAACTCCTCGACCACCGCGAGTCCAAACGTGTGCTGCTCGCCGGGCACGACGGCCAGCAGAACCCGCCCACGCTCCACCAGCGGGGTGGGACTGACCTCGAAGGCCGGTCCATAGACCCGCAGCAATTGCTGCAGCCGGGAAAGGCCGACGGTCACGTCGACGAAGGTGCAGCGGTCCTGGTCCCACAGCACGCCGAGATGGCGCGCCGTCGCCGACAGCACGGTCGTGATCACGGCCTCTGCCGAGAGACCACGGTCGCGCAGACCGTCGAGATGCGCGCGTGCCAGGCTCAACGGCTTGTGCACGACCATGTCGGCGAATGCCGCGACATCGGCATCCGAGATCGAGACCGGCCCCTCGGCCTCCACGGTCGGCCGCACCACGCCCGGCCCGCGATGCGCGAGCATCAGGCGCGGGATGATCTCCGTCTCGATCGTGCGGGCGAGGTCGGAGCGCAGCCCCGGCTCGGGCCCGACCGCATCGAGGGGGCACCAGTCGACACCCGGCAGATCGGGCAATCCGATATTGTCGTCGGCATATGGCTTTCGCGCAGCCAAGAATCCGCGTCCCGAGTCAGGCATGAGGTCACCTCCCTCAGGCAACCGTCCGATCCAGCCAGGAACTCTGATGGTCCTGTTACGTTGTGGCCGCACCGCGGCCGACGGTCTGGAGGGCAGTTCCTTTGACCTATGTCAAAGAGTGAAGCACGACCTCCGCCGCTCCGCAATCGTGAAATTACTATCGCTCGAATGAATACGAGCGCGAATACCGTTGCAATAACAACAAAAGGACCAGCAAAACCAGGCTGATCGATGTCTCGCATCGCAACTGCGAGGTTAGCGCCCGGTGCGCATGGCACCACTCACGAAGCGGCGATTGGACCCTAACCTGGCCCTCCGCGTCTGTCCAATAGAAATGACAGAGACGCGCGATAAAGTGTCATGAAGAGTTGACACTCGTGGACGCAGGCGCCAATCTCACAGCCATCGACGCCGCGGCGATCCGCCAGCGGCGCAGCGGACCGGAGACGTCCGATGCCAGTTCGGGGCAGGAAGCACAGCGCCACACCGCTCTACACGCCCGAGCAGCGCATGCGCCGCGACGCGTCGTCCTGGACGCTGGTTCAGGGCATCCTCGCCCCCCTGCAATTCCTCGTCTTTCTGGTCAGCCTGGCGCTCGTGCTGCGCTATCTCGCCACCGGCGCGGGCTATGACGCGGCGAACCTGTCGATCATCCTCAAGACGCTGGTGCTCTACACCATCATGGTGACGGGGGCCCTGTGGGAGCGGGACGTCTTCGGCGTCTATCTCTTCGCGCCCGCCTTCTTCTGGGAGGACGCGGTCAGCTTTGTCGTGATCGCGCTGCACACGGCCTATCTGGCCGCCATCGTCACCGGCTGGCTGACGCCGGCCGAGCAGATGCTGATCGCGCTGGCCGCCTATGCCACCTATCTCGTCAACGCCGCCCAGTTCCTGCTGAAGCTGCGCGCGGCCCGCCTGCAGGCGGCACAGCTTCCGACGCCCCCTGCCCCCGGCGCGCTCGACGACCGGCTGGAGCTCGCGTCATGAACGCGCCCCTGCTCACCACGCCGGTGCCCGCCTCGGGCTGCGCGGCCCCCCCGATCCTGCGCGAGCGCGGCCAGCGCGAGGTCTTCTGCGGCCTGACCGGGATCATGTGGCTGCATCGCAAGATCCAGGACGCCTTCTTCCTCATCGTCGGCTCGCGCACCTGCGCGCATCTCATGCAGTCGGCGGCCGGCGTGATGATCTTCGCCGAACCGCGCTTCGCCACGGCGATCATCGAGGAGAAGGACCTCGCGGGCCTGGCCGACGCCAATGCCGAGCTCGACGCCGTCGTCGAGCGCCTGCTCGCGAGGCGGCCCGAGATCCGGATGCTCTTCCTCGTCGGCTCCTGCCCCTCCGAGGTCATCAAGCTCGATCTGTCGCGGGCCGCGCTCCGGCTCGGCCAGCGCTTCGCGCCGCAGGTCAGGGTGCTCAACTATTCCGGCAGCGGGATCGAGACGACCTTCACCCAGGGCGAGGACGCCTGCCTGACCGCGCTCGTCCCGACGCTGCCGGCCGAACCCGCCGGCGCTGCGGCCTCGCTGCTCGTCGTCGGCGTGCTGGCCGATGCGGTCGAGGACCAGTTCCGCCGGCTCTTCGCTGCGATGGGCATTACCCACCTCGCCTTCCTGCCGGCGCGTCGCGCCGCCGACATGCCGGCCGTCGGGCCGCAGACGCGCTACCTGCTGGTCCAGCCCTTCCTCGGCGAGACCGCACGCGCGCTGGAAAACCGCGGCGCGACGCGCCTCGCCGCCCCCTTCCCGCTCGGCGCCGAAGGCACCACCGCCTGGCTGCGGGCCGCGGCCGACGCCTTCGGCGTTACAGACGCCGCCTTCGAGGCGGCCGTCGCCGCCCCGCGCGAGCGCGCCGACAAGGCGCTGCAGCATTCGCGCCGGGCGCTGCGCGGCCGACGCATCTTCTTCTTCCCCGACAGCCAGCTCGAGATTCCGATCGCCCGCTTCCTCGCCCGCGAACTCGAGATGGAGCTGGTCGAGGTCGGCACGCCCTACCTCCACAAGGAGCATCTCGCAGCGGACCTCGCCCTGCTGCCGGCCGGCGTCCAGCTCAGCGAGGGCCAGGACGTCGACCGCCAGCTCGACCGCTGCCTGGCGGCGGCGCCCGACATCACCGTCTGCGGGCTCGGCCTCGCCAATCCGCTGGAAGCCCAACCCGCTCGAAGAGCGCGGCCTGACCACGAAATGGGCGATCGAGCTCGTCTTCACCCCGATTCAGGGCTTCGAGCAGGCCGGTGATCTCGCCGAGCTGTTCGCGCGGCCGCTGAACCGGCGCGCGGCGCTGGAGGTGTAGCGATGCAGCTCACCGTCTGGACCTATGAAGGCCCCCCGCATGTCGGCGCGATGCGGATCGCGACCGCGATGACCGACGTGCACTACGTTCTGCACGCCCCCCAGGGCGACACCTATGCCGACCTGCTCTTCACCATGATCGAGCGGCGCGGCCAGCGCCCGCCCGTGACCTACACCACCTTCCAGGCGCGCGATCTCGGCGGTGACACCGCCGATCTGTTCCAGCGCGCCGCCCATGACGCCTATGAGCGCTTCAAGCCGGCCGCCATGCTGGTCGGCGCCTCCTGCACCGGCGAGCTGATCCAGGACGATCCGGCCGGGCTCGCGCGAGCGCTGGGCCTGCCGATCCCGGTGATCCCGCTCGAGCTGCCCTCCTATCAGCGCAAGGAGAACTGGGGCGCGGCCGAGACCTTCTACCAGCTCGTGCGCACGCTGGCGGGCCCGCACATGCCGCCTCCGGGCACCGCCCGCCCCGCCCGGGCGCCTGGCGAACCGGCCCGCTGCAACATTCTCGGCGCCACCGCGCTCGGCTTCCGCCATCGCGACGATGTCCGCGCCGTCAAGGACCTGCTGGCGCGGCTCGGCGTGGCCGTGAACGTTGTCGCGCCCTGGCAGGCCGGCGCCGCCGACATCGCCCGGCTCGGCCAGGCCGATTTCAACGTCGTGCTCTATCCCGAGATCGCAGGCCTGGCCGCGCAATGGCTCAAGCGGGCCTTCGGCCAGCCGACCATCGCCACGGTGCCGATCGGTGTCGGTGCGACCCGCGACTTCATCACCGAGGTCGCCCGCCTCGCCGGCGTCGACGCCACGGCGGTCCTCGCCGACGAGACCTCGCGCCTGCCCTGGTATTCGCGCTCGGTCGACTCGACCTATCTCACAGCCAAGCGCGTCTTCGTCTTCGGCGACGCGACCCACGCCATCGCCGCCGCCCGCATCGCCAGCGAGGAGCTCGGCTTCAAGGTCGTCGGCCTCGGCACCTATTCCCGCGAGCGCGCCCGCGACGTCCGCGAGGCCGCCGGCCGGCTCGGCCTCGAGGCCCTGATCACCGAGGACTATCTCGAGGTCGAGGCGGCCTGTGCCGAGCTCCAGCCCGAGCTCGTGCTCGGCACGCAGATGGAACGCCACATCGCCAAGCGCCTCGGCATCCCCTGCGCGGTGATCTCGGCGCCGGTCCATGTCCAGGATTTCCCGGCGCGCTACTCGCCGCAGATGGGCTTCGAGGGTGCCAACGTCATCTTCGACTCCTGGGTCCATCCGCTGATGATGGGCCTCGAGGAACACCTGCTCGGCATGTTCCGCGACGATTTCGAGTTCAACGACGGCGCCGGCTCCTCGCATCTCGGACATGGCGCCAAGCCTGTCATTCCGGGGCGGCGCGAAGCGCAGAACCCGGAACCCACGACCGGGCTCAACGCGGATGGCCGGCCAGACGACAGGGCTCATTCCGTCATGGGTCCCGGGTTCGGCCCTGATGGGCCGCCCCGGACCGACAGCGAGGCAGCCGACCGGCCGATCGTCCTCAGCTGGGCGCCCGATGCCGAACTCGAACTGAAGAAGATCCCGTTCTTCGTGCGCGGCAAGGCTCGGCGGAACACCGAGAAATTCGCAGGCGAACGCGGGATCAGCCCGATCACGGTGGAGACACTCTACGATGCCAAAGCCCATTTCGGCCGCTGATTTCGTTCCCACCATGCTGGCGATGGTCATGCTCGACCGCCGCCGCGCCCTGATGGGCGACGGCTGCGAGTCCGCCGGCGACCATCGCGCGGAAACCGACGCCACCGGCCCCGCGCCCCGCCGCGCCGGCAGCCGGCGCCGGCGCGACCGGCGCGCCGAATGCGGCAGCGAGGCCTCGCCATGACCGTCCTGTTCCAGCATCCCGGCCTCAAGGCCGACTACCGCACCAAGACGCCCCCGCCTCCCGGCGAGGACGGCGAAGGCTCGGTCCAGGTCCAGATGGACCAACTCATGGCCTGCGAGAGCGCCAAGGTCTTCGCCGTCTACGGCAAGGGCGGCATCGGCAAGTCGACGACCTCGTCCAACCTCTCCGTCGCCTTCTCGCGGATGGGCAAGCGCGTGCTGCAGATCGGCTGCGACCCCAAGCACGATTCCACCTTCACCCTGACCAAGAAGCTGATGCCGACCGTCATCGACGTGCTCGAGACAGTGAATTTCCATTCGGAAGAGCTGCGCGTCGAGGATTTCTGCTTCGAGGGCTACAACGGCGTCATGTGCATCGAGGCCGGCGGGCCGCCGGCAGGCACCGGCTGCGGCGGCTATGTCGTCGGACAGACGGTGAAGCTGCTCAAGGAGCACCATCTGCTCGAGGACACCGACGTGGTGATCTTCGACGTGCTCGGCGACGTCGTCTGCGGCGGTTTTGCGGCGCCCCTCCAGCACGCCGAGCGGGCCGTCATCGTCACCGCCAATGACTTCGACTCGATCTTCGCGATGAACCGCATCGTCGCCGCCATCAAGGCGAAATCGAAGAACTACGAGGTCCGCGTCGGCGGCGTCATCGCCAACCGCTCCGCCGGCACCGACGAGATCGACCGCTTCAACGCCGCCACCGGCCTCAAGCGCCTCGCCCATTTCCCCGATCTCGACGCCATCCGCCGCTCGCGGCTGAAGAAGGCGACGCTGTTCGAGATGGGCGATGCGCCCGAGGTGGTCGCCGTTCAGCGCGAATACATGAACCTCGCCGAGCAGCTCTGGGCCGGCGGGCCGGCGCTCGATGCCCGCCCGATGAAGGATCGCGAGATCTTCGATTTCCTGGGGTACGAGTGATGTCCGAAGCGAACTACGTCCGGCGTCGCAGTGAACTGCAGACCTATTTCGACCGCACGGCGGTCGATGCCTGGGCGCGACTGACCACGGACGCCCCCGTCAGCGGCATCCGCGCCACCGTGCGCGCCGGCCGCGACGCCATGCGCAACAAGCTCCTGGCCTGGCTGCCCCAGGACATCCGCGGCGCCCGCATCCTCGACGCCGGCTGCGGCACCGGGGCGCTGGCCGTCGAATGCGCGCTGCGCGGCGCCCATGTCACCGCCATCGACCTGTCGCCGACGCTGGTCGCGCTGGCGCAGGACCGCAGCCCGCGCAAGCTCTGCGGCGGCTCGATCAGCTTCCGCACTGGCGACATGCTCGACCCGGCGCTCGGCCGATTCGACCATGTCGTGGCGATGGATTCGCTGATCGACTACAAGGCCGCCGACATCGTGGCCGCGCTGGCGCGGCTGGCCGAGCGGACCAGCGGCTCGATGCTGGTGACCCATGCGCCGCGCACGCCTGCGCTGACGCTGATGCACTGGGCCGGCCTCGCCTTCCCGCGGGCGGACCGGGCGCCCGCGATCGAGCCGGTCAGCACCCGCAACCTCGCCTCGGCCATCGCCGGCGAGCGCAGCCTCTCGCCCTGGCGCATCGGCCGCAGCGAGCGCGTGTCCAGCGCCTTCTACAAATCCCAGGCCCTGGAGCTCGTCGCCCGATGAACCCGGTCTCGGCCGCCTTGGTGAAGGGTCTGACGCGGATCGGTCCGCGCTGGCTGCCCTTTGCCGATGCGGCCTCGCCGGAGCTTCCGCTCGGCCGGATCCTGCGCCTCTCGCTCTTCCAGGTTTCGGTGGGGATGGCGACCGTCCTGCTGGTCGGCACGCTCAACCGGGTCATGATCGTCGAGTTGAACGTGCCCGCGACGCTGGTGGCGGCGATGGTCTGCCTGCCGTTCCTGTTTGCACCCTTGCGCGCGCTGATCGGCTACAAATCCGACACGCACCGCTCGGTGCTCGGCTGGCGGCGCGTGCCCTATGTCTGGTTCGGCTCGCTGCTGCAGTTCGGCGGGCTGGCGATCATGCCCTTCGCGCTTCTGGTTCTGTCCGGCGGCGGCGTCGGCCCGGTGATCTACGGCCAGATCGGCGCGGCACTGGCCTTCCTCCTCGTCGGCGCCGGGCTCCACACCACGCAGACCGCGGGGCTGGCGCTCGCCACCGACCTTGCCACGCCCGCGACGCGGGCCCGCGTCGTTGCATTGCTCTATGTCACCTTGCTGGTCGGCATGGTCGCAAGCGGGGTGATCTTCGCGTGGCTGCTCACGGATTTTTCCCCGGTGCGCCTGATCCAGGTCATCCAGGGCGCTGCTGTCGCGACCATGGTGCTCAACGTCGTCGCGCTGTGGAAACAGGAGGCCCGCAACCCGGCCCGGACCGCCGCCCACCTCGAGCGCCCGGCCTTCCGCACCCTGTTCCGGCAGTTCATCGCGCGGCCGCGCGCCGCGCGCTTCCTCGTGGCGGTCGCGCTCGGCACGGCCGCCTTCAACATGCAGGACATCATCCTTGAGCCCTATGGCGCGCAGGTGCTGAAGCTCAGCGTCAGCGGCACGACGGTCCTGACCGCGCTGCTCGCGACCGGCGCGCTGGCGGCCTTCGCGCTCGCCGCCCGGACGCTGGCGGCTGGCGTGGACCCCTATCGCCTGGCCGGGCTTGGCCTCGTCTCGGGTCTCGTCGCCTTCCCGAGCGTGATCTTTGCCGGCGCGATCGACGCACCCGACCTGTTCCGCTGCGGCACGGTCCTGATCGGCTTCGGCGGCGGATTGTTTGCGGTCAGCACCCTGACGATCGCGATGGAGCTCGAAGAGGGCGTCGACCATGGCCTCGCCGTCGGCATCTGGGGCGCGGTCCAGGCCAGCTCCGCCGGGATCGCGATTGCGCTCGGCGGCGGCATCAAGGACGGCGTCGCGGCGCTGGTCGGAGCCCGGGCGCTCGGTCCCGGGCTGTCAGATCCCTCGGTCGCCTACAATGCCGTCTACCATCTCGAGGTCGCGCTCCTGTTTGCCACCCTCGTCGCCATCGGTCCGCTGGTGCGCAGTGCCGCAGCGGTGCGTCCGGTCCCATCAACCCGTTTCGGCCTCGCGGAATTTCCAGGCTGACCGCACACCAAGCCAAAGGCCTTGCAAGGAGGGCTCTCTGATGCGTGAGATCTTGGGATACATGGACGTCGCTCAGATCGCGATTTGGCTGTTCTGGCTGTTCTTCGCCGGGCTGGTCATTTACCTGCGCCGCGAGGATCGACGCGAGGGCTATCCGCTCGAAGCCGACACGCGTCCCGGCAAGATGCTGGCGCCGAGCCTGATCTTCTACCCGGCGCCGAAAACCTTCCGGCTCGCCAACGGGACCAGCGTCAAGGCGCCCAGCGGACAACGCGACAGCCGTCCGGTCGCCGCACAGCCCACGGCCAAGTTCCCGGGCGCGCCGCTGGCGCCCACCGGCGCCAATCCGATGCTCGATTCGGTTGGCCCCGGCTCCTGGGCCGAGCGCGCCGACACCCCGGAGATGACCTATGACAACCATCTCAAGATCGTCCCTGTCCGTGTCGCCAAGGGCTATGCCTGCTCCGCCAAGGAGGATCCGCGCGGCTACGACGTGATCGGCGCCGACATGAAGGTCGCGGGCAAGGTCGTCGATCTCTGGGTCGATCGCTCCGAGGCCCTGATCCGCTATTTCGAGGTCGCCCTGACCAGCGGCCGCAGCGTGCTGCTGCCGGTCACCTTCTCCGACATCACCCGCGGCGCGAGACCCGGCATCGGCCGCATCAAGGTCGAGGCGCTGCTGGCGAGACAGTTCGCCGATGTGCCCGCGACCCGCCAGCCCGATTCCGTCACGCGGCTCGAGGAGGAGAGGATCTGCGCCTATTACGGCGCCGGCACGCTCTACGCGACGCCCAACCGCGCGGAGCCGCTGCTATGAGCCACGACGATTTCGCCTTCGAGCCGATCCCCGGCCTCCCTGCCCTGCCGCCCGAGGGTGAGACCATCCTCTGGCAGGGCAGTCCGGACTGGCGTGGCCTCGCCTGGCGCGCCTTCTATGTCCGCGAGGTCGCCTTCTACTTCGCTGCCCTCGTCGCCGCTCAGCCGGTGCTGGCTCTGATCCAGGGCACGCCGCTCGCCGCCACGCTGCGGCCGATGACCTGGATCGCTTTGGCGGGCTGCGTCGCCGCCGGCCTGCTCGCCGCGCTCGCCTGGCTCGCCGCCCGCGGCACCGTCTACACGATCACGAACCGCCGGCTGGTGATGCGCTTCGGCATCGCCCTGCCGATGACGATCAACCTGCCCTTCGCGCTCGTGGCCGGAGCCGGCCTGAAGCTGCGTCGCAGCGGCTCGGGCGATATTCCGGTCGCCCTCGTCCCGGGGGAGCGTGTCTCCTACATCGTCATGTGGCCCCATGCGCGGCCCTGGCGCCTGGCGCGGCCAGAGCCGATGATGCGGGACCTGCCGGAGGCAAAGCGCGCCGCCGACATCCTGGCGCGCGCCCTGTCGGTCCATTGCGGCGCGGCTGTCCCCGCACGCCTGCCGGTTGCGGACGCCGCCAACGACCAGCACCTGCCGCAGGGCATGGCGGCGGCGGGTTGAGGAGACCGGGACGATGAGCGACACCGCCCTCCCCCCGCAACCATCGACCAGCCTGTCGCCACCGCGCTGGGCGCTGGTCGGGATGGCCCTGCTGATGGTCGCGACGATCGCCATCGCCGGCCTCGCGCGCCAGACCGGCATCGGCGCCACCGGCATCCCCGACAGTCCGACCGTCGCCCGGGCCGATCTGCGCTTCGAGGACCGCGAGGACGGCTCCGTCCTGGTCCGTGACGGCTCCGGCCGGGCGCTCGAAACGATCGCCGTCGGCGCCGACGGCTTCATCCGCGGCACGATGCGCAGCCTGGCGCGCCAGCGCAAACAGGCCGGCCTGCCGCGGGACCTGCCCTTCCTTCTGGAGCGTCGCGCGAATGGCCGCCTGAGCCTGAGCGATCCCTCGACAGGCGCCCGGATCGAGCTCGACGCCTTCGGAACCGGCAACGCCGCCACCTTCGCGCGCTTCCTGTCCCCTCGGGAGAACCGCTCATGACCGATTTCACTTTGACGGACAGAACCATGGCCGAGCCGAAACAGTTCGACGTCGGCTGTACCATCGAGGTGTCCCACACCTTCGACAGCCTGCACGCCCATGTGACGCTCGACGGCGACGTCAAGATCCGCCCGGGCGACGAGGTCATCGTCCATGGCGAGCCGATCAAGGTTCCCTATGGCGAGGTCCAGACCTTCCGCCGCATCGCGACCGTCAAGCGCGCCGGCTGGCTCGAGCAGCTCTGGACCAGGGTCACCGGCCGCGCCGAATTCATGGAGCTGCTCGAATTCAGCTTCTCGGAAAGGACCAAGCTATGACCGCTGCAACCCTTCCGGCCGGCGCGATGCGCGCGGCCCCCAACGAAGCCACCCGCATGGCCCAGCAGGACACCATGCTGACGCCGCGCTTCTACACGACCGATTTCGACGAGCTCGACAAGATCGACGTCACGCCCGTCCGCGACGAGTGGGACGTGCTGATCGCGGAGATGAAGAGCGACCCCAACAAGGGGCACTTCACCCGCAACGCCGACTGGAAGCTCGAGCTCGAGAAGATCCCCGAGCCGCTGCGCAAGGAGTTCATCGACTTCCTCGTGTCGTCGCTGACGGCGGAGTTCTCCGGCTGCGTCCTCTATGCCGAGATGCGCAAGCGCGGCACCAACCCCGACATCTGCGAGCTGTTCAAATACATGAGCCGCGACGAGGCCCGCCATGCCGGCTTCATCAACGACGCACTCAAGGAGTTCAGCATCGGCGTCGATCTCGGCTTCCTGACGAAGGCCAAGAAATACACCTTCTTTAAGCCCAAGTTCATCTTCTACGCGACCTATCTCTCCGAGAAGATCGGCTATGCACGCTACATCACCATCTTCCGGCACCTGGAGCGCAACCCCGACAAGTGCTTCCACCCGATCTTCCGGTGGTTCAAGGAGTGGTGCAACGACGAGTTCCGCCATGGCGAGGCCTTCTCGCTGCTGATGCGGGCCAATCCGCATCTGCTGACTGGCGGCAACAAGCTCTGGGTGCGCTTCTTCCTGCTGGCCGTCTACGCGACGATGTATGTGCGCGACCATGTCCGGCCGGAGTTCCACAAGGCGCTCGACATCGACCCGACGGAGTATGATTTCGAGGTCTATCGCATCACCTCGGAAATCTCGCGCCAGGTCTTTCCGGTCGTCCTCGACACGGACAATCCGAAGTTCCGCGCCGGGCTCGAGCGCGTCCGCATCCTCGCCGGCAAGATCGCCGAGGCCTCCGAGCAGGGCGGTTTGGCCGCCAGCCTGAGGATGCGCGCCTATCAGGCCCAGGTCGCCTATGCCCTGCTGAAGCTCTATCTGCTGCCGACGATCAAGAACGAGATCCCCCGCACCAGCCGGCTCCAGCCGGCCTATTGAGGGGGCGGCATGTTGGTCACCTACGGGCTCCCGATCGTCGCGACACTGATCGCCTGGTGGTTCTCCACCGGGGCGATCCTCTATCTCGACGGTCTGCCCAGAGCGACCTTCCGCTGGAGTCTGGCGGGCGCCACGCTCGCTGGGCTCGCCGCCTTCTGGGGACTGGCCGCCACGGCCGGCGACACCAGCGTCGCCGGCGCCTATCTCGCCGTGTTCTGTGCGCTCGTGGTCTGGGGCTGGAACGAACTCGCCTTCCTGCTGGGCTATGTCGCCGGCACGACGCGGGAGCCCTGCGCCCCCGGCCTGCGCGGCTTCGCCCGCTTCGGGGCCGCGACCCGCGCCATCCTGCATCACGAGCTGGCGCTGCTGGCCTCGCTGGCGATCATCGCCGTCCTGACCGCCGACGGGGCGAACCTGTTCGGCCTGGCCACCTTCGCACTGCTCTTCGCCATGCGCCTCTCGACCAAGCTCAACATCTATCTCGGTGTGCCCAACACCACGGTCGAGTTCCTGCCCGAGCACCTTGCCTATCTGAAGAGCTATTTCCGCCAGCGGCCGATGAACCTGCTGTTTCCGCTCTCGGTGACCGCCGCGACGCTGCTCAGCGCCTGGCTGGTGCACAGCGTCATCCGGGCCGGGAATCCCTTCGCGATCACGGGCTTCGTCCTGCTGGCGACCTTCGCCGTGCTCGGCCTTGTCGAGCACTGGTTCCTGGTGCTGCCGCTGCCGGTCGCCGAGCTCTGGGCCTGGGGCCTGCGCTCGCGTGACGAGGCCGCCCTTGCCGATCCCGCGCTTGCGCCCGCACGGGTCGCGGCGCCGCTCCCCTCCGCCACCGGCCTCGCGACACCGCGCGCCGTTCCCCCGCCAACCTTCGTCGCATAGTGCGACAGCGCGCTCCCAGGAGGCCGCCGATGGACTACGAGATGTTCTTCCGCAAGGAACTCGACGGGCTCCACAGGGAAGGCCGCTACCGCGTCTTCGCCGATCTGGAGCGCAAGGCCGGGCAGTTTCCCCGCGCCACCTTCCACGGCACGGACGGCCCGCGCGACGTCACGGTCTGGTGCTCCAACGACTATCTCGGCATGGGCCAGAATCCCGATGTCCTCGCCGCGATGCATGGCGCACTCGACGGCTGCGGCGCCGGCGCCGGCGGCACCCGCAACATCGGCGGCACCAACCACTATCACGTGCTGCTCGAGCGCGAGCTCGCCGACCTGCACGGCAAGGAAGCCGCGCTGCTCTTCAACTCCGGCTACATGTCGAACTGGGCCTCGCTCTCGACCTTCGCGGCGCGCATTCCCGACTGCGTCGTCCTGACCGACGGTCTCAACCACGCTTCGATGATCGAGGGCATCCGCCATTCGCGGGCCGACAAGGTCGTCTTCGCCCATAACGATCCCGACGATCTCAGACGCAAGCTGCAGGCGATCGACCCGCGCCGGCCCAAGCTGCTCGCCTTCGAGTCGGTCTATTCGATGGATGGCGACATCGCGCCGATCGCGGAGTTCTGCGATCTCGCCGACGAGTTCGGCGCCATGACCTATATCGACGAGGTCCATGCGGTCGGCCTCTACGGTCCGCGCGGCGGCGGCGCGGCGGCGGCGTCAGCGAGCGCGACGGCCTC
Organism: Allobosea sp. 12-68-7; assembly: GCA_002279705.1. Lineage (GTDB taxonomy): Bacteria > Pseudomonadota > Alphaproteobacteria > Rhizobiales > Beijerinckiaceae > Allobosea. The sequence continues at coordinate 32,038 of NCCO01000092.1, forward strand.
AGCCACCGGCTCGACGTGATCGAGGGCACGCTCGCCAAGGGCTTCGGCATCATGGGCGGCTACATCGCCGCCTCGGCCGCCACCTGCGACTTCATCCGCAGCTTCGCCTCGGGCTTCATCTTCTCGACCTCGCTGCCACCGGCCCTGGCCGCTGGCGCGCTGGCCTCGGTGCGCCACCTCAAGGCGAGCCAGACCGAGCGCGACGGCCAGCGCGATCGCGTCGCCGCCGTCCGGGCCGGGCTGGATGCGGCCGGCATCCCCCATCTGCCCAACCCCAGCCATATCGTGCCGGTGATGGTCGGCGACCCCGTCCTCTGCAAGCGGATCAGCGACGAGCTGCTCGAGCGTTTCGACATCTATGTCCAGCCGATCAACTACCCGACCGTGCCGCGCGGCACCGAGCGGCTGCGGATCACCCCCTCGCCGCTGCATTCCGACGCCGATATCGTGGCCCACTGCGAGCGTCGCTCCCGGCCGACCCGGTGTCGGGCACGAAAAAGGGAGGCCGTTTCCGGCCTCCCAGGGATCGTCCGCTCGGTCGCGGTCGAGGATTGATGCGGCGGGCTCAGGGCCGCGGCGGGGGCACCGGCGTCGCCGGCCACATGGTCGGGTCACTCGGAGCGAACTTGTGCTTGATCGCCCATTCGTACCAGTTGTCGACCGCCGTTCCGGTGAGCAGGATGCCGATGCCGCCGGTCAACGTCGTCAGCACGGCGAACCACCAGGCCCAGCGATGGATCGACTCCATCGTCGCGTTGAAGCCCATCGTCCAGCGCCAGAACAGGGCGGCGCGCTCGGACGCCGTGCCACGGTCGACGATCTGCTCGATCTCGCGGTCGCCGCCATAGCGCGAGACGGCCAGGATCGTCGCGGCATGCATCGCAAACAGCAGCGCCGAGCCGTAGAGGAACACGATCGAGAGTGCGTGGAAGGGGTTGTAGAAGAGGTTGCCGTAGCGCAGCGAGAAGTTCTGCGTCCAGTCGAGATGCGGGAAGATCCCGTAGGGGACCGCCTCGCTCCATGAGCCCATCAGCATCGGCCGGATGAAGCCGAGAACGAGCATCAGCCAGATGGCAGCGGCGAAGGCCCAGGCGACATGCGTGCCCATGCCGAGTGCCCGGGCGCGATTATAGGTCCGCACCCACCACAGGATGACAGACACGGTGAAGAAGAAGCCGGCGATGATGAACCAGCCGCCCTCATTCAGAGGCACGAATGGACTGAACCCGTATTGCGGGCCGGGAGGCGCAAGCTGCAGCCAGAAGAGCTCGCGGACGAAGCGAACCGGGTCCCAGTTCACGGAGGCCAGCATGTTGAAGCCGATGATCTCGAACGCAATGAGGCCGCAGATGAGCGAGGTCACCCCGGTCCAGCCGAGATAGATCGGGCCGATCTGGGCGTCGCCGATCATGCCGAACAGGTGGCTCACCCGCGTGGCCGTGCCGCGGCGCGTACCCCGCCCGGGAAGCGGGACGCCGAGATCGGGCGCGCCGTGGATCTGAACCCGGGTGAAGATGTTCTGATAGGTTGCCATCGCCTTGATCCTTGGAGAACCGGGCTGCGTCTGGGACGGGTTTGGTCTTGGACGGGTTTGGTCTTGGGCCTGGCGCCTCCTCTCGGCGTCAGGCCGCGTGGGCGGCGCAAGACCGCGTTGTCAGCGCCAGATCGAGAAATGGCGCGACAGGTCCCACCACTCGGCCCAGCCCTCGCTCCAGTACGGGCCGCTGATGATGATGCAGACCGCGCTCCAGAACACCGCCGACAGCGCCAAAAAGAGACCGAGGCGGTGGATACCGAGCGTGCCGATCGAATAGCCGATGGTGTCGCGGAAGAAGCTGTTCTCATGCTCGGGCGTCTTGACCGGCTCGCCCCGCTTCGGGTTGGTCGCCGACAGGATCAGGCCGCCATGGAGCGAGAGCGCGAGCGCGGTGGTGAAGAAGAACGTCACCGCGATCATGTGGGCGGGGTTGTAGTGGAACTGGAGATACTGGTAGCCGACGTTCGAGACCCATTCGAGATGGCTGAAGATACCGTAGGGGAAACCATAGCCCCAGGCGCCGAGCAGGAAGGGCCGGAAGATCACCAGCGTCACATAGGCCAGGATGGCGAAGCCGAAGGCGACGGGCACGTGATAGCCCATGCCGAGTTTGCGGCAGATCTCGACTTCGCGCAGGGCCCAGGAGATGAAGGAAGCCGTGGCGCAGATCGTGATGATCTGCCAGAGCCCGCCCTCGAGCATCGGGGCGAGGGACAGGCCATATTTGGGGTCCGGCGGCGCGATGTTGATCAGCCACGGATTCCAGGTCGGTCCCTGGCTGGCACCAAACAGGATCAGGGCCGTGCCGAGCCCCGCGAAGAAGACGGTCGCGATGCCGAAGAAGCCGACATAGAAGGGGCCGACCCAGAAATCGAACAGATCGCCGCCAATCAGCGTCCCGCCCCTGACCCTGTATTTTCTCTCGAAATTGAGCAATGCCATCGCGTGGCCCTCCCCGCAGCAGCGAGCGAAAACGATTTAGAATCATCGACAAAGATATGCGGAGCGAGGCGGGCGGACGTAGCCGAGCACCGTCGGTCATCCGTCCGCCTCAGAGCTAGAAAGGCCTATTTCGGAGCAGCCGTCGACGCCAGCGGCGCGTTCAGCCAGCTTCCGTAACGCGGCGTGCTAAGCTGAATCAGATGATTCAGCATCACCATGCCAAAAGCGAAAGTCGCGACAGCGATCAGCGTACGCCGCGGATCGAACAGTAACCACATTCTCCACATCGTCCATTCTCCTTCTTTGTTCAGACCGTCAGAACCACGGTCTCCACATCCAGATCAGCAGGTGCGCGACCGCGGAGATAGCGACGAAACCCAGTGTTCCTTGCATGAAGAAGGAATGGAATTCTTTCGCTTCCGCCGCGGTCAATCCTGACAGCGTGTCTCTCTCTGCCATGACCAGTCCTCTCCTGTGGCCTTGCGGCCGTTACCGCACGAAGCCGTGCGGCTGGCTGTCGGGCTATGACCCCCGGCAGTTCCTCCCGCCCGAACCGGGCGGAAGCGCGTGACCTTCGCAGCTCGGGGCGTCAGCCCATGAACATGAAGGGAATGGTGGCGTTGGCCTGGGCCCGCGCCTCGGCGACGATCGACAGGCGCGGCCCCCGGCCGGCCGGACGAACGACCCTCTGAACCAGCGCGACGACGAGGAAGAAGGGCATCGACAGGGCGGTCAGCCGCCGGCACATGCGCCGGTCGGAGGCCAGCGACTTCACCCGCCGGACATGGTCCTGCTCGGAATGGCGCGCCGTGAACTGCATGGTCATGCTTCTCTCCTCCCCTTGAGAACCGTTTTTATGCGGAGAACCGATCCTGTCCGGTCGGGGCCGTCGGGCGTGGTGGATGCCGTCATGCGAAGGCTCCTTCGCGGCTGGCGACACGATCGACATGGTCGACCTGGACGCGGGCTGCGCCGGCCTGCCGGGCGCGCGCCTCGGCGGCATCGCGCAGGCGCTTGGCGGCGGAGATCCGCACCAGCACCGGCTGGCGCTCCAGGCAGTCCTCGAGCAGGGCCTTGGCCTCTTCCGACCAGGGCAGCTCGCGATGCAGGCGCGCGGGCGTCGCCTCGACGGCGTCCATCTGCGTGCCCAGCGGCAGGATGTGGAAGAGCGCGTCGAAGAGCGCGTTGCAGACCTCCTGAACCAGGTAGGTTGCGCCCGCATAGCCCATGAAAGGCGTGCCGGTGTGCCGGCGGATCACCGCGCCTGGGAAGGAGGCGGGAATGTAGATCCCGCGCCCGCCGGCCTCGGCCATGTACATGCGCTCGTTGAACGAGCCGAACAGCACGAGCGGCGGCTTCTCCTTGAGCGAGGCGCGCACGGCGTCGTTGTCGGATTTCTGGCCCGCGCAGCGCGAGGCCGAGAAGGTGCAGGGCAGCCCCATCTCGGTCTCGAGGAAGTGGCGGATGCCGCGCGCATAGGTCTCGTTGGCGACGATGGCGAAGGAGGCCGTGCCGAAGAAATCCTGGGTCACCGAGCGCCAGAGATCCCAGAGCGGCTTGATCGTCGTGTGCTTCTCGCGCTCGATGAAGGGCTCGGGGTCGAGCCCGAGCAGCTCGCCGAGCGAGCGCAGGAAGGCGGTGGTCGAATGCAGCCCGATCGGCGCCTGCAGATAGGGCCGCTCGAGCGCCTCGCAGAGCAGCCGGCCATATTCACGATAGAGGCAGACATTGACCTCGGCATCGGCGAGCCGCTGCACCTGCGACAGATGCGAGCCAAGCGGGAAGGTCATGTGGACCTCCGCGCCGATGCCCTCGATCAGGCGGCGCACCTCGGCGAGGTCGGAGGGCATGTTGAACATGCCATAGGCCGGGCCGATGATGTTGACCTTGGGCTTCGCGCCCTCCTTGCGGGGCTTGGCCTTGGGCACGATGCCGCGCTTGGCGCCGTATTCGCCCCACAGCCAGAACAGCGCGCGGTCGGCGCATTGCCACTGGTCCTCGTCGATCGTGCGCGGCAGAAAGCGCTGGATGTTGGTGCCTTCCGGCGTCACGCCGCCGCCGATCATCTCGGCAATCGAGCCGGTGACGACCACACTCGGCAGATGCGGATCGAGCACGGCGTTGGCGCGCTTCATCGCGCCTTCCGTCCCGTGCTGGCCGAGTTCCTCCTCGGCGAGGCCAGTCACGACGATCGGCAGCTCATGCGGCGGCAGCGCGTCGGTGTAATGCAGCACCGAGGTCACCGGCAGGTTCTCGCAGCCGACCGGGCCGTCGATGACGACCTGCAGGCCCTTGATGGCGCAGAAGACGTAGACCGCCCCCCAATAGCCCCCGGCCCTGTCGTGATCCTGGATCAGCATCACGGAATCTCCTCGGCCGCCGCCTTCGCCTTGGCGGCGCGGCGGGCGAACTTCTCGCGGAAATCCGGATGCAGTTGCGGCGTGTCCTGCCAGGTCCCGGCGGTGTCGCCCTCGCCGACGCCGGCGAAGAACGCCTTCATCGCGTTCATACGGCCCTTGTTGCCGATGGCGGCGTTGACGACCTGGGCGAGCGAACCCGCACCGGCGGGCCCGAAGAGCGGCCGCGCCGAGATCAGGTTGGTGAAGTAGAGCGAGGGGATGCCGAGCTGCTTGGCCTTCTGCACCACCGGCGTGGTGCCGATCGCGAGGTCGGGCTGGAACTCGGCCATCGCCGCCAGATCCTGCTCGAGCGTCGCGCGGAAATTGACCATCACGCCGCGTGCGGCCAGCCACTCGCGATCGGGCTCCGACCAGGGCGTGCGCGGGCAGGCGGTGCCGACATAACGCAGATCGGCGCCGCTCTCGACGAGCAGCCGCGCCACCAGCAACTCCGAGCCTTCATAGCCCGACAGCGTGATCCGGCCGGTGATCGGCATCGCCGAGAGCGCGCCACGGATCGCTGGGACCAGCCGGTTCTGCGCCGCCTCGACCAGGGGCTTGCCCACGCCGCAGGCCTCGCCAATCGCCGACAGCCAGGCGACCGTGCCCTCGACACCGACCGGGCCGGAGCCGACGATGCTGCGCCCGGCCGCTTCGAACTCGCGGATGGAGGCCGTGTAGAAGGGGTGGATCGC
>NCCO01000093.1:0-18846 GCA_002279705.1 Allobosea sp. 12-68-7
GTAGCAATGTTGTTGCTGGCCATGGCAATAGCGTGCGTGAAGATGGCGCCGATCGAAACACTTGTGCCAGAGACTGTCGCGACCGCCATCTTATGATCTGTCGATTCTGTCACGCGCCAGATAATGATGATTTTTGTCGCCAGCGCAACGACCCGCAAGGACTCGTTGTTGCAAGCCCCAGCGTCCACGACAAGTTCTGCCCCGAGCGTAACGGTCGTGCCACTGATCGTGGCGACGCGGGCCTTCGCCTTGGAGCCATCGGACGGGTCGCTATAGGCAATGACCAATCGGCTGCTCGTCGGGTCAAGAGCCATCTTCGTTGCGAGAGACGAACTTGACGCCAGGACAGGGGAGCCCACTGTCACGGTCGTGCCCGAGATCGTGCCGGCAAGCACATACTGGCCGGCGACGGCATCAGCACGATAGTAGGCTAGAGCAAAAGCATCGGCGCCCGTCCTGACCAAGGTGAAGCCTATAGTGCTCGCGCTGACGATCGTCGCGAGCGAGCCCCATGTGATCGTGCCGGCCGCGTATGTGCCGACAATCATCTTCAGAAAGCCGCCGTCACCGGAATCTCTGAACGCAACCACGATCTTGTTTGTCGAGGCGTCATAGAAACCGACGGCATCGGAAATGCTTGAGGCGCCAATACCAGCCGTCGCGGAACTGCTTGTTGTGCCGGCCGCGCCCGAACTGGAAACGGCTGAGACTGTGCCGTTGGCATTGAGAGCGAGCGGCGCCCCTTGAAGCACCGCGCCCATGGCAGTGGCCGAAAACTCGCCACCGCCGCCAGACCCGGAAATGAGCGCGTCGATAGCCTGCTGAACGTTTTCGAGAGAGGCGAACTCGCCTGCCCCTTCGTATGTGATCGCGGTCGCGGGGAGTTGGCCCTGGACCAACTCGTTGATGACGTCCTCCGCCTCGGCAAGCGCCGCCTGAATTGTCTCAACGCTCTCCTGCGCGCCTTCGATGAGCGGCGTGATGGTTTCGTTGAACGACTCAAGGCCAAGAAGGCGCAGTTCATCGATTGTGCTGTCATAGCTCGCAATCGCCGCCTCGGCATCGTTCAGGCGGGTATGAACATCGCCGAGGACGCTATTCCACGTCGGCGGGTTGAGCGGCGTATCAACGCCGACCGCGTAGCCGTTGTCGCGATTAGGCGTCTGCGGCATCGACGGCCTCCTGCACGGGGTCGGCGCGGTCAACCACGCCCGGGCCATGCTCGCTGACGATCTGGCTGAGGACGCCACCCTTCATCTGGTGGGTGTTGATTGGCAGGAGACGCAGCCTGCCGACCTGCACAACCTTCGTGAGGCGCACGTTGAACATCCCCTCCGGCTCGAAGGCCGGAGTCGTCACGGTGGACTTGGCCATGGTGAACCTCGTTAGATCGCGAACATGGAGGTGTCTTGCACGAACGGAATGTGCAGGGCGCTGTTGGTCGTCATCTCGACACGCAAGCGAGCGTTGTTCGTAGACGAGACGGTGAAGGTCGAGACGACCTTGTACCGGCCAGGGCGGGTGATGTCGGCTTCTGTCGTCGACGCTGTCGCGCTCACGACGGTGGGGCCGACCATCACCTTGTTGGTAACGGTGTGGCGGGCCGCGTCGAAGTTATCCACGACAGTCTCCACGACGATCTCCGTGGTGGAAAACCCGAAGTTGCACTGCTTCGACACGGCGGCCATCGACAGCCCGTGCCGCTGCGCGGTGATGCGCGACCCGGAACCGAGGATGATGGCCGGAGACAAATCCGTCGTCCCGATCATCGTGGCGCGGAATCTGATGAGCGTCGGCAAACTGGAAAGCGGGTTCTCGGCGAGCGTCGCCACCGGATACCACGCGACATCGCCGGTCGGAGACCACTCCCACACGATGGAGCAACCGGGCGGGGTCCAGTTCCCATAGATAAGCTGAAACTGCGACATGCCTCCCGTCAGCGCGACGGGCGTGAACTCCACAACCGTTCGGGTCGAATCGAACCGCGCGGCGTTGAGGCGGAAACAGAAATCCTCATCGACACTGCCCTGCGCCCAGGCGCCGTCCGTCGACCAGAAAAGGGAGCCCTGTGAATACTTCGCACCAACGACTGTTGCCAACTCATGGTTGCCTGTCGTGACGGTGAACCACGCATAGCGACGGCCGGAGGTCAGAAACCTCGGCTCAATCACGAACTTGTTCCAGCCGACGGTGATCTCGTTTCTGGGCTTGCTGACCGTAGCCAAGATGCGCTCGAACCACGGCTGACCTGTCGCGTCAGTCTCGCAAAGTGCAAGGTGGACGACGCCATCCGTGCCAACGCGCGAGAATTTCAGGTCGATAGAGGTCAGAACCATGGGCTGCGAGGCAAGGAAGGTCTGCGCATAGACAGAACCGTTCACGCCGAACGTCTCGGTCTTGTAGTCCCAATACGTCTCGGTCCAGTTGCGGGTGTTGACTTGACGCGCGGCGAAGCTCTGGTGCCCGGCCGAGGCCGGGTTCTGATTCCAGTTGACGATATCCTGATTAGTGACGCCGGGGTTCCATGTCTGAATGACAGAAAGATCAAGGTTCGCGCCGGGGTCGGTGACAAGGCCGAGGTTCTCGAATGTCTCGCCGTTGACTTGGAACGTCTCGCCGATGCGTGCCGATCCGATCTGCGACCACTCCCCCACATTCTCGCAGATCGCGATTGTCGGGCCGAACTCGATCGCAGAGCGCGAGACGGTGCGCTTGGTCCCGGTCCTGACTGTGTGAACCTGCTGGCTGATGTTCTTCGTTGCCCCCGCCCCGTCGACGATAAGCCGGTTGACCTCTTGCCACCGCGTCGAAACAACATTGTCCTGAACGAGGATCGTGGTGAGCGCAGGGTTCGTCAGCGTCAACTGCTGATCCGTCTGCGCCGCAAACGGGAACCTGACACCCTCGCGGACGCGAGCGTTCCAGGCCGAGTGCGTGAGATCCCACTGGTCAGTCACAAGGCCGGGGTCGTAGAAATAGGCGCGCGTGTCTTCAGGCAGCGACAGAATGCGCCGGGTGCGCGCCGCATCGCGCTGCAACTGCGCTATAATCTCAGGCCTCGGGATTGGAATGAGGCCGATCTCGGCCTGAAGGTTCGCAAGATCGGTGCGGATGGTCGCCACACTCTGAAAGAGGACCTCCATCAGGCCCTCAAGAATAGTGAGGCGCCCGTCTACCTCATAAAGCGTCTTCACGCGATGCGTGTTCGACGCCTCGATAGCCGTGATGCCCTCTGGCGACACCAGGAGGAAACAGACGACACAGTCGCCGGGAGTAATGGTCGGCTTGACCGGCGTGACAGCCGGAACGGCCGCCTGGATGGAGAAGAAAGCCCGCCGGCGCTCGGTCTTCGGCAGGGACTGCTGGACAGTCTCGCCCGTCTCGGCGTCGACCTCGACCATCCGCATCGCATTGATGGTCTCGGTCACGCCGCGGGCGATGATCGCGATGTAGCGGCTGTCTGTCGAACCGATCGGCAAGTAGGACGTGAGATCGATGTCTTCGACCGCGTCGAGATCGTAAGCCTTGTCGAAAACGTAGTATCGCCCCTGAGAGACGCGGGCGACCGTCGGGCTTTGGATCGACACCGCGAATTTCGCCCAATGGGAAGGATACCCGATGGCGTCGCCAATCAGGTTCTCGTCCCCCTCGCGGGCATTGAGGCTGATCGCGTCGAAGTCGAGGACCTCGGCCTGTTCCGCGTCGGCGAAAATCGTGCGCTTGGTCATCTGGGCCTCTAGGAAAGGACGGTGCGGTCGACGTATCTGCCGAAGGTCAGGCCGTCGCTGAAGGTGAAGCCGTCACCGAAAGTGACCGGCCGCATGTGGGCGAAATCAACCCTGATCTGGGTCTCTGGTGCCTTGGCGACCTTGAGCGCCTCCAAGCACCTGCCGAGAGGGACTCGGGCAGACGCCTTGATGATCGAGCGCCCAATGATCCCGCGGCCCAGCACAAAGGCCCGAGGTTCCTTGACGGTCTCAACCTTGACCAGATATCGCGCCATGAAGGGCGGGTGGCCTATCGGCGTGCGACCAACGATGCCTCGCCCCATCGCGAACCGCGTGGGGTGGGCCAGAGCGTCGACGAGGGCGCCGTCTACATAGGCCAGGAAATCAATCGCCGCCTGGCGAGTGCCCTTCATGCGAGCGAGCGGGATCGCGTTGGCGATCATCATGCGTTTCCGCGACAGGGGCCAGTCCGAGTACCAGAGGTCTACGCTGAAGTGCGCCGCCAGAAACGGGAGAAAGCTCTCCGGCGCTTCCAGCGGGTTCATCACCTGGCGGAGCGGGACAGGCAGTGTGTCCGACATGCCAGCGGCGACCGCGACCTCAAAACTGGTCCGCGACGGAGGCAGGATGTCACCGACCGCCGTCATCATTGGGTCTCCAGACGGACGTGGATAGATGTGCAAATCGGAATCGTGTAGGGCTCCGGCGCGATATCCGCCGCAGGCGATTCCTGAGTGACGCGGATCACTGACGGGCCATAGGCCGCGCCGGTGATGAACCTCGCCGGCACCTCGCCCCCGATCACGGCACGCTCCGCAGCAGCGGCGGCAACCCGGGTAATGATCTCCTGCCGCACAACCTCCGGATCTGGGCCGCGGGGTATCGTGGCGGTGAGGTCCACGACATAGGTGGCCCGCGTTGCCGCAAGAACGACGACGGCAGCGGCCTCCGGCCTTACCGACGTGCTGTTTACTGCGGCGCGGACGAGCGCCAGCTCTTCGCCGGTCGGCAGACGGCCGCCGGGACCGGCAATGACGATGTCCACGTCGCCGCGGCGGCCATGGACCGCCGGGCCAATCACAGACGCATCGTGCATCAACGGCCAGGCCGTGAAGGCCTGAAGCAGATAGCCATCACGGGAGCCGGCAGAGGGCGCGTCGAAAGTGAGCAGGTAACGGCGCCGCAAAGCGGCATCGCTCTCGCCGTCGGCGCGCAGGATGTTCGCTCCCGCCACGACATTGTCGAGATCGGTGCCGGTCGCGAGCGGCGCAAGAACAGCCTTGACGGCGTCGTTCACGCGCTGGCGATCAAGCAGGCGCAGATAGGACCACGCCTGCAGCAGGATGACAGCGGGGTCGGTCTCGAGGTTGTCGACGTCATAGGCCGGCAGGGCTGGGTTTTCTGCCCGCGCGAGTTCCCACTGGTCTCCGAAGCGGGTGGTCGCCGCGGTGAGCAGGGTCTCATAGTCAAGCGCTTCGATGGCCGCCGGCGCCGCAACGCGCGACAGGTCGATCGCGGTGGGAGCGGTGGCCATCAGCGCGCACTCTGGAAGAGGATACGGGTGCTGGCATCCTCGGCAACCGAATAGTCGCCGAGATGCCCGCGCGGATAATAGGTGCCGTAGAGCGCGAGCCCGAGCCGGCCCGTGGCGGCGGCTTCGGTCACCGCCGCCCGTGTCAGCCGGAAGCGCGGCTCCCAGCGCCGGATCGCGGCCGCCGCAGCGGCATAGAGCGCCAGAACCAGGCGGGAGGTCATCTTGCGGTCGACGAGATCAGGCAGTTCCGAGCCGAAGTCTCGGCGCATCGCGCGCGCGCCGATCGGCGTGGTCAGGATCACGTCGAGCGACTGCTCGACATGGGCCCAACCCGTGAGAGGGCGGCCGAGCCGGCGATCGATGCCGTTGCCGTCGCTCATACCGGCACCGAGGAGTTGCCGCCGCCCGGCTGCACGCCGGTATGGGCGTGGTCGTCGCCGATGTTCTTGGCGTTGTGGCGCACGAACGGCCCTTTGAAATGGACCCCGCCATTCACCTCGGCGTCGCCTTCGGTGATCAGCGAGCCCTTGATCCGGACATTGCCGGTGAGGACGAACTCGTCCCGGTTGATCTGCAGCCGGGTGTTGCCATAGGTCAGCACCGGCTCCGGGCCGTCATGCGGGCGGGGATTGGCGGTCGAGGGCACCGAGAGCGAGATTTCGCCGTCGGCGAGGTCCCCCGTCTCCGACATCACCGTCACCTGCTCGCCGACGGTCGGCGAGATGTGCGAGCGAATGCCGCCCGAGGCGATTTCGCCCCAGGGCATCCAGGGGCCGAGGAAGGGCTTGCCGCCCTGGTCCGAGAACCGGGCGCGGGCGAGGCCCTTCGCATGGTCGACCTCGGCCACCGTGCCCGTGCGCTTGCGGTTGCGGGCGCGGCGCTTGACCTCGGCCAGCTCGTCGGCGAGCCATCGGATCTGGCCCTCGAGCGTGTTGGGGATGTCACTCATGGCGTCGGCCCGGCATCGGGCGGCGCGACTGTGACGATCGCGATGTCGCCCTCTTCCGCGCCAGCGACCGGCGTGATGAGCAGGCTGTCGGCCTCTGCAGAGGCCAGTCCGAGCTGTGCCTGCAGCACCCGCCAGGCCGGCAGCGGCTCGGCACCGACGATCAGGCCGCGGATCAGCGAGACATGGCGCTCCAGGCGAGCGTCGCCCTCGAAAGCGGCGAGAATCGCGGGCCAGATGCCCGCTGGCTCGGCGCCGAACGGGGGGTCGGCGAGCGCGACCACCTCGATTTCGAGCATGCGGCCGGCATAGCGGCCGCCGCGATCGGCGAAGGCGCCGCGCTTGGTCGCCAGCGTCTTCACATCCGAGACGAGGACGCGCCACAGCTCGGCAAAGGGATTGGCGGTGTCGGCCAGCGCGATCTTGATCTGACGCTCCATGACATCGAGCGTCAGCTCCATGCGATCGTCGGTCGGAGGCGGGCTCAGAACCTCGTCATCCTCGCCGCTTTCCAGCTTGAAGCGCATCTTGGCGGTGACGCCGAACTCGATCAGCAGATTGATCGTGCCCCCCGCCGACGAGAGATCCCGGCCCTTGGGTTGCGACACCCCGTCATCGGTGTAGACGGCGAGGAAGGGGACGGGCTGGTCCAGCCCGGCCGGCCCGTCGAGCGGGGTCAGCATCGAATCGCGCACCGCCTCGCCGGCGAGCGTGCGCCCGCGCAGGGCCGCGACGGTCAGCAGCCGCAGGGCCAGGCGGTTCAGGCTCATGATCAGGCCTCGGAGAGAATGAAGACGATGCGGTTCCGCTCGCCGGTCTTGCGGCGGAGCACCTGATAGGTCGCGTTGCCGCGATCGAGGGCGACGATGGTGTCGCCCGCGCGGACGGCGAGGATCGCCGGCCAGGCGACCGGATCGACGTCGAGCTCAACCGATTCCGACGGCAACCGCGAAGCCCACGCCTGCCCAACATCGGCCGAGCCGGCGAGGCTGAGCGCTGCATCGGCGCCGACGACGAGGCCGCCCTTGATGTCGAAGGAAGCCGCCGGGTTACCGGTGCCGTCATCGGCCCGGTAAATCCGCACAGCCTCGGCCATGACCTTGTCGACGAGCGCGGCAGCACGATCCGCCACGCGGGTGAAGATGCCCATGGCGCGCCCATCCGTTTCAACAAGGGGCTGTGCTGACCAAAGCCCCCGCGCAGGGCGGGGGTTTCATCGTCAGGACAGCGGCGGTTCAGATCGGCGCCGGCTCAGGAGTGGACCGTCGCGAACAGCGAGGCCTCGATGCGGGCCGCGACCGGCAGGGGCGCCGACTGCGTCATCGCCATCGTCACAGACGGGTCCTGCTCGTTCCACATCTTCGGATAGCGCTCCATGGCCTGGAGGGCATCGACGTCCTGGATGGCGCCATAGCAGGCGTAGCCTTCGACACCCTGCGAGGCGAGCAGCACGCCCTCGGTCGGGAACATGTCGACCAGCGAGCCGGCCGCGTTCTGATACTTCTGCTGGTACTGCCAGAACTCGAACTGCCCGGTGGAGCCGAGATAGACGGCTTCCGTGCCCTGCGCGCCGGTGACGGCGCCGAGGAAATCCATGCTGCCGCCGGTCTGGCGACGATTGTCGAGCGTCTTCTGCAGAGCCTCGTCGGCGAGGAACTTGTTGGACGCGCCGGGCCCCATGATGACGAGGCCGGGGTGAGAACCGGAGGTCTCGTGCACCGTGCCGGCCCAGGTCTTGATGTTCTCGAAGGGCTTGACCCCGCTCTGGCCCCAGCGTGCGCCGGAGGTGAGGTTGACCGTGTTGCCGTTCGGGCGGGCGAAGTCGATCTCCATCTTCGGGAAGTCGGGGCTCTCGACCACGATCTTGCCGGTGCGCAGAAGTTCGATCGCCATCATCTCCTCGCGGCGGGCGATCTCGGCCTCCTGGTCCTCCATCTCCTGCATCAGGATGCGGTCGAAGCGCTCGGCCGGGCTGAGATTGCCGAGCAGCTGCTCGCCGGGGCGGCGCTTGAGCGCGGCAGACGGGTTGATGGCCGCCTTGGGCTTCACATAGGCCGGCTTGAAGGAGCGCGCCTCGGCGCCGCGCAGCGTGCGGGCCTTGCCGGCGACCAGAGGCGAGACATAAGGCGCGAGGCGGCGCGAGGCCTTGAGCTTGTCGAAGACGATCTCCTCCGTGTCGAAGGTGACGATCGCGGTCGAGAAGAACAGGTCGAAGATGAGGCGGCGCGGGCGGTCGAGGGCAGAGACCATGCCGAGCAGGGTCTGCGTGTCATAGAGCTGCATAGCAGGTCTCCAGTTGAAAGAAGGGCGGGGGGACGCCCGGCATCAGCCGGGCGTGAGGGGGGTCAGCCGAGCGTGATCAGGAAGAGCGACTGGCCGCGGCTGCGCAGCGAGGCCTCGACGGTGGCCGCGGTGTGGCCGGCGCCGAAGGTCAGCTGGGCGGCGTTGAACTCGCCGGTGTGGTAGACGGGGCCGACGGCGTCGGCGGCGGCGGCGTCGATCGCCTCGGCGGCGATGGCGACGGGCACCTGCGAGCCATCGCTCGCGGCCGAGGCCGAGAGCTTGTACTTGCCGGACGCGGTGATGACGCCGAGCACGGCGCCGCGCACGACGGCAGCGCCGGACACGACCGTCACGGCCGAATGCTTGAGCGGAAAGTCACCGGCGATGAGCCCGGTCGGATCGTAAGTCGCGGTCTCGGGCATGGCCGGACCTCCTCTGGTTCAGATGTTGCCGTTTCGGGTGGCGGGGGTGGGTGAAGGCGCCGGTCAGGCGGCCTTCTTGCCCTTCATGGCGAGGACCTTGGCGCGGCCGGCGTCGAAGCCGGCCGAGGCGCTGGCCGTCGGCTGCAGGCCATCGGTGCGCCCGCCGGGGCCGGGCTTGCCGGCATTGGCCTTGGTGGCCATCGCGTCGATCAGATGGGCCTGGGCGCTGGCGAGATCGGCGGATTTGGCGACGATGGCGTTGAGGTCGGCCACGGGCAGGGCCGTCTTCTCGGCCGAGGCGAAGAAGGTGGCGGTCCAGTCCTTGGCGACCGGCTCGGCCGGCGGGGCGGGCTCGACCATCGCGGCCGGTGTCGTCTGAGCGGCGGCGAGCGCCGCCTGCTCGGCGATGAGGGCGGCCTGCGCCGCCTCGAGCGTCTCGGAGGCGGTGACGATCGCGTTCAGCTTCGGCAGCGGGACGGGGGACTTATCGGCGGTGGCGAAGAACTTGTCGACCCAGGTCTTGGTGGTCATGGGGGCTTCCTTGGTTGGCGCCGGCGGCACCGCCGCGGCAGTGGGGCGGGCGCGCTGCGGCAGACCCGCGGGCGCATGGGCGTAGAGGCGGTAGTCGAAGGCGGCCGCGGTGACCGCCGCGGCGGCATCGGCTTCCGTGGCAAGGCCGGCGGCCACGGCCTCGGCGCCGGTGAACCAGGTCTCGGCCTTCATCAAGGCGCGCATCGACTCGGGCTCGGCCGCGGCGACGCGGGCGTAGATCGCCGCATATTGCTCAGAGAGCTTGTCGAGCACGACCGCCGAATGCTGGTGGTCGGCCGCGTTGCCCCAGGTGATCGTCGCCAGATCGTGGATCATCAGCGTGGCGCCGGCGCGCATGCGGCGCACGCCGCCGGCCATGACGATGATGGAGGCCGCAGAGGCCGCCGTGCCGTCGACGATGGTGGTGACCTCACCCCGCTGGGCGAGCAGGGAATGGATCGTCACGCCGTCGGCAGCGATGCCACCCCCAGAATTGATCCGGACCGTGAGAGGCCCCGGGCCATGCTCGGCGAGCGCCAGCGCGACATCCCGCGGCGTGAAGCCGTCGCCGAAGCCCCAGGGGTCTCCGACATCGCCATAGAGCAGCAGTTCCCCGCCGACGAGCAGGCTCATGATGCGCCTCCAGATGGCGTGGGTTCAGTGGGCAGTTCGGTCTGCGTCAGGTTCGGGCCGCGCTGGGGCCGGCGGCCGTCGCTGTCATGGGCGAGCCCGGCGTTGTCGGCGCGGGCGATGTCCTCGGCCTGCTCGGCATCGACCTGCTCGGGGTCGTAGCCGAGCTTGCGGATCTCTTCCTGTCGAGAGGTCAGGCCGGCGCGGATGGCGTCCCGCTTGGCGGGAATCTCGTCCTTCGGCGACAGCATCTCGCGGCGCGGCGCCGTCCACTCGAGGCGGAACGGCGGGGCGGCGACAATACGGGCCGCCTCGACGAACCAGCGCGCGACGCCGTCGCAGACCTGCGGGATCATATGGTGCTGCTGCCATTGCTCGACGCGGCGGGCGAGATGGATCTCACCGAGCCGGCCGGACAGGAAGGAGACCTGCGTCAGGTCACCGCCAACCTCCTCGAACGGGAGGTCATAGCCGATTGCGATCCGCCGGACGCTGGCCGAGACATACTCGGCATGGCCCTGCGTCGCTGGGGGCTGGCCGAAGGTCACTGTCGAGCCTTGGGGCAGCTCCTGCATGAGGCCCGGCGCCAGATCGGCGATCTTCAGACCCGCCGCGCGCTCGGCCGAGGCCGCGCCCTGCGCGAGGTTGGTCGGGCTCTCGCCGCGCGTCCAGAACATCGTGAAGCAGGCGGCGATCTTCTCGCGCAGCAGCCGGGCGTCCTCATACTCGGCGAGGTCCCAAGCCGTCATGATGACGGGCGTCCCGTCCGGGATACCCCTCACCTGCCCGGGGCGCAGCTGGTGATAGTAGTGAATTACGTCCCTGGCAGGGACGAAGTGCGAGACAAGCCGGCTCTGGCCGCGCCGGGCAACATCGCGCCCGTTCGGATGCTCGTCGAACAGCCAGTAGCCGCGGCGGACACCGTCGGGGCCGAACTGAATGCCCATGAAGATGAAGCCGCCATCCGTCACCGGGCCATGCTTGGCCTGGTCGAGATAGTCCCCTTCCAGCACGCGGATCTGCAAGGGCACGGTCAGGCCCTGATCGGCCATGGCCTGCGCCGAGGGCCAGTAGCGGACGATTAGGGCCTCGCCCGATTCCGAGCGGGTCCGCTCGGCCAGCGCCTGCAGGCCGAACAGGTTGGTGCGCCCTTCGAAGTCGATCGCCGTCGTCTGGAGATGCGCCCTGACCAGCTCCGTGACGCTCTTCTTCGATCGTGCCGATCGCGCGACGACGCTCGGCACGATGCCGCCGCCGACCGTGTTGGTGACGCGCGAGCTGACGGCCCGGGCGGCATAGGGGTTGTTGCGCACCAGGTCGCGGTGCACGTCGCGCAGCCGGGCGAGCGAGTTGCGGATCTCGGCATTGGCATCGGCCCGCGAAACGGTACGGGCCGCCGTGCGATAGCCGCGCGAGGCTCCGTCATAGGCCGCCATCGCGCCCGACAGGGCCGCCGTGCGGGCGCGGGCCTCGACCCGGCGCAGCATGGCTCCAGGCGCCAGCACGCCGACCGCGCGGTCGATCCAATTCGGCCCGCTCATCCGCTGAGACCCGACACATAGCGGGCGGCGACGCGTGTGACGGGCGGATTGCCCACGACCGCAGCGCGCTCCTCTTGAAGCTCAGTGATTGCGCGGACCATGTCGGTGACGGACATGAAATCGAGGATGCGCCCGTCTCGATATCTGACTGACTTCATCCCCAAGCCCATCGACTCACGGATTGACGCGATGGCGGTGTCGATCTCAGCAACGGTCCGGGTCATCGTTTCAGCCAGTTCGAGGGTGTCGGGCGCAGCCATCCTGTCGGCTGGCTGGCGGGTTCATCGGTCCGTTCGGGCGGGGCAACGGCCACCGGTTCGGGCGGCACCTGGGAGAACAGAGTCTGCTCGCGCATTTCGTCGGGCACGCCGCGGCGACGGGCGATCAACGCCCATTCGTCCTCGGTCATGGTCGAGAGGCCGAGATATTCGGCGAGCGCCTGGTTGTAGACGGCGTCGTCGAGGAAGTGGTTGTCCCCCGACTTCACCCAGCGCTGCCCGGTGACCCGGCCGCGCACCACGATGTCCTCGAGGTGCTCGGCCGTGATCTGCCGGAAATAGTTCTCATCCAGCCAGAGCGGGAAGTGGCAAAAACCGTCCGGGTCCTCGGACGCTCCCGACCGCATGCCGAGCTTGCGCAGATCCGAATAGAACTGCCCCTTCAGCGGCCAGGTGCCGACCGACCAGAGCTTGCAGCCCTGCTTGATGCGGGCGCCGTTCAGATCGATGTCGACCAGCTGAGGCGTGCCCAGCGAAGGGCGCCCCCAGCCATCCTGACCCTTGACCGCCAGGACCATGTCGCGGCCCGTCTCCGGGTGCAGCATCTGGTTATGGCGGGTGCGAGCGGTAGCCCGAGTCCACCGCCAGCGCATCGATCCGGCGCTTGCGCCCGAAGGCGTCCGGAAACTGCCGGTCCAGCGCCTCCTTGCGGAGCTGCTGGAAGACGGGAGCCGTTGGGCTGTCCGTCTCGCCCTCCAGATACAGCGCCTCGACCACCCAGCTTTCGCGGTTGGGCGCGTACGCTTTGATTTCGAGCCAGATGCCGCGCATCTGCACGTCGGCCGACGCCACCAGGATCAGACCCCGCGGCGGGACATGGCCCCGGCGCAGCCCGTCCTCCCGGCGCTCCATCAGCCGGACATGGTCCGGCGCGTCGCCTCGATACTTGTAGGGCAGGCCGAGGACCAGGTTGTGATAGTCCTTCCGGGCCTTCTCGCTCTTCTCCGATTTCAGCCTGTCCTCGGCGATGTCGCCATAGGACATCATCAGCGAAATGTAGGCGTCGATGTGGAAGCCGGGATGCCGATCCGGCCCCTCTGCCGTCGGCAGCCATTGGCCGGCGCGGACTCCAACGACACGCTCGGATTCGCTGATCGCGTGGCCGCAGTCCTGGCATTCGTAGGTCGAGCGGTGCGGGTGCGCCCGGTCGATCTTCAGATGCTCGTCGCGGTGAAAGAACAGCGTCCCGCATTCAGGGCAGCCGAGGTTCCAATAGCGTTGGTCCGACCGCTTGAAGCTGCGGTCGATCCGGCAATGCCCCTCGGCCTCGCCGAGCTCGTCGCCGGTGTCGATCTCGGGCGTCGAGATTTCGAGGATCTTGTAGTTGCGGGTGCGGCGGAAGGCCGTGAACCGGCCGAAGAAGAACGTCTCCGGATCACCGAAGCCCGGAATGTCCTGCCACTTCGACAGCTCGTCCTTCACCCCCTTCTTCGCCGTCTTGGACGAGAGGTCCATCACCGTGTTGGCGTTCGCCAGCCAGACGCGGCCGCCGGCGAAGACCTTCTCATAGGTCGTCGAGCCGACGCCGCTGCGGCTGGTCTGCGGCGAGATCACCGTCCGGCGGATCTTCTTCTGCCAGGCGTCGATCAGCGGCTGCAGCTTGCCGGTGTTGAGGTCGCGCAGGGCGTCAATGCCCGGCACGCCATAGAGCAGGTTCGCCGGCTCGCGCTCGGCGACATAGAGGACCCAGCCCAGCGCGAGGATCGAAGCGCCGGTCTGCTGGCTCTTGCGAACCGTGACCAGGTTGCAAGGATGGTCCTCGCCGAGGCAGTCGGCGATCTCGGTCAGGTAGGGTGCGCCCTCGGCGCTCCACAACTCGCCGGCAGCCGGGCCGTCGACCAGCACGAGGTTATGCGACAGCCACTCCGACAGACGCATCGGATCGGCCGGGCGGATCTGCTCGGCCATGCGCCGGGCGATCAGCGCCAGCGCATTGGGATGCTCCGTCATGGTGCGGCCGGCGGCTCGATATCGGTCGGCGCCGGCGGCTTCGCCAGCGCGCTCAGTGCCGCGGCGATCTCCTGGCGCAGCTTGGTGGCGTGGCCCCGCAGCAGAACCCGGCCGCCATGGGCGCCCTCGCGGGCGACGGCGGCGGCCAGATCGTCGGCGAGGTTCGGCAGCCGGTCGATGACGCGGGCGATCTCTTCCGTGATCGCCGCGATGGCGAGCTCGATCTGCTCGACCTCGACGAGCCGGCCCTTCAGCGCCTCCATCTGCAGCCGAAGCTGCTCTGCCTGGTGCCATGTCTTCTGGCGCAGCGCCTCGTCATAGCTCTCGCTCGCGGGCTGCGGCGCCGGCGCCGGGGGGCGCTGCGCCTGAGCCTTCGAGGGGTCGCCGATGACGCCGCGCAGGTGATCGTATTCCGCGACGTTGACGCGGGCGACGCGGCCCTGCCCGTCGCGCTCGACCGTCAGGCCATGGCGCTCGACCAGGCGCTTGACGTGGTTCGAGACAGTCGGCTTCGAGACCCCGTCGCGCCGGGAAATCTCGGCCACGGACATCATCACCGCCCGGGGCGGGCTGTTAGCCCCGTTAGCGGCCTCCGTTAGCATCGTTAGCCCTGAATTTCAGTCAGCCTCACTGGCAAAACCCCGGGGCCTTCCCGCCCGCAGGAGGGAGGGGACCTTGGAAGGACCCGCGACCGGGGTGTGGGTCTCGGCCGGTCGGCCACGGCGGGGCATCGGTGCCGCCCGCCCTACCCCGGCAGCAGCCGGCCCAGCTCGTGGCCGACGCGAGGCGCGAGGTCGGAGCTGATCAGGTCCTGAAAGGCCTGAGCCGTCTGACCCGCCAGCATCTCTGTCGGGATATAGAGGCCGGAGCGTTGGACCTCGAACTTGTCGCGGCCGGTCTTGGTCATGCCCCCTGCGCGGGCAAAGACCTGCCCGTTCCAGTTCGGCTTGCCGACGCGCCCGGAATTCCACCACCCCGCCTTCATGAAGGTGCCGGGATACACCTGCCGCTGACCCCACGGCGCCGCGCTGACGCCCTTGCGGGTTTCGCGCGCCTTGAAGTGATGCAGGCGGACGTTGCCGCCCTGTGTGCGCAGCACGAATTCGAGCGCTGCCGCATCGCCACGCATCTCGCGCACGGCCTTGACGATCGTCGCCCGCTTGAGCCCGGTCTGGGCCGTCAGCGCGCGGATGACGCGGGTTCTGGCCTTGGCGCCGGTGTGGCGCAGGGCACGGGCGAGAGCCGCCTGCGCCTGTCCGGCCCCGAGAGCGCCCATCTGGTTGGCGTAGCGCGCCATGATCTGGTCGCGGAAGCTGATCGTGACCTGCATGGGAAGCCGCCGATGGGCCGGAAACGCAAAACGCCCCGGCCAGTGGCGCGGGGCGGTTGCTCGAAACCCTTTCGGGACGGTTCGAACATGCCACAAGGGGGTAACGCTGTCAAAAACGCCGATTGTAGTGCTGTCGCAATGACTTACGTGTAGCTGAATTATCTTGCGGGAAGGCCTTTTTCGCGGTCGAGGCGAGCACGGCACCCTGCGTCGTCCCATCCCAAGGCGTCGCGGGGGCGACCGGCCCGGTGACCTGATGCCTCTGCAGCACCCCCTCAGCGCCCAGATCCATTGCGAGCGAGCCCAAGGCCGCATGCCAGACGGCATAGAGCGCGCGGGCGAGCAGCGCATCACCGCGCCGCGCCAGAGCGGCCGCATTGGGCCGCCCGCGCCCGGCCTGCGGGGCGTCGTCCACATCGGGCCTCGTGCCAGCCCTGGCATGTTCGATCACCGTGACCAGCAGATAGGGATCGACCAGCGGCGCGCGCATTGCCCCGTCGGCACCGCGCCGCGCGTGGCGCACCAGCCACCCGCCCGCAGCCGTCTCTTCGACGTGCCAACCCTGCGCAGCGATCTCCGAGAGGCGCCAGGCGCGCGGCTCAGGCGAACGAGGGTTCTCGATCCGCCATTCCGCCAGCGCCAGCACATGATCATGGACGACGAGCATGTCGTCGGGCGTCGCGGCCATCATCGTCTGCTGGCCAATCATCCTGGACGCCGCGCCGGAGTTATCGACGAGCGTCCCCAGCGCCACCGCCTGCATGGCGCCGACGAGCGAAGCGCTCGGCCCCTGCCGGCGAAGACCGAGCATGGCCTGCGGGGTCACCCGGTCGACGCGATGCTGTGCATAGGCCCGGTGTAGCAGTGCCTCGATGTCGATGATCTCTTTCGTCGCCATGGTCAGCCCCTTGTTGATCTAGGATGGAGGGTTGTGCAGGGTCATGCAGGGTTCAAAACAAACCCTGCATCGGTTTTTAGTCAGATAATTCAATATCTTAAGAACAGACATGCAGGGTATGGAAGGTTTGAGAGGGGATAGACGCATGAGAAAATCCCATTTCCCCCGAACCCCGTTTGATACGCATAGGCGCGCGTAAACCCTGCAAACCCTCCATCGCGCTCGCCAAGTCGTTGAGGCACAAGCGGAAATCGTGATGCAGGGTTGGCCGACAACCCTGCATAACCCTGCACAACCCTCCATGAAATCGGCCATTTTGCAGGGTCATGACGGTCACGAACCCGCCTCGTCGGGGTTGCGGGGCCGGCGCGTGTTGGCGGGGATCGAGTGCAGCTCGATATCGAGATAGACCTGGCCGGCGGCGGTCTTGGCCCGCCCGAAGCGCTGGCCCATCACCTTGCCGAACATCGTCTCGGTCTTCGGCCGGCGGCCGTTCTCGTGAGACCAGATCTCGTAGCAGTCGAAGGCGTGGCGCGCACGCACGGGCTCGACGGTGTCGGGCGGGTGCTGGCGGATGCAGCTTTCGATGAACACCGAGATCGGGTCCATCTCGTCGCGATAGTCCTTCGCGGCGTCGACCATGGCGGCAGGCAGGCGCAGCCCCTCGGCGTCATAGGCGCACATGCCCTCGATCAGCCAGTTGAGGATGCCGGGCGCCTCGGCGCAGAGCTCGCGCACCACCTCCTCGAAGTCGCGCTGCTCCTCGAGCGGGATGGTGACCTTCCAGGGCACCACGGCCATGCGCCGCCAGATGCCGTTGTCGGAGCCGGCGATCGTCGGATAGCCGTTGCCCGACATATGCGCCTTGAACTGGGGCTGGAAGGAGAAGTAGCCCTTGAACAGGGTCCGCACATCCATCTTCTCGCCGCCTGTCAGCCGCTTCACCAGCGCCTCGCGCAGCGGCTCGCCCTGCGGCAGCTCGGTGATGCGCAGGAAGCGCACGCCCGGCAGCCGGGCGAGGTCGGGCGAGGCGCCACCGGCGGCCCCTTGCGCCTGCCCGGTGATCGATTCCGCCGGCAGCCCTTCGCCCAGCGCCCCGAAGACACGGGCGAGCACCTCGAGGAAGACGGATTTGCCGTTTGCGCCCAGCCCGTAATGGAACAGCAGAAGCTGGATCGGCAGGCCGGTGAGGCCCAGCCCTGAGAACTTCTGCACCGCCCAGGCGACATCGGGCACCAGATCCTGCGGCAGCATCTTCGCCACGAAGGCGCGCCATTTCGGGCAGGTCGCCTTGGGGTCGTAATCGACCGGCACCAGCCGCGTCACGCGGTCCTCGCGCTTCCAGCCCTCCGGCTCGAAGTCGACGAGGCCGACGAAGCGCGCCTCCTCGGTCTGCCAGCCATCGGGATCGGCCGGGGCTGCCTCGCGGCGGAAGCGCAGCGACCCGTTGCCGACATAGACGAGCCGCTGCTCGGCATTCCAAGCCTCGGGCTTCACGACGCAGAAGGGCGCCGCGCAGGTCAGCATGGCGTTCATCCGCGCCAGGTTCTTCGAGGAGACGCCGAAGGCGCGCCGCTTGCCCTGGCGCTTCTCCAGCGCCTCGATCGCGGCCGCTTTGGCCTTCAGATTGTCCTCGGTCGGCTCGTTCGCGGCCTTGCGGATCGCGGCGGTCTCGGCCGGCGTGTGGTTGAGATACTCCGCCTCGAGGCCGATCAGCCCGCCGATCTGCTGCGCCGTGGCCAGCGCCTGCTTCGAGCCGTCGCTCTGGTCCCAGACCTTGCCGGTCCAGACCAGCCAGTTGGCCTTGTCGGAGCCCTCTTCGAGCATGTTGGCGAGGTCGCGGCCGCGGTGGCGCAGCAGGCGCTTGCCATTGTCGGTGTCGGAATGGTCGAGCGCCGCGCACCATTCGACATCGGCGAGCGAGACATTACCGACCGGCATGTCGGAAGGCCCGTCGGAATCATCCTCCCCGAACGGGGTTGCGGGGCCATCATCGGCATGCGCGCCGGTCAGCGGCGTCTCGGCCGCCGCCATGACACCGCGCAGATCGTCGGCGGAAAGGGTGTCGTCGAGCGGGGTCATCAGCGAATCCACCCGCGCCAGATCGCGATCGGCATGGCGAGCGCCGCCACGATGTACATCATGCAGATCCAGGAGATGACTGCTCCGGCCCAGTCCTTCGCGGACCGTGGAGCCAGTATCGGGCGCCAGAGCCGCCAGTTGGCCTCGCGCTGCTCGCGGTTCATCATGCGCGCCCCTCCGGCTGGTTCGCGGCGAGGCGCTCGCCCAGCCATTGCATCACGTTCACGGCCATGGAGTTGCCGTAGGTCTTGTATTGCGGGCCGTCGGGGCAGAGCTCGGCGGCCTTGCCGCGCCAGGCGATGCGGGAGTGATGGTCGGGGAAGCCCTGCAGTCGGGCGCATTCGGCGGGCGTCAGGCGGCGGACCGCCCAGCCCTGTTGGATGAAGGCCTGCTGCTTCATGCCGGGATCGGCGGCAAGGGCACCCACGATTTGGCCGTCGCCGTTCATCAGACGCAGCTCGTCGCGCGTGTTCTGGACGAAGGCCACCGCCTGCGCTGTCGTGCGGGCTTCGAGGGTGTATGCGACGCCTTCCTTGACGCCGATACCATCCGGCCCCGCGTCGGGGTTCTCGCTGACGGCACGCTCTTGGATTGCGAACGCCACCGCCACCTGCCCGCCGGCATTGGCATGGCTCTCGCCATGGCCCATGGCCCGTAGCGTCGGCGCGAGCTCGTCGGCCGCGTCGGCGCCGT
>NCCO01000093.1:18865-22683 GCA_002279705.1 Allobosea sp. 12-68-7
CGTGATCCTTGCAGGAGAAGGCGATGGCGGGGCCGGGAAACCCCGTGTCGAGCGGCCCGCTCATGTCGCCATAGACCAGCACGTCGCTCTGGCGGGCATCGAAGGCGATGGCGGGCGGATGCCCCTGCGCCGCCAGCGGATGGCACGGGTCGCCCGCCTTCGGGTTGCTCCGGTTCGCCTTGCTGGTGATCTGCGTCGTGTCGAAGGGCAAAGGCTGCCGAACCGCCACAAGCGGCGTCCCGCGCCCCGTTCCGTCCTCGCTCGCATCGAATCCTTCGCCGCGAAGGGTGTGCGCGATCAGCATGGTGTCGGCGGTTTCCTGCCCCATGCCGGGATGACGATGGCCGCCGGTGCTGTTGGCGCCCGCAGGCAGCCTGCCGGCAACATCAGCGATGAAGGTCTCAACCTCGAAGTCGCACTTGTGGCCCTTGGCGGTCAGCGTGGCGGCGACGTCGACGGGTCCGGATCGATTACCCCCCCCCATAGGCGACGCCTCCGACGAGAGGGATGTCGTCTGCGGAGTAGCCGCCACGGCTTCGAGCGCCGCCTGCAACTGTGGGGGCAGGCTTTTGCCCCGCTTCTCGGCGCGGCGGAGAATTCCCCTGCAGGCCCTGGGGCTCAAATAATACCGCTGCGGGATCGGCCCCGTTTCCAAAATCGACGACAACGAACACACGCTCGCGTCGTTGGGCCAGTCCGAAATATTGAGCGTCGAGAACCCGCCATGCCGCCCGGCCGAGAGGCCCGGCAACCAGACCTGCGCGCGGCCAGCGGGCGACATGCCCTTCGGGCCGGTCGACGAACTCTCCGGCCTCCTCGCCGTTGTCGTCGAGCACGGGCCAGCGTCCGGCCTCGACCCAGCGCCAGACGGCGGTGCTTCGTCCGCGCCGCGGGCGCTCGCTTGGTAGGAGGGCGTCATCTGCTCCGACAAGCGCTCCCAGGAAACAGCCGAAGGCGTTGTCTGGGGTCGAGAGGACGCCGGGGACGTTTTCCCAGAGGGCGTTCCGGAGTCCATGAGATCCAGCAAGCTCATGAGCGAGCACCGCGAATGCGAGGGTGAGGTTTCCGCGGGCGTCCTCGAGCGAGAGGCGCTTGCCGGCGAAGGAAAAGGCCTGGCAGGGCGTGCCGCCGACCAGCAGATCAACCGGCCCGAGTGCGTCGAGCGGGATGGCCGTGAAGTCGCCGAAGTTCGGCGGGGCATTGGCTGACAGCGACTCGCCCGGCAGGTTGGAGCCGAAGCGCTCGGCCAGCACGGCCGACGCGAAGGGGTCGATTTCGGAAAAGCCTGCGGCCGTGAAGCCCAGAGGCTCCCATGCGACGCTCGCGGCTTCAATGCCGGAGCAGATAGAGAGGTAGCGCACTACGCCGCCCTCCCCCTGAGCTGGTCCGGCGAGAAGGCCGGGGATGATGTGTTGGCGAGGCCGCTGCGGATGGTGCCGCGGATCTTCGGCTCGGCCGGGCTCACTCCGGCGGGCAGATGCGCCAGCAGCAGGGCCTCGGCCTCGCCCGCGCCCATCTGGCCGCCGCGCACGAATTCGCCGAGCCGGCAGGCGGCCCAGAACACGGCGGCGTTGCGGTTGCCCTCGCCGGCGCTGGCCGCCTTTGCCAGGGCTCCGCGCACCGAGCGCTCGACATAGAGGCGCACCCGCGCATCGCTGATGTCGCGGGCGCTGTAGCGCTGAGCCCGGGCGCTGGTGGCCTGCCGCTCGCGCTGTTCGCCCTGCGGCACCATCTCGCCTGTGATGGCGGCGAGCAGCCGGCGCGGTAGCGGCGGAAGAGCGTCGCCTCTTGGGATCAGCCACTCATAGCGGCGCCGGTCGGCCATGACGGAGGGCGGGGCGATGACATAGCCGCCCTCCCCGCGCACATCGATATGGGCGAGCTCGGCCGCGCATTCGCCATGCTTCAGGAAGCCGCGGAACAGCCCGGTGCGATTGCCCACCAGCCGGTCGAAGCTTTCGCCCCGACGGCCGAGCCGCGCCTCGACATCGTCGAGCACGGCCTCGTCCGGCCAGGCGAAGTAGAGGTGCAAGCCGCCCGATTGCGTGCGCGCCAGCGCAGGCTCGATCACCTCGCCGGTCTCGCCATCCTCATGCCGCAACCGCCCGCACCAGGCGGTCAGCGCGGCCAGCATGGCCTTGGGCGCATGCTCCTTCGGGTCGAGATCGACGACGATGCAGCGGCTCCGCAGCCCCGTCGGAAAGCCGATCAGCGCATCGGGCCAGCGCCGCCACCAGTCGCGGATCCTGTTCGCATCGGTCGAGGCCAGCCAATGCCCACCATCGTGCGCGCCGGTCTTGGATTCTCCGGGCAGATGCGGCGCCTTCGAGCCCTTGGCCTTGTCGGATGTCGCCTTGCACGGAAACACCGGAAAGCCGGCGGCGGCATAGGCGAGCGCGTGATCAAGTACCGTCATAGCAGCTGCGCCTCATCTGAAGGCTCGACTGTCAGGCCGCCGCCGCCACCCCAAGCCTCAGGGTCGGCCGCCTTCTGCCGCGCGGTTTCCTTTTCGATCTGGATCTGCAGCGTGTCGGCCGCGATCAGCGTCTCGCGGCTCGTCAGGCCGCCATGCGCCTCGTCGATCCGGAAGAAGCGCAGGAACCGGCGTGAGGCCGAGAGCAGGGTTTCCTCGCTCATGACGCCCACCGCTTCAGGTCGGCATCGCACAGGTGTCGGGCCTTGGCACCGGGCGCGATCCAGATCAGCCGTGTCTCTTTGCGGAAATGCGCCTGGTGCCAGACGAACCAAGCGTAGGACGTCGCGACCGATGCGGTCGGGTCATAGCGCCCGGCCACCATGGGCACGCGCTCGCAATACTGCGCGACGAGGCGCGGCGGACGATTGCGGAAGAGCCGTTCATAGCGCTCCCCGCCTTCCATCCAGCTCGTCCGCAGCAACAGCGCGACACCGACCTTGGCTTCGCGCAGCGCCCGCTCGGCGAAGTCGACGGCGAGGTTGAAGGGCGGGTTGGTGATGATCCACTCGACGGGGATCGGCGCGATCACGTCGGGCCCCTGCCCGATGAACGATCCGACGGCATGGCCGGTGCCATCGGCGCCGGCTGCCGGCTCCCAGACGCTGTTGAGGCCCAAGGCGGCGAATTCAGCCTGCAGCACCTCATGCAGAAAGGCCCGCGTCGCCCAGGGCGGCGTCGGAAAGAAGTCGAGCCCGCGGGCCGGCAGAGAGCGTCGCTGCATCACGGCGGTCGAAGAATTGCCTTTGACCATCACGCAGCACTCGCGAAGCTAGGGATGGCTCGAAGCAACGAGTCGTGCCCAGCGCACCGCAGAGGCAGGCCAGAACAATGTTGAAAAGATCTCTTATGGCAGCGGTTTGCATCCTTGCCTTGGCCCTCGTCTGCGCGACGGTGATCTGGCTTGATGCCGCTTGCGATGTGCCTAGTCGCCGGCTGGTCATGAAGCAGAGCGCCAGCGTGGGGTGCTTCGAATTCTGGCTCAATCGCTACCAGACGTTGCTGGCCGGCATTTTGGCTGTGGCTGGAGCTGTCGCCACGGTTGTCGCTGTTTTGCGCCAGACGCACGTCGTCAAACAGCAAATCGATGTCGCACTGGGAGACATGGAGCCCGAAATCATCCTTAGGGCGAACGATGACCCGACTTTCCAAGCCGAGGGAGAACTTCCGCCCCTGCGCCTCATTATTCTCAACTGGAACCGTCGTCCGCTGACTGTTAAAAAATTCGTCGTGGATCATCCGCGATGCAGCGTAAGCCTTCTGCAACAAGCAGTTGGCCTCTCGCTCGTTCAGCGCTTCGACAGTCAAGTCATTTTGAATTGGACGGTTGACGCATGCGATTTGC
>NCCO01000094.1 GCA_002279705.1 Allobosea sp. 12-68-7
GGAGACATAGCGCCTGCGCGCCAATCCACAAGGCGGGTCGGCGCGACGAATACGCGCCATGGCCCGCGCGCGGGGGCGCCTCAGCCCGTCTTGCGGAACACCCGCAGCGTCTTGAAGGACGCCACCTCCTCGACCGGTGCGGTCTTCGCCCAGTCGGCGATGATCGGTTCGGCCGTCGCATAGGCGAAGGAGCCGGTGTAGAACAGCAGGTAGCCGCCGGCATCGGTCTGGTTGGTGAACAGGTCGATCACCTCGCGGTCGGTCAGCGCGCCATAGGCGTCGTTGGCCTCCGTCCTGAACTCGCAGGCATGGAACAGGGTTACGACGTCGAAGCGCGGCAGCAGCTTGGCATTGCTCGTGTAGATGTCACCGAAATAGGCGCTGTAGGTCTTGGTGATGGTCGGGTTGCCGGTCGCGAGCTTGACGAAGGCGTCGTATTCCTTCGGCGAGGCGGTGATGCCCAGCACCGTGCAGTCGAGCTCGGGCTCGGCGCAGCGGATGCCGACATAGTGATGGCCGCCGGTGCCGAAATGGTAGACGCGCTGGCCGGTGAGGCCGAGTTCCTCCAGCCATTCGACGAAATGCACGTCGCAGGGGCACTGCTCGACGCGCAGGCCCCAATAGACGTCCCAGATGTTCATCGCGGCAGCAGTCATCGTCTCGGGCTCCAGAAGGCGGTGAGGGTCATTCGGCAGGTCCGGCATGCGCGGGAGCTGCGAGGGGGGAGGCCGCCGGATCGGCGGCGGCAGGGCGTACCGCCATCCGCACGACGCCGCCGGCGCGCTTCAGCAGCAGGCGGTGGGTCGCGGCCTCGGCGAAACCCGCGCCCTGGCCGAAGGCGATGATGATGGCGTCGGGCCGCGCGGCGCGCAGATGGCCGAGGAGTTCCAGCGCGGCGTCGGTGTCGAAGGCGCTCGTCGCCTCGTCCAGCAGGACGATGTCGGGCTGCTCCAGCTCGGCCCGGGCCAGCGCCAGGCGCTGCCGGTCGCCGGTGGCGAGTTCCCGGTCCCAGTCGCGCGTCTCGTCGAGCATGGGAGCGAGCGAGGACAGGCCGTAGCGCCGCAGGACCGTCTGCAGCTGCTCCTCCGGCAGGGTGCGGCCGGTTTCGAGGACGGCGCGCAGGCTGCCTTCCGAGAGGTGCAGCTTGTGCGGCACGGCCGTGACGAAGGCCCCCGCCGGAAGCCGGATCTCGCCGCGCCCCCAGGGCCAGAGGCCGGCGACGGCCTGGATCAGCGCGGCCTTGCCGAGGCCGAGTTCGCCCGAGATGTGCAGGGTCGTACCGGGCGTCAGTGCACAGGAGATGTCGGCGACGAGGGTTCGCCCGTCGCGGTCGATCAGGGTGACCTCTTCGAGTTTCAGCAGGCCGTCGGGGCTCGGCGCGATCGCGAGATGCTCGCCCGGCGGCTCGTGGTCGACGCGCTCCAGCGCATCGGCCAGCTCGTTGACGCGCCGGGCCGCCGCCAGCCATTCGGCGATGCGCATGAAATTGTCGAGAACCCAGTTGAAGGCGTTCTGAACCGCCACGAAGGCGGCCGCGACCTGCACGACGCCGCCCAGGGACATGTCCCCGGACAGGTATTTGGGCGCCGCCAGCAACAGCGGCACCACCGGCACCAGCGCGCCGCTGCCATTGGTGATCCAGGTCAGCCGGCCGCGCTGGCGGATCATGGCGAGCCAGCGGCCGACGAGGCTGTCATAGGTGCGCGCGACGGCGCGGCGCTCGCCCGCTTCGGTGCGGGACAGGGCGATGGTCTCGCCATGGTCGCGGATGCGCATGAGCGAGAAGCGCAGGCGCGCCTCGCCCTCGTTGCGGGCGGCGATGAGGCCGGGCAGCTTGCGACCGACGATGGTGATCAGCCCGGAGACCAGCACCGCATAGACGATCGCGGCCAGGACGAGATAGGCCGGGATCACCACCGTCGTGCCGCCCGCCTCGACGGTCAGCGCGCCGCCGATCTTCCAGAGGATCTCGATGAAGGTGATGATCGTGATGACGGCCGAGAGCAGGCCGATCGCGAAGTCGACCACGGGCTCCGTCGCCCAGCGGACGTCGTCGGCGATGCGGTATTCCGGATTGGCGGGCTCGTAGCCGGAGAGGCTGAGCCGGAAGAAGCGGCGCTGTCCCACCCAGGAATCGGCCAGCCGCGCCGTCACCCATTGCCGCCAATGGACCTGGAAGGTCTCGCGGGAGACCAGGATCACCACCCCCAGCCCCGCCACGATCAGCACGAGCACGGGAAAAACCGCCATCGCGATCAGCGCGCTCTCGCTGTCGCGCTTCTCGAGCGCGTCGAAGAACCAGCCGTTCCAGCGATTGACCGTGACATTCGCGAAGACGTTGAGAATGATGGCGGTGGCCAGCAGCAGCGACCAGAACCAGGCCCGCCTTGCGCTTCTGCCGCGCCAGAATCCGCCGGTGAGCCCCGCAAAGCGCGCCGCTACCTGCCCATCGCCCGGCACGGTTACACCTCCTGGCGTCTGACCTGGCGCCCGCACGAACCCGACATTCCCCAACCGCCGGTTTTCCGGCCTTGGCGACAGGCTGGCTGCAGCCGAATGAACTCGAAATGAACGGAACCGCGCGGGAGGGGCCACGCCCCGCACGTCAGCCGCGAGGGCGGCGGCAATGCTGCGCGGCGGCGAGAGGGCGGCAGGGCCGCGGCGACGCGCAAGAAGCGCGCCACCCTATCCTGAACGGGCTTGCCAACCCGTGGGAGGCGCTCTCAGCCGCCGATGTTGAAGGCCGCCAGCGCCGCCATGTTGACGATGTCGCTGTCCTTGGCGCCGAGCGGCACGATCTGGACCGGCTTGTCGAGGCCGACGATCAGCGGGCCGATCACGGTCGAGCCGCCGAGCTCCTGCAGCATCTTGGTCGAGATCGAGGCCGAGTGGAATGCCGGCATGATCAGCACATTGGCCGGACCGCTGAGGCGGCAGAACGGATACTGGGCCATCAGATCGCGGTTGAGCGCGACATCGGCGGCCATTTCGCCGTCATACTCGAAATCGACACGCTGGCCGTCGAGCAGCTTGACCGCCTCGCGCACCTTCTCCGAGCGCTCGCCCGCCGGGTGGCCGAAGGTCGAGAAGGCGAGCATCGCGACCTTGGGCTCATAGCCCAGCCGCCGGGCGACGCCCGCGGCCTCGATCGCGATCTCGGACAGCTCCTGCGCCGTCGGCATCTCGGTGATGGCGGTGTCGGCGACCAGCACCGTGCGCTCGCGCGAGAGCACGATCGAGACGCCGATGACGCGGTGCCCCGGCTTCTCGTCGATGACGCGGCGGACCTCCTCCAGCGCGATCGAGTAGTTGCGGGTCACGCCGGTGACCATCGCATCCGCATCGCCGAGCGCGACCATGGCCGCGGCGAAATGGTTGCGGTCCTGGTTGATCAGGCGCTGGCAGTCGCGGAACAGATAGCCCTGTCGCTGCAGGCGCTCGTAGAGATACTGGGCATAGGCCGCGTTGCGCTTGGACAGCCGGGCGTTCTGGACCGAGATGCCCTTGGTCTCGAGGTCGATGCCGAGGAACGTCGCGGTCTCGAAGACGCGCTCCTCGCGGCCGACCAGGATGGCATGACCGAGCCCCTGGTTGACGAAGGACACCGCGGCGCGGATCACCTGCTCCTCCTCGCCCTCGGCGAAGACGACACGCTTGGGATAGCGCCGGACGCGCTCGAAGATGCGGTTGAGCGTACCGGCGACCGGGTCGCGGCGGGCCGAAAGCTGCGCCTTGTAGGCGTTCATGTCGACGATCGGCTTGCCGGCGACGCCGGTCTCCATCGCCGCCTTCGCCACCGCCATCGGCACGACCTGGATCAGCCGCGGATCGAAGGGCACCGGGATGATGTAGTCCTTGCCGTAGCGCGGGCGGGAGCCCTGATAGGCGGCCGCGACCTCGTCGGGCACATCCTCGCGGGCGAGCGAGGCCAGCGCCTCGGCGGCGGCGATCTTCATCTCCATGTTGATGGTCTTGGCACGCACGTCGAGCGCGCCGCGGAAGATGAAGGGGAAGCCGAGGACGTTGTTGACCTGGTTGGGATAGTCGGAGCGGCCCGTCGCCATGATGGCGTCATCGCGCACGGCATGGACCTCCTCCGGCGTGATCTCCGGATCGGGATTGGCCATCGCGAAGATGATCGGGTTCTTCGCCATCGAGGCGACCATCTGCGGCGTCACCGCGCCCTTCTGCGACAGGCCGAAAAAGGCGTCTGCCCCGTCCATCGCCTGGGCCAGCGTGCGCCGGTCAGTGATGGCGGCATGGGCGGATTTCCACTGGTTCATGCCCTCGGTGCGGCCCTGGTAGATCACGCCCTTGGTGTCGCAGAGAATGACGTTGTCGGGCTTGAAGCCCATCGCCTTGAGCAGCTCGGTGCAGGCGATCGAGGCCGCGCCCGCGCCGTTGATGACGAGGCGGGTCGTCTTGACGTCGCGCCCGGTGAGATCGAGCGCGTTGATCAGGCCGGCGGCGGCGATGATCGCGGTGCCGTGCTGGTCGTCATGGAAAACCGGGATGTCCATGAGCTCGCGCAGGCGCTGCTCGATCATGAAGCATTCCGGCGCCTTGATGTCTTCGAGATTGATGCCGCCGAAGGAGGGGCCGAGATAGCGCACCGCCTCGATGAACTTGTCGGCATCCTCGGTGTCGACCTCGAGATCGATCGAGTCGACGTCGGCGAAGCGCTTGAACAGGACCGCCTTGCCCTCCATCACGGGCTTGGAGGCGAGCGCGCCGAGATTGCCGAGGCCGAGGATGGCGGTGCCGTTCGAGATCACCGCGACGAGGTTGCCGCGCGCCGTGTAGTCGTAGGAGCGGGTCGGATCCTCCGCGATCGCCAGCACGGGGACGGCGACGCCCGGCGAATAGGCGAGAGACAGGTCGCGCTGCGTTGCCATCGGCACCGTCGCGACGATCTCGAGCTTGCCCGGACGACCCTCCGAGTGGAACAGCAGGGCTTCCTGATCGGTGAAGGTCGGGCGGGTGCGTTTGATCGGCGGCTGGTCGGGCATGAGATTGTTCTTTTTGTCGGCGTTTCCTAGGGGACGCGGACCATAGGCAACGGCTCGCGCAGCCACAAGCCGGGCTGGCGTCGATCACGCATGCGGCGGTCGGCAAAGGGTCGGCGGCTCGGCGGGGCCGAGGGCGGCCCCGTGCCCGTTTCAGAGCTGGCGGCGCACGCTGGCGACGAATTGACCGACATAGACATCGAGCGCGCCGGTCTGCTCCTCGACGGTGCGCGCCGCCTCGACGACCAGACGCGCGGCCTCTCCCGTGACATGCGCCTCGTCACCGACCGAGCCGACATTGCTGGTCACCAGCACCGCATTGCCGGCGACGGCCTGCGCATCGGCGGCGATGGTGGAGGCAAGGTCCGCCTGCCGGTTGACGACCCGGGCGATCACGCCGGCGTTCTGCTCCATGTCGCCCATGGTCCTGTCCATGAAGGCGACGGCACCCGAAGCCGTCGCCGCCGCCGCCCGGATGTCCTGCAGGGTGGCGGCGATGTCGCGGGTCGCCTTCTGGGTCTGCTCGGCGAGATTCTTGACCTCGCCCGCGACGACGGCGAAGCCGCGACCCGCCGCACCCGCGCGCGCGGCCTCGATCGTCGCATTGAGCGCCAGCAGATTGGTCCGTGAGGCGATGTCCTCGATGAGGCCCAGCACGTCGCTGGCCTTGTCGGCCGCGGTCTCGAGCCCGGCCACGTCGCGCTGCGATTCGCGGACATAGCACGCCGCCTCATGCGCCGAGCGGTCGGCCTGGTCAGCCTGGCGGTTGAGCTCGCGAATCGACGCGTCGATCTCCTCCGCCGCGCGCGCGACGCTGGCGATGCGGCTCGACGCGCTTTCGACCTCCTGCGTCACCGCCACCGCCCGGCTCGTCGTGTTGTCGGCGCTGCGCATCATCGCGCTCGCAGCCTCGTGCATGCTGCGGGCTGAGCGGGCGACGTCACCCAGCGCCTTGCCGACCGTGACTTCGAGCTGCCCCGCGAGATCGTCGAGCTGACGGCGGCGCGCCGCCTCGATCTCGGCACGCCGCGCCTCGAGGGTCCGCTCGTCGGTGACGTCGAACAGGATGCCGTCCCAGATCCTTGTGCCGTCCGGCAGCTGTCGCATCGTCGCCTCGCTGCGCAGGGCGACGATGGACCCATCCTTGCCGTGGTAGCGCAGCTGGAGACGCCAGTTGTCGCTCGGGTCGAAGCCGTTGCGGCAGCCCTCGTCGAAACGCGCCCGATCCTCGGGAATCATCCGGTCGATCCAGACCCGGGCATCGCGCTCGACCTCCTCCTGCTTGAGGCCCAGCAATTCGCCGAGCTGGAAGGAGGCGAAGCGATAGCTGACCCGGCCACCGGGGGAGACGATGCGCTGATAGAGGGTGCCGGGCACGCGCTCCGCCAGATTGCGGAACTGGTAGGCCATCTCACGACGGTCGGCGTCGACCAGGATGATCAACGCGCCCAGTGTCGCGCCAGCCACGTTCACGACCAGCGTCGGCGGCAGCGCCTGGGTCAGCATCGTCCAGATCATCTCAGCGTTCGGCAGCAGCAGCGGCGTCGGCAGCAGGACGGCGCCAGCGGCGAGCGCGATCAGGGGGATGTCGCTCTTCACGATGCTGCGCTCGCGGCGCGGCCTGCGCCAGAAGATCGCCAGCCCGGCGGCCCCGCTCAGCAGGATGCCCACGACCCCCATGACCATGCCCGCGCCGCCCTGCGAATAGCGCAGCAGCGACAACGGCAACACCGTGACGCCGGCGGCAAGCGGACCGCCGACGACACCGGCCAGCAGCGCCGCGATATTGCGGGAGCTGACGGTCACGCCGGGCGCGATCAGGAAGGGATGGGTCATACTGGCGAGGCCCGCCGCCGCCAACAGGAGGCCCACCACGAGCGACCGCGCTCGTCGGTAGCGCTCCAGCCTCGCGGTCAGGACCGTGACTGCGAGCGCCGCCAGCAGGATGAAGGAGAGGCTCTCGACGAGGGCGATGATCAGGTCCATCACCCGGCCCTCGCCGAGGGCCGAACCGGTCGGCCCGGGACGCGAGAGGGAGGGCCTGGCGGGCGCATCATGACCGGGCGCCTAGAGCCTGCGCCGCAGGCTGCCGACGAACTCGCCGACATAGCGGTCGAGCGAGGCGGTCTGCTCGTCAACGGTTCGGGCGACATCGAGAACGCGCTCGGCGGCGCTACCGGTCACGGAGACCTCGGCGGCAACCGAGCCGACATTGGCGGTGACGGCGGTGGTGCTGCCCGCCACCGCCTGGGCATCGACGGTGATCGAGGAGGCGATGTCGGCCTGGCGGCTGACGACGCCGGCAATCGCACCCGAGGTCTGCTCGATCGTCGTCATCGTGACCTCGATCTGGGCGACGGCGTCGGAAGCGGTCGCCGCGGCGCCGCGAATCTCCTGCAGCGTCGCCGCGATGTCGCGCGTCGCCTTCTGCGTCTGCTCGGCGAGATTCTTGACCTCGCCGGCGACGACCGCGAAACCGCGACCGGCAGCGCCGGCGCGCGCGGCCTCGATCGTGGCGTTGAGGGCCAGCAGGTTGGTGCGCGAGGCGATGTCCTCGATGAAATCCAGCACGGAGCTGACCTTGTCGGCCGCGGCACCGAGCCCGGCGACGTCGCGCCGGGTGGTGCGGACATAGCTGGCCGCGTCCCGCACGGTCTGGTCGGCATGGGCGGTCTGGCGCGTCAGTTCGCGGATCGAGGCTTCGATCTCCTCGGCGGCGATCGCGACGCTGCCGACGCGGCGGGAGGCGAGATCGGCCTCACGGGTCACCTCACCGGCCCGCAGCGCCGTGTTGTTGGCGCTGCCTGCCATGGCGTTCGCCGCCTCATGCATGCCGCGGACCGAGGACGCGACCTCCTGGAGGGCCCTGCCGACCTTCGCCTCGAGCTGCGCCGCGAGTTCCTCGACCGCCGCCTTGCGATCCTCATCCATCTCCTGGCGCTGCTGGGCCAGCGTGCGCTCTGCGGTGACGTCGGTCATGATGCCGTCCCAACAGATCGACCCGTCCGACAGCCGGCGCGGCGCGGCGTCCGTCCGCAGCCAGATCAGCGAGCCGTCGTCGCGGATGTGCCGGGCCTCGAAACGCCAGGGCATGAGGGTGCGCTCGGCCACCGCGGCAGCGTTCGACCTGGCCAGAAACTCCCGATCCTCGGGCACCATCCAGCGCAGCCAGCTCTCGGGGTCGCGCTCGACCTCCTCGCGGGTCACGTCGAGGAACTGTTCGATGCGGGAATTGGCCAGCTTGTGCTGGATCGTGCCATCCGGCCGCAGGATCTTCTGGTAGATTACCCCCGGCATGTTGGCCGTGCAGGCCTCGAGCTGCAGCATCGCCTCGACGCGCTGATGATCGCTCTTGATGATGAACCCGATCAACAGCGCGCCCACGACGTTGACCGCGGTGGCCGACGGTCCCGAGATCACAAGCATGAGGTCAAAAGCGCGCGGGAAGGGCACATAGGCGGCAATCATCGCCACCGGCATCCAGGCCGCGACGAGGCTCAGGCCGACGAAACCGCCCATGGTCAGGCTGCGGGCCGTGCGCCTGAGCCAGAGCGAAACCCCAAGGCCGATCAGCGCACAGAGCACCAGGCCGACGACGCCGGCTTCCGCTCCTGAGCCTCCAAGGTAGATCCGGACGCCCGCCAGTCCCGCGGCCGTGATCACGGCGGCGAGCGGGCCGCCGAGCGGGCCGGCGAGAACGGCGGCGATATTGCGGAAATCGAGCAGGATGCCAGGCTGGGCGACGATGGGGTCGAACATGCTGGCGCTGCCGCCGGCCGCGATGATCACGCCGATGACGATCTGCCGGAGTCGGTGGTAGTCCCCGAGCCGTTGCGTCGCCAGCGGCACCAGCACGGCCGCAACGATGAGGTAACCGAGACCCCGGGTCAGTTCCAGTAGCATATCGTCTGGCCTGCTGCGGCTGAGAACGGCATCGCCTTGATCTACTGCGATTGCTGCTAACGAATCCTGAACCTTGTTGCGTTGCAGGATCATACCGCGTGCATCCACACCAAATTGGTCGCGGAACGGGCAGGCCCGGGGCCTCGCGGTTTCCAACACAGGCCCGAAACGCTAGCGTCCCGCCACCATGCATCGCGCCAGCCCGTCTCTCGCCGATCCGGTCGATCGGCCCGCCACCCCCGTGGCCGCAAGCCGTGAGGACGGCTCGCGCGTCACGCCGATGATGGCGCAGTACATCGAGATCAAGGCCGCCAATCCCGACTGCCTGCTGTTCTACCGGATGGGCGATTTCTACGAGCTGTTCTTCCACGACGCCGAGATCGCCTCGCGGACGCTCGGTATCGTGCTGACCAAGCGCGGCAAGCACCAGGGCGACGACATCCCGATGTGCGGGGTGCCGGTCGAGCGTGCCGACGACTATCTGCAGCGGCTGATCGGCGCCGGACACCGCGTCGCCGTCTGCGAGCAGATCGAGGATCCGGCGGAGGCGAAGAAGCGCGGGCCGAAATCGGTGGTGCGGCGCGACGTGGTGCGCCTTGTCACCCCCGGCACGATCACCGAGGAGCGCCTGCTGGAGCCCGGCCGGGCCAGTCTGCTGGTCGCTGTCGCCCGGCGGAAGCTCGGCGATGCCAGCGCGCTCTACGGGATCGCCGCGATCGACATCTCGACCGGGCGCTTCAGCGTGATGGAGACGCCGCAGGAGCGCCTCGCCATCGAGTTCGCCCGGCTCGAGCCGCGCGAGATCGTCTGCCCCGACGCGATCCATGACGATCCGGCCCTGCGGGCCTTCTGGCTCGACCTCGGCCTGCCCGTGACGCCGCTGGCGCGCGAGGGGCTGGACGCCGCCTCGGCGGAGCGCCGGCTCAAGGAGTTCTTCGGCGTCGCCACCCTCGACGCCTTCGGCCATTTCAGCCGCGCCGAGATCGCGGCGGCTGGCGCGGCGCTGGCCTATGTCGAGCGGACGCAGTTCGGCGCCCGCCCGCCCCTGTCCCCGCCCGTGCGCGATTCCGGCACCGACACGATGCTGATCGACGCGGCGACGCGGGCCAATCTCGAACTAACGCGGACCCTGTCGGGCGAACGGGGCGGCAGCCTGCTCGCGACGATCGACCGGACGGTGACGCCCGGCGGAGCACGGCTGCTGGCCGAGCGCCTGGCGGGGCCGCTGACCGATCCACAGGCGATCGCGGCGCGCCATGACGCGGTGGCCGCGCTGGTGGCCGACGGCGCGCTGCGCGAAGATCTCCAGGCCGCGCTCGCCCGCGTGCCCGACATCGCCCGGGCATTGGCGCGGCTCGCGCTCGACCGCGGCGGCCCGCGCGACCTCGCGGCGCTCGGCGCGGGGCTGACCGCGGCCCGGGCGATCGTCGCCATGCTGCTCGACCGGGCGGCCCTCCCGACCGAATTGTCGAAGGCCTCGCGCGCCCTGTCCGAGATCGACCCCGACCTGCCGGCGCGGCTGGACGCGACGCTGGCGGAGGAACTGCCGCTCAACCGGCGCGACGGGCGCTTCGTCCGGGAGGGCCATGACCCGGCGCTGGACGAGCTGCGCCTGCTGCAGGTCGATTCGCGCAAGGTGATCGCGCAGCTGCAGGCCCGCTATGCGGCCGAGACCGGGTGCCGGACGCTGCGCATCAAGCACAACGCCATGCTCGGCTATTTCGTCGAGGTGCCGCAGGCCATCGGCGAGGATTTCCTGAAGGAGCCATGGCGGGCGACCTTCGTGCATCGCCAGACGATGTCGGACGCGATGCGCTTCTCCTCCGTCGAGCTCGGCGGGCTGGAGGCCAAGATCGCCTCGGCGGCCGACCGCGCGCTGAAGCTCGAACTCGGCATCTTCGCCGCGCTCAGCAAGGCGGTGCTGGCCCAGGCGGAGCCGATCAAGAGCGCGGCGGCGGCGCTGGCGGAGATCGACGTCGCCGCGGGGCTCGCCGAACTGGCGGCGCGGGAGGACTGGGTCCGGCCCCTCGTCGATGCCAGCGAGGCCTTCACCATCGCCGGCGGCCGGCATCCGGTCGTCGAGGCGGCGCTGAAGCGCGACGGCAAACCCTTCGTCGCCAACGAAACGGACCTCTCCCCGCCAGGCGACGGTGCGACGGGCGGGCGCATCTGCCTAATCACCGGTCCCAACATGGCCGGCAAGTCGACCTTCCTGCGGCAGAATGCACTGATCGCCATTCTGGCGCAGATGGGCGCCTTCGTGCCGGCGACCCACGCTCATATCGGCATCGTCGACCGGCTGTTCTCCCGCGTCGGCGCCGCCGACGACCTCGCCCGCGGGCGCTCGACCTTCATGGTCGAGATGGTCGAGACCGCCGCGATCCTCAACCAGGCCGGGCCGCGCGCCCTGGTCATTCTCGACGAGATCGGGCGCGGCACCGCGACCTTCGACGGGCTCTCGATCGCCTGGGCCGCGATCGAGCATCTGCACGAGGTCAATCGCTGCCGTGGCCTGTTCGCGACGCATTACCATGAGCTGACGGCCCTGGCCGACCGGCTGGAGCGGGTCAGCAACGCGACCGTCCGCGTCACCGAGTGGAAGGGCGAGGTCGTCTTCCTGCACGAGGTCATGCCGGGAGCGGCCGACCGCTCCTACGGAATCCAGGTCGCCAAGCTCGCCGGGCTGCCCCCGGCGGTGGTCGAGCGCGCCCGGACCATCCTGGGCGAACTGGAGAAGAGCGAGCGGGAGAAACCCGTCGCCTCGCTGGTCGACGATTTGCCGCTCTTCGCGGCGCCCCAGCGCCGCGCCGCCGCGCCGCCCGTCCTGCCGGCGGAAGACCCGCTGCGGCTGGCCCTCGACGGGCTCGACCTCGACGAGATGACGCCGCGCGAAGCGCTGGAGGCGCTGTATCGTCTGAAG
Source organism: Allobosea sp. 12-68-7 (assembly GCA_002279705.1). Classification (GTDB taxonomy): domain Bacteria; phylum Pseudomonadota; class Alphaproteobacteria; order Rhizobiales; family Beijerinckiaceae; genus Allobosea. The sequence goes on from NCCO01000094.1 coordinate 11,830, forward strand.
GGGTTGGGTTAGCTGAAGCCGGCTCGCCGCGATCAGATCACGTTGCGCCAGTCCTGCCGGGCATGGAAGATGCGCAGGATCAGGATTCCGCCCTCGATCTCCACATACGCGACGACGTGGCTGCGATGAAAGTGGGCGCGCAAGGGCGGATGGAACTCCGTTCTGAGACGCGCCATCTTCGGCTGTGAGGCGAGCAGACCAAAGCAGTCCAGCAATTCGTCTCGATATTGCCGCGCTTGCCTAACGCCGAAGCGGTGAATGCCCTCGACCTGGATGCCAACAAATCCTCTTCCGCTTTCGGCGTCAGGTCAAAGCGCATTTCAAAGTTGGACGCCGGCACGCCGGCATGACTCTGCCCAGAGCTCATCCATGGTGCGGGTCCCGATGCCGCTTCTCACGCCTTCGTCTATCGCTTGCTGAATGCGGGCAATCGAGTCGCGCTTCTCCTGATCTCTGCGGATCAGGTCACGAACATAGTCGCTGGCATTGCCGTAGCGACCGGTTTCGGTCTGGGCCTCGACCCAGGCCTTCATCTGGTCGGGCAAAGAGATGTTCATCGTCGCCGCCGGATGCTGGTGATCGCGCCGAAGCTCTTCGCCAGGATCCGATCGCGGGCCGTGCGCAGCGGTTCGCTCATCACCGTCATCGAATAGGCGGTGGCGTGGAGCAGCGTCTTGGGATCGGTCATGATGCCGACATGGCCCTTCCAGAAGATGAGGTCGCCGCGCCGCAGTCCCTGGAGGCCGTCGTCGAAGGGAACGGGGTCGCCGATCCCCCGCTCGAGCATGTCCGAATCGCGCGGCGAGGCGATGCCGGCGGCGGCGAGGGCGAGTTGCGTCAGCCCGGAACAGTCCAGGCCGAGGCTGGTCTTGCCGCCCCAGAGATAGGGCACGTTGAGGAAGCCCTCGGCCACCGTGACGAAGTCCGGCGCGGGCGCGTCCAGCGACGCCAGATGTGGCGCGAAGACGAAGCCGGTTGCGTAGCGGCCGAACTCGGCCAGCGTCAGGAACTCGCCGCTCTCGCCGGCGACCGCGACACCGGCCCCGAGCGACAGGGCGGCCAGCGGCGGCAGCTTCATTGACGGGCCCGGATAGACGAAGGTTCGCAGCGCATTCACGCGGTGGGTCGGCGCGAGCGCATCCGGCCGCAGCGCGTCGTCGGGCACGTAGCCGACATAGCCGTCCGATCGAAGTTGGACCCAGGCCCAGCCTTCGAAGCGCTCGTAGACGTCGACCGCCTCGCCGCAGAGCGCTTCGGTGTCGAGCGGGGCGTCAGGCCGCGGCTCGCGCCGCAGCGGCGCCGAGGGTGCGGCCACGCGCATCGGCTCGGGATCGACGAAGGCACGCGCCTCGACGAGGCCCTGCAGATGGCGGGCGGCCAGATCGGGGCGGGCGGGCGTGAGCCGGCGGTCGAGCGTCGTGTTCATCGGTCGGGGATCCATCTCAGGGGCGGCGCGCCACCAGCGCCTCGCCGTCCCGGCCTTTGAGGACGAGGGCGCCGTCAGCGCGAATGTCGAAGCTGCCGACGCCCTCGAGCCGGCGCAGAAGCGCCTGCTCCTGCGCCATCACCGGTGGCTCGCAGGCCATCATCGTCGTGGCGGCGGGGCCTAGCGCGAGGCCTTCTCCGGTCAGCGTGTAGGACGTCCGGAAGCGGTTGCACGATCCGTTTCCGGCGAGCCCGCCATCCGCGAGAAACTGCAGGGTCGGCCGGGTTTTGCCGAGCACGCGCCGGCCGCCGATCTGCGTGACCCGCCATTCCCCGGCACCAAGAAGATCACGCGGCTCGCCACCACACCCCCGCAAGACCGGCTGACGCCGCAGGATCGCGACGCTGTCGGGATGGGGCATCCCGCTCATCGTGTCGCGGCAGAGGCGGCGCTCGATCGCGATCCGGGCGGGGCGGCCGTCGAAAACGACATCGTAGCGCGCATGCCGGCCGCTCCTGCGCGCCCGCGGCGTGGGTGCCCGCAGCTTTTCGCCGCTCGCCATGTCCAGGGCGATGCTGCCCTGTGCGATGGTCAGCCGCCAGCCCGGCTCCTGACCGCGCGCGGTATAGGGTGGGGCGCCCAGCGGGGCCGCCAGCACAGCGGGGCTCAGGACGAGAGCGACGAGACCGGCGAGTAGGCCGAGGCGGCGTGTCCAGATCATGGTGATTCCCCGACGCAGGCAGCGACCATAAGCGCAACGCGCCGTCTTCGTCACGCGAGCCCGCTCAGCCGGCGCCGAACTCGCGCGCCCGCTCGACGACGCGATCGGCGAGGCGCTCGACGGCCAGAGCTCCGGCCACCGTGCGCTGGATGACCACGTTGCGGCGGTCGGTCTCGTCGCGCCGGCGCGTCACCAGACCGAGCTTGCCCATGGTGTCCAGCGCGCGGGTGATGACCGGCTTGGTCACGCCGAGCTGGGCGGCGAGTCCGCGCACGGTGTGCGGCGGCAGCTCCAGATAGATCGTCAACAGGATCGCCGTCTGGCGGGCCGAGAGGTCGGACTCCCCGTCGCGCACGAGGTCGAGATGGACCTGGCGCCACAATCTGAGTGCCTGCGAGGGCCTGATCTCCAGCGGCATGGGCAGGACGAGTCCCGATCGTTACGGACCCGTACCATTAACGCAGCCCGAAGCGGGTGCAATCGGCTTCTGCCGACAGGCTTAACCGGGCGGGTGAAGCTGCCTGACCAGCGCATAGGTCAGCCGCGCCGCCTGGCACTCTCCGCCTTCGGGCCGGCCGGGCTTGGCGGACGGTGTCCAGGCGTAGATGTCGAAATGGGCATAGGACTCGGTTTTCTCGACGAAGCGGTTGAGGAACAGCGCCGCAGTGACCGAGCCGGCAAAGCTGCCGCCGGAGACATGGTTGAGATCGGCGATGCGCGAATCGAGCATGCGCTCATAGGGCGGCCAGAGCGGCATGCGCCAGACCGGATCGTTGACCGCCTGCCCCAGCCGCGCGATCTCCGCCGCCAGCCCCTCGTCATGGGTATAGAAGGGCGGCAGCTCGGGGCCGAGCGCGGTGCGCGCCGCGCCGGTCAGCGTGGCGAAATCGATCAACAGCTCGGGCGCCTCCTCGTCGGCGAGCGCGAGCGCGTCGGCCAGGATGAGCCGGCCTTCCGCGTCGGTGTTGCCGATCTCGACGCTGAGCCCCTTGCGGCTCGGCAGGATATCGCCCGGACGGAAGGAGGAGCCCGAGACGGCATTCTCCACCGCCGGCACGAGCAGGCGCAGCCGCACCGGCAGACGGGCCAGCATGATCATGCGCGCCGCCGCGATCGCCGCGGCCGCTCCGCCCATGTCCTTCTTCATCAGCAGCATGCCGGCCGAGGGCTTGAGATCGAGCCCGCCCGTGTCGAAGGCGACGCCCTTGCCGACGAGGGTGACCTTCGGATGAGCAGGATCGCCCCAGACGAGGTCGATCAGCCGCGGCGCGCGCGGCGAAGCGCGGCCGACGGCATGCACCATCGGGAAGTTGCGGACGAGAAGGTCGTCGCCGACGATCGCGGTCACCACCGCGCCGGACTCGTCGGCGAGCGCGCGGATGGCACCTTCGATCTCGGCGGGGCCCATGTCGTTGGCGGGCGTATTGACCAGGTCCCGCGCCAGAGCCACGGAGCCGGCGATCCGGGCGAGATCCGTGCCGTCGATGCCGTCGGGCAGGACGAGACGCGCCCCGGCGGGCGCCGGCTTGCGATAGCGGTCGAAGCGATAGGCCTGCAGCAGCCAGCCCAGCGCGGCGAGCTCGGGATCGCCCGTCTCGCCGGTCAGGACATAGTCGCCCGCCGGAAGCGAGGCCGAGAGCCGGCCGGGGGCGAAGGGATCGCGACGGCGCGCCTCGATGCCCTCAACGCCGAGCAGAACCGCCGCGACGGCGCCCGTGGCATCGGGCAGGAGGATGTGCTGCCCGGGCTGGGCCGCGAAGCCCTGGGCTTCGGCGAAGCGCCGGGCTTCCGGCGCGAGATCGGCCAGCAGCGCCCGCAGGCCGGTTTTCGTCACGCAATGGACGGGGATCGCGGCCGGGGACGCTGCAACGACGAGGCTGTTCACGGGGGAGGCTACCTGATGGGGAGGGCGACCGAGGCCGATTAAGAATGCGTTAGGGTTAACGTTTTATCACCGGACAGACCACATCGGCCATGGTGGCGAGGCGGTGAGACCCATGTTTTCCAGTCATCTGTTGTTGCCTGTCGCGCCATCGGGGCCCCTTGCGCCGCCGCGGCGGCTGTCGCGCCCCACCCTGGCTCTGTCGCTCTGCCTCGCCGGCCTCGTCCTCGCGGGTTGCCAGGGACGCGGGGGGCTTGGGGACGTCACCGGTTCCATCGGGGGCAGCGCCACGCAGCCGCGCAGCGCCTCCGACTGGCAGGCCGAGAGCGACCGCTGGGGCAAGCGCTACGAAGCCAATCCGAAGGATCGCGACGCCGCCTTCTACTATGCCCGCGCCCTGCGCTCGCTCGACCAGAACGCCCAGGCACTCGCCGTGCTGCAGAGCGCCGTGCTGACGCATGGCAATGACCGTGCGCTGCTGGGGGCCTATGGGCGCTCGCTCGCCGACAATGGTCGCCTGAAGGAGGCCGACGAGGTGCTGTCGCGGGCCCACTCCCCGGAGCGTCCTGACTGGCGCATCCTGTCGGCGCAGGGCACGGTCGCCGACCAGCTCGGCGAGCATGCCCGGGCCCAGCAGATCTACCAGGCGGCCTTGAAGATCGCACCGGGCGAGCCGACGATCCTGTCCAATCTGGGGCTGTCGCTCGCCCTCTCCCGACAGTTGCCGGAGGCCGAGCGCGTGCTGCGCGAGGCCGTCGCCGCCGGCCGCAGCGACCCGCGCGTGCGCCAGAACCTGGTTCTCGTGCTCGGCCTGCAGGGCCGCTTCGGCGAAGCCGAGACCCTGGCCCGCCAGGACCAGAGCCCGGCGGAAGCCGCGGCGACGATCGCCTATCTGAAGCGCAGCGTGAGCCAGCCCAACAGCTGGGAGATGCTGAAGACGGGCGGGGCCAAGCCCAGAGCCAAGGCTACGCCCGCGCAGGCGCGCGCAGCCGAGCCGAGCGAACCGCAGGGCTGACGCGGAGCGGACCGAAGCCCGCCGTCCCTCAGGGCGCGGCAGCGCACATTGCTCCGTTCACTCCCCCCTTGGCCATCACGCCTTGGCCATCACGCTGGGCCACCCGCGTCGGTACGTCCCGCTCTGCCCGGGGCCGGAAACGCGGTCGACAGCATGCGCTTTCGATTCGTCGCAAGCGATGCCCTGCCTGCACCGCCACCGCAGAGCCCGCGAGAGCCCGGCTGCGGGCCGCGAGCGCGGGCGGGAGCCTTCTATTGCAGCTTCATCACCTGGATGACCGCCGGCATCATGATGACGACAAAGAGGACCGGCAGGAAGAACAGGATCATCGGCACGGTCAGCTTCGGCGGCAGGGAGGCGGCCTTCTTCTCGGCCTCCATCATGCGCTGGTCGCGGCTTTCCTGGGCCAGCGTGCGCAGGGCGGTGCCGAGCGGCGTGCCATAGCGCTCGGCCTGGATCAGCGCCGTCGAGACCGACTTCACCCCTTCGAGGCCGGTCCGGGCGGAGAGGTTCTCATAGGCCTGCCGACGCTCCGACAGATAGGAGAGCTCGGCCGTGCAGAGCGCGAATTCCTCGGCCAGCGGCACCGACTGGCCGCCGATCTCGGTCGAGACCTTGCGAAAGGCGTGCTCGATCGACATGCCCGATTCGACGCAGATCAGCAGCAGGTCGAGCGCGTCCGGAAAGGCCAGCTTCATCGAAGCCTGCCGCTTGCTGATCTGGTTCGACAGGAACAGCTCGGGTGCCTTGATGCCGATATAGGCCCCGCCGACGGTCATGCCGATCCGGACCAGGACGGATTGGCCGAAATCGTTGAGCACGAAGACGTAGAACAGCGTGAACAGGAACAAACCGATCGGCATCACCAGCCGGAAGAAGAGGAAGGCGACCTCGGCCTGCTGGCCACGATAGCCCGCCATGGCGAGCTGGCGCTTCGCCGTCTCCGTCCCGAGCCAGTCACCCAGTTTGAACTGCTGGACGATGCGGCGCATGAATTCCTTCGGCTCCTGGCGGAGCGAGGTGCGGTCGCCCTGCCGGTTGAGCCGGTCGCGCTCGCGGGCGCGGATCTTCTCGCGCTCGGTCGCGACGTTCTTCATGCGCTTCTGGAGGTTCGAACCCTCGGTCAGCGGAATGGCGATGGTCAGGATCGTCGCAGCCGCCGCGATCGCGACGAAGAGCGACAGCAGGAACTGACTGTCGACGGCCTTGTCCGCGATCAGGGAAATCATCGCTGCGGCCTCAGATGTTGAAGTTGATCATCTTGCGCATGACCAGGACGCCCATCAGCATCCAGACGGCGCAGCCGACGAGCGCGAACTTGCCCGCTTGGGTAATCCAGAGCAGCTCGATGTAGCGGGGTGCCGTCAGATAGACCATCAGAGCCACGGATGGCGGCAGGCAGGCGATGATGCCGGCGGAGGCCTTCGCCTCCATCGAGACCGCATTGATCTTGTCGCGCATCTTGCGGCGGTCGCGGATGACGCGCGAAAGATTGCTCAGCGTCTCCGAGAGATTGCCGCCGGTCTTCTGCTGGATGGCGAGCACGATGCCGAAGAAGTTCGATTCCGCGCAGGGCATACGCTCATAGAGCTTGCCGATGGCTTCCGTCAGCGGCAGTCCCAGCGTCTGGCTCTCGATGATGAGACGGAACTCCGTCTTCACCGGCTCGGCCGATTCCGACGCGATGATGCGCAGGCAGTCGTTCAGCGGCAGACCCGCCTTGATACCGCGCGTGATCACGTCGATGGCATTGGGGAATTCATTGCCGAACTTCTTCAGCCGGCGGGTGCGGCAATGCTGCAGGAACCAGGGCGGAATGCCCAGCGCCCCGATGAACAGGCCGGCGAGCGCCAGCATGGAGTTGGCACTCAGAATGAACAGGAGGAAGGCGGTGCCGACCGACATGGCGGCACTGAAGAGGTAGTATTTCTTGCGGTCCCAGGTGAGCCCGGCCTGCTGGATCCGCTGCTCCAGCGTGAGCTTGTTGCGGGCGTTCTCGCGGCTTTCGATGTCCTTGAGGCTCTGGGCGATCTGTCCGCGCTTGATCCGGGCCTGCGCGTCGCGGTCCATGACCCGCGCAGTGACCGGAGCGGCGAACTCCTTGCGGCGCTTCTCGGCGCGGGCCTGCCCGCTGAGCATCGGGTAGAACAGCGCATAGGTGACGCCGCCCGCGGCGATCGTCGCGAGCAGGATGATGGCGACGACGCTCAGATCCATGGCCGTCCCTCCAGGTCCGCAGCGGCGTCAGGCCGCATTGGCTTCGCCCTTCTCGAGTTCGTCGATCGCGGCCGCGAGGCGCTGTTCCTCGCCGTAGTAGCGCGCACGATCCCAGAAGCGCGGCCGGCCGATCCCGGTGGCGCGATGGCGCCCGATCAGCTTGCCGTTCGCGTCCTCGCCGAGGATGTCGTAGTTGACGAGATCCTGGGTGATGATGACGTCGCCTTCCATGCCCATCACCTCGGTGATGTGGGTGATGCGACGGGAGCCGTCGCGCAGGCGCTGCGCCTGGATGATCACGTCGATCGAGGAGCAGATCATCTCGCGCAACGTCTTCGAGGGCAGCGAGAACCCGCCCATCGTGATCATCGATTCGATACGGCTGAGGCATTCGCGCGGCGTGTTGGCGTGGAGCGTGCCCATCGAGCCGTCATGGCCCGTGTTCATGGCCTGTAGCAGGTCGAAGGCTTCGGGTCCGCGCACCTCGCCGACGATGATCCGCTCGGGCCGCATGCGCAGGCAGTTCTTGACGAGGTCGCGCATGGTGACGGCGCCGGTGCCCTCCAGATTGGGCGGCCGGGTTTCGAGACGCACGACATGCGGCTGCTGCAGCTGCAGCTCCGCTGCGTCCTCGCAGGTGATGACGCGCTCGTCGAGGTCGATGTAGTTGGTCAGGCAGTTGAGCAGCGTCGTCTTGCCGGAGCCCGTGCCGCCGGAAATGACGATGTTGCAGCGGACGCGGCCGATGATCTTGAGGATCTCGGCGCCGGGCGGCGAAATCGCGCCGAACTTGACGAGCTGGTCGAGGGTCAGCTTGTCCTTCTTGAACTTGCGGATGGTGAGCGCGGGGCCGTCGATCGCCAGCGGCGGGGCGATGACGTTGACGCGCGAGCCGTCGGCGAGACGGGCGTCGCAGATCGGCGAGCTCTCGTCGACGCGCCGGCCGACCTGGCTGACGATGCGCTGGCAGATGTTCATCAGCTGCGCGTTGTCGCGAAAGCGGATGTTGGTGAGGGTGATCTTGCCGCCGGTTTCGATGAAGGTCCGGGTGGCGCCGTTGACCATGATGTCGGCGATGTCGTCGCGCGCCAGAAGCGGCTCGAGCGGGCCGTAGCCGAGCACATCGTTGCAGATGTCGTCGAGCAGTTCCTCCTGCTCGGCGATGGAGAGCACGACGTTCTTCAGCGAGATGATCTCGTTGATGATGTCGCGGATTTCCTCGCGCGCCGATTCGCCGTCGAGCTTGGCGAGCTGCGACAGGTCGATGGCTTCGATGAGAGCACCGAAGATCATGCTCTTCATCTGGTAGTATTCTTCGGAGCGCTGCGGCTCCGGGGCGGCCACCGGCGCCGGGCGCCGCGGATCCGCGGCCTGCGGCTCCGGCTGACGCTGGACCGGAGCCGCCGGCGTCGGCGCCCTCACAGCCAGTGCGGGCGCTGCGGCTCCACCAGTGGATCGCTTTCCGAACATCTCAACCCTCTCGCACGCAAACGGCCAGAGCGGGCCACCCGTGGGGCAACCCGGTCCCGCTCACGGCCCTGTCGACGGTGGCTCCGGCCTGGGGACGGTGCATGATCAGGCCTTGCGACGCAGCTTGGCGACGAGCGGCTCGAACAGGCTGCGCTTGCTGCGCTTGGCCTCGCCGCGGCCGGTGAGGCTGCTGGCGATCTGCACGAAGGCCTCCGCGATCTTGCCGCCGGCCTGCACCTCCGCGATCATCTGGCCATTGTTGGCCGCGGTGCCGAAGAGCTGCGCGTCGAAGGGGATCGACGTCAGCACGTCGATGCCGAGCGCCTTGGAAAACTCTGCCGCGTCGATCTCCGGCCGCTTGGGCATGCCGACCTGATTGAGCACGAGCTTTGGCCCGGCATCGTTGGGGCGGTTGGCGCGGGCGAGATCGATCAGGTTCTTGGCGTTGCGCAGTGAGGCGAGCTCCGGCCCCGCCACGACGACGATCTCGTCGGCCGAGATCAGCGCCCGCCGGGCCCAGCCGGTCCAGACATGGGGCACGTCGAGCACCACGCAGGGAACGGTGGCGCGCAGCAGATCGAAGAGCTGCTCGAAAGCGTCCTCCGGCAGGTCCAGCGTGCGGTCGAGCATCGCCGGGGCGGCCAGCAGCGCCAGATTGTCGCTGCAGCGGGAGAGCAGCCGGTCGAGCATGTTGGCGTCGAGACGCTCGGGGGCGAAGACCGCCTCGGCGATGCCCTGCGGCGGGTCCTGGTTGAAGTCCAGGCCCGCGGTGCCATAGGCGATGTCGAGGTCGACGATCACCGTCGAGGCATCGAGGTTGCGGGCGATCGCCCAAGCGACGTTATGGGAGACGGTCGACGCGCCGACGCCGCCCTTGGCGCCCATCACGGCGATGATGCGGCCGAGATTGCGGGCGCCGGGCGCGACATAGAGCTCCGACAGCGTCTTCAGCACGTCGAGCGTGGTCGCGGTAGAGCTGGACGTCGTTGACGTGGCCGATGACGATGACCTTGGTGCCCGCGTCGCAGCTCTCGGAGAGCGTGTCGAGATGGCCGATCAGGCTGGACGCATCCGCGACTGTCTCGAGCACGATAATGTTGGGCGTGGGCGCCGAGCGAAAGGCTTCGACTGCCGCCGCGGGGCCACCCATGTGAATGCGCGCATGCGCCTTGTCCATGCGCCGGTCGGCGATGGCGGCCTGCATGGTCGCGGCCACGCCCGGCGTCTCGCAGAACGCCTGCAGGGTGACGCGCGGCAGCGGCGCCACGACATCCTCGACCGCGCTGCCCGAGGCGCTGCCCTGGTCTTCCCCGGCGTTCATCAACGGCCTCCGACGCTCGAGTTGATCTGCGGCGTTTCCTGCCGGTACTGCGTCGACGGATCCTTGCCTTCGCGGATCTTGGCGATGGCGCCCATGCGCTTGGCGATGTCGGGACGACCCTCGCTGCGCGCACGGACCAGATCGATCGGGTCGGCCACCTGGGCGGCGAGCGTCGCTTGGCTGGAACAGCCGAAGTTCCAGTAGGGCTCGTTCGACATGTCGTGCTTGAAGCTCGAGACGCCCGTGTCGGCCGGCCACTGGCCGCAATCATGCGGCAGCTTGGCCTGCAGCGAGGCGAAGGTCAGGCGGATGGGCGAGGCGAGATTGGCGTCGGAGACCGGATAGGTGCGCACCGACAGGGCATTGCCGGGGATGCCGCCCCGCGCCAGCGCCGAGCGGATGCCGTTGAGCGTGTCATGCGCCGCCATCTCGCGGCGGGTGCCCGTGGGAACCTCGGCGACCAGCCCGCCCTTGCCCGAGCGGCGGTACTCGCGGGCGAAGTCCGCGACATCCTCCGCCTGGCGATCATCGAGCCCGCCGCCCGAACGTCCGACGAAGACGTCAAGCGAGCGTGGCGCGTCGCGCAGCACAATCGGATGCCGCTCGCGCACGTCCACGGGGATCCCCGTTTCGGCGAGGTCGCGCTTTCCGGAGCAGGCGCCGAGCAACATCGCCGCAGCCAGGGCGATGCCGAGGCCGAGAGGCCGGGTGTTCTGCTGTGATCGAGCCATCATGGTCTCGCCATTCCTTGCGTGTTCGGACTTCGCCATCGCGACCGGCTTCAGTCGGCGATGAAGCCGACGCGGCCCTTGTAGGCTTGCGGAGCCGGCCCGCCGCCGGTTCCGTAAATCTTGTTCAGACGCCCGAGCAGGACGGCCTGCGCGTCATGGGCATCGACGAAGCCGTCATCGGGGCGCTGCACCTGGTTGGGTTCCATCGGCTTGGCGATATAGGGCGTCGCCGTGATCATCAGCTCGGTTTCCTCGCGCTGGTAGTCGCGCGAGCGGAAGAGCACGCCGATCACCGGCAGGTTCATCAGGCCCGGGAAACCGTTGAGCGACTGCTTGGAGACGCGCTGGATCAGGCCGGCGGTCGCGAGCGTGCCGCCGGAGGGCAGCTCGACCGTGGTGTCCGACTTGCGGACCCGGAAGGCCGGGGCGTTGACGACCTGCTGGCTGCTGTTGCGGGTGTCGCTCAGGCGCAGCTGGTTCTCGAAGTCGAGCTCCGTCACCTCGGTCGCGATGCGCATGCTGATCTTGTTGTCCGACAGCACGATCGGGGTGAAGTTCAGGGCCACGCCGATCGGCCGGTACTGGATGCCGAGCGTGCAGAGGCCGGTGCCATCGCAGGAATAGCCGCTGGGAACCGGGACTTCGCCGCCGGCCGTGAACTTCGCGCTCTCGCCCGAGATGGCCGTGACCGTCGGTTCGGCGAGGACGCGCGAGAGGCCGGCACGCTCCAGCGCGCGCAGGGTGAAGTTGGTCGAGTTGCCGATGCCGGCGGTGACGGCGGTCGCGGCCAGGGCCTGCGGCTGCAGCGGCAGGGGGTTGTCCAGCGACGGCATGATGGAGAAGTTGCCGAGCTTCCACTCGCCCGTCGAGTTGATGCCGAGCTGCTTGATCGCCTTGCGCGACACCTCGGAGACGACGACCTTGACCATCACCTGATCGCGCCCGCGGATCGTCAGTGAGTTGATCACCGCCCCCTTGGAGGAGGAGAAGATGCCAGCCGTGGTGCCGACGAAGGCATTGGCGATGTCGACGGCCTGGGTCGCCTCGGAGGCGTTGGCGACATTTCCGACGAGCAGGATCGAGTTACCGGCCGGCTTGACCTCGATCTGGGCGCGCGGCATCGCGGTCTTCAGCGTCTGGCGCAGCACGTTGAGGTCGCGCCCGACCTCGATCTCGAGGGCCGTGATCTGGCGACCCTCGCCGTCGATGACGAACATCGAGGTCGAACCGTCAGCGATGCCGATGATGAAGAGCTTGCGGGCCGAGCGGACGACCGCGTTGGCGACCTTCGGATTGGCGACGAAGACCTCCTTGGCGTCGCGCGGCAGCTCGACGATCAGTGAGCGGCCGATCGAGAGATCGAGCTTGCGCGAGATGGCATGCTCGCTGGTCCCGACGTTGAGAACGGGAGCCTGGCCGGTGGGCTGGGCGAGGGCCGGCCCGGCGAGCGCCAGAACGAGGGCGGCGGAGAGGAGGGTACGGGGCCGGCTCACTGGTTCGCACTCCTTGAGGTCACGCCATATCTCACGATCGTCATCGCGCCTTCGGCCGTCGGGCCTGTCACGACCTGGCCCGCATCCTTGAGGCTGCGCAGCGAGAGCGAGAGCGTCCCCATCTTCTGGGCGCGGAACAGGCTTTCGGCCTGGCCGGGCTCGACCTCGAGCGTCGCCGTCTCGCCGACGACGACCTTCTCGCCGTTGCGCTCCTGGACGTTCTGGCCGATGGCGAGAACGCGGAGATTGCGCAGGATCGTGTCGCTCATGAAGGTGTCGCCTTCGCCCTCGACCGCCGGCCCCTTCACGGTGACGATCACGTCGACGCGATCGTTGGGGAGGATGAAGCCGCCGGCCGTGTTGGCGCCGCGGCTGTCGGTCGAGATCGCGACGGCGCGCATGCCGGAGGGCAGCACCGCCGAGAGGAAACCGGTGCCATCGGTCTTGATCAGCTTTTCGCGGCGGATCGGCTCGGAGGCGAGCATGCCGTAGCGCACGACCTGCCCGGCGAGCTCCGTTTCAGCCTGAGGGGCCTCGTCCTTGCGGACGACGCCGGCCGGCACGCTGGCGAGCGGCCAGTCGAGCCAGCGCATGTCGGCGGCGGCGACGACGTTACCGACGGGGATGTCCGCCGCGGCGACCAGCACGGGCACCGTCGGCGCCTGCTCGATCCGTGCCGCGGGAGCGGGAGCCTGCGACGGTTTCTGGATCAGCATGGCGGCACCGATGCCGGCGACCAGCGCGACCAGGAGAATGATGATGCGGGCGGGACTCATTGCGACTGACCCTCAGCCAAACCCAGTTGGCTCTCGGCGAGGATCGTGCGGCTGGAATCGTCAACTTATGGTTAATCGGACGTATCTTTTTTGAACCCCGGGACCGGCGCCTCGCCAATGACGCCCTCACAGCCCCATCGCGGCCCGCCAGAGCGCGCTGTCGGGCAGCACCAGGAGCGCGGCGAAGGCCAGCGCGATGCCGTAGGGCACGCCTTCCTTCGGCGAATGCAGCCGGCGGGCCCATGACCAGCCGGTCGCGACCTGCGGCAGGGGACCGGAGCGCAGCTTGAGCAGAGCGAAGGTGAGCACACCGCCGCCGATCGCCGCCAGGGTGAGATAGGGCATCAGCTGCTCGAAGCCGAACCAGAGCGCGGTCACCGCCGCGAGCTTGGCGTCGCCGCCGCCGATCCAGCCGGCCGCGAACATGCCGAAGCAGATCACGAGGACAAGACCTCCCGCCGCCAGATGCCAGGCGATCTGGCGGCCGGAAACACGAAGAGCAGGGCGATGAACTGGAGCGACATGGACATCCCCTTCGGAAGTTGTGATCACGGCGGCGATCCTGCCGCAGGCGCCTCACCAAACCCTTACTGTGGGCGCAGCGACGACGGCGAAACCGGCCGCCGCGAATCAAAACGCCCCGGACGGGCCGGGGCGTCTCGGTCTGGTCGTGGCGGGGCGTCGCCGCCCCGCCTGCCGGATCTTACTGCAGGCCGGTGTTGACGGCCTGGAACTTGGTCAGCAGGCTCTGGCCGATGCTCTGCCAGGCGCCGATGCAGACGACGGCGACGAGGGCGGCGATCAGGCCGTATTCGATGGCGGTGGCGCCGGACTCATCCTTGACGAAGCGAGCGAAAACGTTGGACATGTGAAACTCCTTGTGAACCACGGTTTGACGGCTGCCTTCGCTCTGAAGTGGCTTCGGTCAGCGACGAGATGGACATTACCCCGCTCCCCTTGCCGATCGGTTAAAGCGAAGGAAGAATTCGCTCGATCTCGCAGACATTCGATCGATGGTTAACGGCGAATTGACATGTGTTACAACAGACTATATTAGATTATTACATGTTTTTTACAGTTAATGAGCCGTTTTGACGTTACAGTTTCTCTGCATTGGTATCCTGTCTAGGCATTTTTTTGTCTGGAGATCAGTGCGAGAGGCGGCTTCTCTCCCTTGGTCACATGTCAGCCGCCGTCGCCAAACCGACCCGCACAGCCCGATTAGGGTTTGATTCATCATTTTCCGCTTAGCTGTCGGTACGGAAATCTTGAGGCAGCGCGATGTTCACTCTCCCGGCCGCCCTTCGGCGCCATCGGCCCCGCTCCGCCCGGACGATCGCCGCGCTCGCAGGAGCCGTCGCGGCGCTCGCGCTGGCCGCCGGCCCGACGCAGGCCCAGGCGGCGCCCGCCACGGGCAGCGTCGAGAGCGTCATCGTCAAGGTCGACCACGCCAAGGTGGTCCGGCTGCCCGAAAAGGCCCAGACCGTGATCGTCGGCAACCCCGCCATCGCCGATGTCGCCGTCCAGAAGAACGGCGTGATGATCGTCACCGGCAAGAGCTTCGGCGTGACCAACCTGATCGCGCTCGATGCGGCCGGCACGCTCCTGGCGGAATCCCTCGTGCGCGTGGGCGCGGATTCCGATTCGGTCCTGACCGTGCAGCGCGGACTTGAGCGCGAGAGCTATTCCTGCACACCCGTCTGCCAGCCGGCGGCGCAGCTCGGCGACGCGCAGAAGTATTTCGGCGAGGTCGGCTCCCAGGCCAGCACGCGCAATGGCGCGGCGCTCGGCGCGAGCAAGCGCTGAAACGCGGCGCCTCAGGGTTAAGCATCCGCTAACCGCGATTCGACCGCGCCTGCGACCGGTCTAACGGATCGGCAATTCTTTGCCGGTAAGAGTGGAGGCGTCATCTGACCGATGCCGCATCCAAGGAGCCAACAGGCGAAAGCCGGCCCAAGGTTGCGCGGCACCGACTTGCACGCGACAACGGGACCCGGACGGCATGACCGACCCCTCCACCATCGATCCCCCGGCGACCCCCGCGCCTGTCGCGGCACGCCGTGCACGGTTCCGGCTGCTCGCCCGCTTCCGCCGGTCGCAGGACGGTGCGACCGCCGTCGAGTTCGCCCTAATCTCGATCCCGTTCATGGCGCTGCTCGTCGCCATCCTGGAAACGGCGCTGCTGTTCTGGACCAGCCAGGTGCTGGAGGAGGCGGTCTCCCAGACCTCGCGTCGCTTGCTCACCGGCGAGGCGCTGACGCGCTACAACGGCAATGCGGCCACCAACACGCAAGCCTTCAAGAACGACGTCTGCGCCAATGCGCCGGGGCTCGTCGACTGCTCGAAGCTGGTCATCGACGTTCGCACCTACAATTCCTTCGCCAATGCGAAGAACGGCACCGACGGCACCAACCCGATCTCGGCCGGCGGGCTGAACACCACCGGCTTCGGCTACAATGCGCCCCAGCCGCAGCAGATCGTCGTGGTTCGGGCCGTGCTCGAATATCCGCTCTACTTCACCTACTGGAGCGCGAGCCTCGCCAATATCGGCTCCGGACGTCGCGGCATCGTCGCCTCGACGACCTTCCGGACCGAGCCCTTCAACGCGCCCGCGACATGAGGTTTCCAATGACGCGCGCCTTTTCCCTGCGCCGCAACCAGGCGGCCCTGCGGCGCCTGACGCGGCGCTTCCGCGGCAATCCGCGCGGCGTCGCCGCCGTCGAGTTCGCGATGATCCTGCCGGCGATGCTGGCGATCTATTTCGGGATCGTCGAAACCGGCCAGGGCGTCATGATTGACCGCAAGGTCACGCAGCTGACGCGCTCGCTGGCCGACCTGACCGCGCAGTCCACCACCATCTCCAACACCGAGATGAGCAATATCTTCGATGCGGCGCAGACGGTGATGATGCCCTACACCACCGTCAACCCGAAGATGTCGGTCCATCACATCGTCGTCGACAGTGCCGGCGTGGCAAAGGTGTGCTGGAGCGAGCAGCGCAACTCGACCAAATTCGCGCGGGGAACCACGGTCACGATCCCCGCCGATCTGCGCCTGCCCAACAGCTCGCTCATCATGGCGCAGGCGAGCTACGACTTCACGCCCGTCGTCGGCTGGATCATCAAGGGCGGCGCGATCTCGATCGGCGGTGACCCGATCTATATGCGCCCGCGCCTCGGCAAGGCCGGCGGCACGGCCAGCATCGAGCAGGTCGAGCGCTCCGGCGTGGCGATGTGCCCCGGCTTCGGCTGACCGGGACGACGCCCGCGCCCGACCGCCTCAGATCGTCTGGTTGTAGGCGCCGACTTCCGGGTTGAGCCGCAGCACCGCATCGATCGCGGCGAAGACCTCGCGCATCCGCGCATCCGAAATCGGGCTCTCGCAAACCACGACGAGCTCCGGCTTGTTCGACGAGGCCCGCACGAGGGCCCAGCTGCCGTCCCGCGTGGTGACGCGCACGCCATGGACGGTGACGACGTCGCGGATCGGCGGGCCCGCGAAATCGGCCCCATGCACCGTCGGCGGCAGGGGATTGCGGTCAGCCGCGCAGGATCATGCGGCCGGTCTGGACCTCGTAGCCGCGCAGCTTGGCGAGGAAGGAGGTGCCGAGCAGGCTCATCGACAGCGCGCCTTCGGGCAGGACGACCGCCTCGACATTGCGGACCAGAATGGAGCCGAGGCGGACCTCGCGCAGGGTGACGCGGGCCCCCCTCACCGTGCCGTTGGCGGTGCTCAGCGTCATCTTGTAGTCGCCCGGGGCGGGGCGGATGCCGAGCGCGATCGCATCCCGGGCCGTCAGCGCGACGAGGCTGGCGCCGGTATCGACGAGCATCTTCACGCGGAAATTGTCGATCGAGGGATGCACGACATAGTGGCCACGATAATCGGCCGCCACCGTCAGGGTCGGCGGTTCGGCGGGACGAAACGGCGCGGCCGGCGGCTTGCTCGCCCGCGCTGCGGCCGGGCTCGCGGTCACGCTCGCGGCGCTCGGCGCTTCAGCCATGCCGACCCAGGAGGCCAGCCTGCCGCCATATCCCACCGCGCTCAGCGATGCGATCGCCGCGATCCCGAGCGCCCAGACGACCGGATTTTGCGCCATCGGCCTGCCTTTCCCCAATGTTCCGGCGACGATGCGGCGCAGTTCCTGCAGAAGGGTGAAGACGGCTGCGGGGTGAGGCGCAATCCGGGGCTGTGGATCGATCAATGCGCGACAGGCTTAACCGCACTTTGCCAGGACCGCGCGCATTGGCCTCGAACGGGCTAGAGGAAGGACTGCCCGACCAGGGCCTCGATGGCGTCTCGGCGCGGAATGCTCGGCTGGGCGCCGGCCGCCGTGCAGGCGAGCGAACCGGCCGCGAGCCCGCGCTGGAGGGCACCCGAGAAGCCGTAGCCGGCGGACAGCGCCGCCGCGAAGGCGCCGGTGAAACTGTCTCCTGCGGCCACCGTATCGACCACGCTGACGGCGGGTGCCGCGAGCCGGCGGCGGACGCCGCCATGCCAGCCGACGACGCCCTGCGCGCCGAGCGTGACGATGCAGGCGATGCCGAGCTCGCCGTCGCAGCGGCGGGCGATGGCGTCGGGCTCCCGCTCGTCCCAGCCCAGCGACTGCGCCAGCACCAGCGCCTCGTGCTCGTTGGCGACGAGCATGTCGAGGCCGGCGAGCAGCGCGGGATCGGGCGGCCCGGCGGGCGCGAGGTTGAGGATGACGCGGCCACCGGCCTGCTTCATCCGCCGTGCCGCCACGAGGCATTCCGCTTCCGGCACCTCGCGCTGGAGCAGCAGGATGTCGCCCTCGCCGAGCGACGTCGACGCCAGGGGCGTCGCGCTCGCCTTCGCATTGGCGCCGGCGGCGACGACGATCTGGTTGGCGCCGTCGGCGTCGACGGCAATGAAGGCGGCGCCTGTCGGCAATGCCATCCGCGCTACATCGGCGAGGTCGACGCCGTCCGCGGCCAGCAGCGAGAGCGCGATGTCGGCGAAGGCATCGGTCCCGACCGCGCCGACGAGGCGCACCTGCGCACCGGCGCGGCGGGCCGCGAGCGCCTGGTTGGCGCCCTTGCCGCCGGGATGGAGGGCGTAGGACGGACCGATCACGGTTTCGCCGGCGCCGGGCAGGCGCTCGACCGGGGTGACCAGATCGACATTGAGCGAACCGAAGACAACGATCATGCCGCGATGGCTCCGGCGAGACGGCGGATGCCGGCGACGAAGGCGGCTTCCGGCGTGGTCACAAGGGTCTTCAGGCCCGCCGCAGCAAGGCCCGCGTCGTAGCTCTCCGCCATGGCGCCCTCGGCGACGAGATGGACGGTGTCATGCCGCCCGAACAGGGCGAGCGCGCCGGCGATCTCGTGGCCAACCAGCAGGGCCGAGAGGTATGGGCCGACGGCCGAACCCGGCAAACGCCCGGCCAGCACCTCGCAGCGAGCCGCGAAGGCGGTGTTGAGCAGGCCGCCGGGACGGCGCGAGGCGGAAAAGCCCGCCGCCAGGCCCAAACGTGCGCCCTCCTCGGTCGGCTCCTCGGCGAGGCGGGAGAGGATCGAGTTCTGCCGCAGCAGGCCCCAGATCTCGCCGGTCATGAAGCTGGCGAAGCGGGTGATCCGTCCGCCCTCCACGAGCGCCCATTTCGAATGCGTGCCGGGCAGGCAGGCGATGCCGTGCTCCAGCCCGAGCCCGACAATCAGCGTCTCCTCGCCGCGCATGACGTCGAAGGCACCCTCATCGCAGGAGAGGCCGGGCAGGATCAGCGCAGGCGCGCCGTCGGCCAGCGCGACCTTCAGACCGGCCGCGGTTATGGCATCCGGCGAGGCGGGGCACGGGACGTAAGCCGCCTCGACCCAGCCATTGCGGCTGCCGACCATGCCCGCCAGCACGATGTCCGCCTCGGGCGCCATCCGGCGCAGATCGCCGGCGATGGCCTCGAAGGCGGAAGGGAAGCCCCCTGCGGGAACCGACTGGATGCCCTGGTCGGCGCTGCGGCGCTCCAGAACCTCTCCCCTTTCCGAAAGGAGGAAGGCGCGGGCGCGGGTCGTGCCCCAGTCGAGCGCGATCAGGGGTCTGGGCATCGGCTTGGGCTCCGGCGGGCTGTCTTGCGCTGTCTTGCGCTGTCTTGCGACCGCGCGAGGTTTCGCCGCAGCTATGGCACGGTCAAGCCCTCTTCGTCATGGCGAGCGCAGCGAAGCAATCCAGGCGGGTTGCTTTACGACGCTGGATTGCTTCGCTGCGCTCGCAATGACGGTCCGTTTCAGGCTCAGGCCGCGAAGAAGACCGTCTCGTTCTCGCCCTGCAGATGGATATCGAAGCGGAAGCTGCCGTCGGACTGGCGCGTCGCGATCAGCGTGTGGCGTCGCTGCGCCGGGACCAGCGCCAGCACCGGATCGGCCGCATTCGCCGCTTCGCCTTCGAAATAAATCCGCGTCGTCAGCCGGGTGAGGAGGCCACGGGCGAAGACGGAGGGACAAGGCCAACTCGGGCTACTGCACGCCTTACCCGATCATGCTA
>NCCO01000260.1 GCA_002279705.1 Allobosea sp. 12-68-7
CGCGGGACGCGCGCGGCTATATCCCTGTCGACGATAGCTTGCAGACCAATGTGAGCGGCGTCTGGGCTATGGGCGATTGCAACGGGCGCGGCGCCTTTACCCATACGGCCTATAATGATTTCGAGATCATCGCCGCCAATCTGCTGGATGGCGCGGATCGTCGGCTGTCCGCTCGCATTCCCGCCTATGCCCTTTATACCGACCCGCCATTGGGGCGCGTCGGGATGAGCGAAGCACAGGCGCGCGCGAGCGGCCGGCCGCTGCTGGTCTCCTCCCGGCCCATGGCGCGGGTCGGGCGCGCGGTGGAGAAAGGCGAGACCATTGGCTTCATGAAGATGGTGGCCGATGCGCAGACAAAACGCATTCTCGGCGCGGCGATCCTCGGCACGTCGGGCGACGAGGCGATCCACGGCATTCTCGACATGATGAACGCGGACCAGCCCTATGACGTCCTGCAATGGGCCGTGCCGATCCATCCCACCGTGTCGGAACTCATTCCCACATTGATCGGAGATCTGAAGCCGGCGCCCTGAGCGGGGGCGTTAGGCGCGCGAAAATATCTGCTGCGTCGCATCATTTTCCATGGCATTTGCTATTGCGATGCAGCAAGAGAGGTCCCATCTGCCATCCAGCTGGATGGTGTAGGGATGGTTGCCATGACGATGCTGGCCAAGGACATTCGGCCCAAGGCGCCGGACACCGAGAAGATCACGATCAATCTCGGCTTCGTGGACCTGGGTCATATCGACCTGCTGGTGCAGGAGAATTTCTATTCCAACCGGACCGATTTCATCCGCACCGCGATCCGCAACCAATTGGATCGCCATGCCGAGACGGTGCAGAAGTCGGTGGTGCGCAATCAGCTCGACCTCGGCCTGCGCCACTTCAGCCGCCAGGATCTGGAAAGCGTGCAAGCCGCCGGCGAGCGGCTGGACATCCAGGTGCTGGGGCTCGCCGTGATCGCGCCCGACGTGCCGCCGGAACTGGCGCGCGGGACCATTTCCTCCCTCCATATCCTCGGTGCCCTCCAGGCCAGCCCGGCGGTGAAGGCGGCGCTGAGCGACCGCATGCGCTGATCGGTTCCGCTCCCCTTTTTGCCCGCGCGCAAGCCTGGGCCGTCTCTTGCTTCCAACAGGAAGGCGCTCCGCGCGTGTCGGAAGCCTTTCAGTCCAGGACGTTTTCAATGCATATGCCCACCAAGATCGACATGCTGGAGGCCACGCGGCTGACCCGGGAAGGGCGGCTGGAAGAGGCCATGGCCATTCTGCGCGGCGCCATCGCCGAGGGGCATGCGCGGCCCGCGCCAACCGGCGCGTCCGGCCCGGGGCGC
The DNA here is from genome assembly GCA_002279705.1 of Allobosea sp. 12-68-7. Lineage (GTDB taxonomy): Bacteria > Pseudomonadota > Alphaproteobacteria > Rhizobiales > Beijerinckiaceae > Allobosea. The sequence goes on from NCCO01000260.1 coordinate 1,331, forward strand.
GAGGGGATCGACCTCTCCCCGCCGCGTAACGGCGGCGCATGGTCCCTGCCGTTCGACGCCTCTTCTGGCGCGCACACCGGGAAATCGGTGGCCGATTATCTACCCGAGGCCTTGCGCGGCCTGCTTTCCCCGGACACCCCATCCGCCCCGTCGGAGAAAGAAGGGACGTTCGACGAGCATCTCTATTCCAATGCCGCCGGCAGCCGCAGCTACAAGCTTTATGTGCCCACCCTGTATCGCGGGCAGCGCCTGCCGCTGATCGTCATGCTGCACGGCTGCACCCAGTCTCCGGACGATTTCGCCGCCGGCACGCGGATGAACGAAATCGCCGAGGAGCACGGCCTGTTGGTGGCCTATCCCGCGCAGGTGCAATCCGCCAACGCCTCGAAATGCTGGAACTGGTTCAATACGGCGGACCAGAAGCGCGGGCAGGGCGAGCCATCGCTGATCGCCGGCATCACCCGCCAGGTGATGCAGCAATACGAGGTGGCGCCCGGCCGGATCTATGTGGCCGGCCTTTCCGCCGGCGGCGCGGTGGCGGCCATCATGGGCACCACCTATCCCGATCTTTATTCGGCCATCGGCGTGCATTCCGGGCTGGCGTGCGGGGCGGCGAGCGATATGTCGTCGGCCTTCATGGCCATGCGCCAGGGCAGTGCCGTGCCGTTCGTCGCCCGCACCCAGGGCGCGCGCGACGGCAACGGCATCGTGCCGACCATCGTATTCCATGGCGACCGGGACAACACCGTCCATCCCGTCAATGGCGACCACGTGGTGATCCAGTCGCGCGGCGGTGCCGAGCTGGACGAGGCGGTGACAAAGGGCACGAGCCCGGACGGCACCAGCTACAGCCGCACCATCCTGACCGATCCGCGCGGCCGCGTGGCACTGGAACATTGGGTGCTGCACGGCCTTGGCCATGCGTGGTCCGGCGGCAGCACAAAAGGCAGCTTCACCGATCCACGCGGCCCCGACGCCAGCCGCGAGATGGTCCGCTTCTTCCTGCGCCACGCCCACGCTGCGTCCGCGGCCTGAAGCGGCGGGGGGCGGCGGCTCCTGGATTTTCCGCGCGCCTGGCGAGCCCATGCGCGCGGCTGGTATTAGGGTCTGCTACGGCGATAAAACAATCCTGCCGCAACGTCCGACGGGCATTGATCAGAGCTCAGGCCCCGTGGCTATATAGCACCAGATTGTCTTTCCGGCCGGTGCCACATGACCACTTTGAATGTCGACCTCAGCGCACAGCTGCAACAAACGCTGGGGCAACAAGGCGTGTGGGCCTATTCGGTCTATTTCGATTCCAGCGGCGCTCCGCAATGGACCACCCTGGTCGAGAACGGCGCAGT
>NCCO01000095.1 GCA_002279705.1 Allobosea sp. 12-68-7
TCTTCGACGACGTCGTCGGCTTCGTCCGCGTCCAGGGCGGTCACGTTCAGGCGACCAGCGGCGATCTACGCATGATCGACCACTACTTCCTCGGACCGACCCTGGTGCGCGGCTTCGCCCCGTCGGGCATCGGCCCGCGTGACGTGCTCAACGATCCGACGGCCAACGCGCTCGGCGGAACCAGCTATTTTGGTGGTTCGGTCGAGGTTCAGTTCCCGATCTGGGGCCTGCCGCGCGATCTCGGCCTGCGCGGCGCGATCTTCGCCGACGCCGGCACGCTGTTCAATTATGACGGCGGCAAGGCGGTCGCGAGCGCCTGCCCGGCCGGCTCGACCGGGCGTCAGTTCAACGTCGTGACGACCTCGGCCTTCCAGACCAACGTGGCCTGCGTGCGCGACAAGAACGTGCTGCGCTCCTCGGTAGGCGTCAGCCTGCTCTGGCAGTCGCCGCTCGGCCCGATCCGCTTCGACTACGCCTATGCGCTGTCGAAGGATGACGGCCAGTTCGGCACGGCGATCATCAATGGCCAGGCCGTCACCGGCAAGTTCGGCGGCGACCGCCTGCAGGCCTTCCGCTTCTCCGGCGGCACCCGCTTCTGACGCGGCGGGGCGCTCCCGCCCCGCTCCGGACACAGCCCTGATGTCAGATCCCCAATTTTTTCCGGCTGCGACCTCGCTCGACTGTGGCGAGGTCGCCGTCATTTCGGGCGCCTCCTTGCCCGATGGCGTCGATCCGGCACGGCGTTTCACGGGGGCGGCGGCTCTCGAACAGGCCGGTCCGGCCGACATCGCCTATATGGACAACCCGAAATACACCGAGGCGCTGGCGGCGACCGCCGCCGGGCTGTGCCTGGTTTCGCCGCGATTCGCCGAGCGCGTGCCGGCCGGGACCATCGCGCTGGTGACGCCGACGCCCTATCACGCCTTTGCCCGGATTCTGGCTCGGTTCTTTCCGTCTGCGCTGAAGCCGGGCACCGTTTTCGCATCGCAGGGCGTCGCACCCGGCGCTTTCGTGCATGCGACGGCGGTTCTCGAAGCTGGCGTTACCGTCGATCCGGGTGCCGTCATCGGTCCGGGTGCGGAGATCGGCTCCGGGACGGTCGTCGCCTCGCATGCCGTCATCGGCCCTCAGGTCCGCATCGGCCGCGACTGCGCGATCGGCGCGGGCTGCACCTTGCAGGCCACTCTGATCGGCAACCGCGTCATCATCCATCCCGGTGTCCGCATCGGGCAGGACGGGTTCGGCTTCGCGATGAGCCCGAGAGGGCACATGAAGGTGCCGCAGATCGGCCGCGTCATCATCCAGGACGATGTCGAGATCGGCGCCAACACCTGCATCGACCGCGGTGCCAGCCGCGACACGGTGATCGGCGAGGGCACGAAGATCGATAACCTCGTTCAGATCGGCCACAACGTCGTCGTCGGCCGCCATTGCGTCATCGTCTCGCAGGTTGGCATTGCCGGCTCGTCGACGCTCGAGGATTTCGTCGTGCTCGGCGGCCAGGTCGGCCTCGCCGGCCACCTCACCATCGGCATGGGTGCGCAGATCGCGGCCCAGAACGGGGTCGCGGGCGATGTCCCGCGCGGGGCGAAATATGGTGGCTCTCCGGCACAGCCCGCGCTGAACTGGGCGCGAGAGATCGCGATGCTGAAGTCGATGCTGGCCAAGCGCGGCAAGGGGCGGCCAGAAGGCTAGCCACCAGCCGGCGCACCGACTGGTGTGGGTGCGCGCCTCGCGACGAGACCCGCCGGGTGTTGGCCTCCCGGCTTCCGGCGGCTAGAAGCAATCGATGAAGCGGCGGGACGCCCGCGCGGGAGAGACGAGACGATGACCGAGGCGACGACGGCGCTGGGTGTGGCCGACATCCAGAAGATCATGGCCTGCATCCCCCACCGCTACCCCTTTCTGCTGGTCGACCGCGTCGTCGAGATCAACGGCGACGAATCGGGCGTCGGGATCAAGAACGTCACGATCAACGAGCCGCAGTTCACCGGCCATTTCCCCGACAGACCCGTGTTCCCCGGCGTGTTGATGATCGAGGCCATGGCGCAGACGGCGGGTGTCCTCGTCGTCAATGCCCGCGGCAGCGACGACACGCCCGTCCGCAGCGTGCTCTTCACGACGATCGACAAGGCGAAGTTCCGCAGGCCCGTCGGCCCTGGCGACACGCTGCGCTTCCACCTCACCAAGATCGCCCGCAAGCGCAACATCTGGTTCTACCGTGGCGAGGCGCGTGTCGACGGCGTCCTCGTCGCCGAGGCCGATCTCTCCGCGATGGTCGTCTGATCCGATGACATTCGCCAAGAACAGGACGGCGCCCGCCGCGAGGATTCGGTCATGAACGCGAAGATCCACCCCATGTCGGTCGTCGACCCGGCCGCCCGCCTGGGCGCGGGTGTCACCATCGGTCCCTTCTGCAGCGTCGGTCCCGATGTCGTGCTCGATGAGGGCGTCGAACTCGTCAGCCATGTCGCCGTCGCCGGCCGCACCACCATCGGTGCCCGCACCAGGATCTATCCCTTCGCCTCGATCGGGCATCCGCCGCAGGACGTGAAATACAAGGGCGAGCCCTCGACGCTGACCATCGGTGTCGATTGCCTGATCCGCGAAGGCGTCACGATGAACCCCGGCACCGAAGGAGGAGGGATGAAGACGACGGTCGGGGACCGCTGCTTCTTCCTCGCGAACTCCCACGTCGCCCATGACACCTCGATCGGCGACAACGTCATCTTCTCCAACAACGTGATGTGCGCCGGCCATGTGAAGGTCGGCAATTTCGTCATCGTCGGTGGCGGAACCGGGCTGCACCAGTTCATCCGCGTCGGTGACCATGCCTTCATCGGCGGCGGCGCGGGCGTGATGCATGACGTGATTCCCTTCGGCATGGTGCGGGACAACCCGGCCCATCTCGCCGGTCTCAACCTCGTGGGCCTGCGGCGGCGCGGCTTCACGCGCGAGCAGATCCATGAGCTGCGCCGCGCCTACCGGCTGCTCTTCGCCGATGAGGGCACACTCTCGGAGCGCGTCGAGGACGTTGCCAGCGAATTCGCGTCCCATCCGCTCATCCATGAAATCCTGGATTTCATCCGGGTCGGCGGCGAGCGCGCGATCTGCGTCCCGCACGACGTCAACGCGCCCGATCGGTGAGCGCCGATCCGGCAACGACGTCCGCGACGCACAGCCCTCTCGCCATCATCGCCGGGGGGGGGGATTTCCCGCCGCGGCTGGCCGAGATCGTCACCGGCAGCGGGCGGCCTCTCTTCGTGGCGGCGCTCGAGGGCGCTGCGGATCCGGCGGGCTTCGGCGCCGCCGATCTGCAGAGCTACCGCCTCGGCCAGCTCGGCCGCCTCCTCGACGAGCTGCGGCGGCGGTCCATCACCGAACTGGTGCTGATCGGCAGCCTGCCGCGCCCGAGCTTCGCGGCCCTGCGCCCCGAGGCCTCGACGCTGAAATACCTGCCGCATTTCGCCCGCGCCTTCCGCGGCGGCGACGACCATCTGCTGCGCGGCGTCGTCAGCTTCTTCGAGGGGCAGGGCTTCGCGGTGCATGGCCCGGCCGACATCGCCCCCGACATGACCGCACCGCTCGGCGCGCTCGGCCGCCGGATGGCCTCTCCGGAGCAGAAGGCGCTGATCGCGCGCGGCTTCGAGCTGCTGGCGGCGCTCTCGCCCTTCGATGTCGGGCAGGCCGCGATCCTCGCCGACCACCGAGTCATCGCGATCGAGGCGGCCGAGGGCACCGACGCCATGATCCGCCGCGTCGCCGACATGGTCGCGTCCGGGCGTCTGCGGATCGCCAAGGGCGACGGCGTCCTGGTCAAGGCTCCCAAGGACGGGCAGGACCTGCGCGTCGACATGCCGGCCATCGGCCCGCAGACGCTGCGCAATGTGGTGGCTGCGGGCCTGGCGGGAATCGGGCTGCGCGCCGGCCATGTGCTGGTCGGCGATGCGGCGGGCCTCGGCCGGCTCGCCGATCAGTCCGGGCTGTTCGTCGAGGGCGTGGCGAAGGTCGGCACATGAACGAGCCGTTCCGCCTCGCGATCGTGGCCGGCGAGGCCTCCGGTGACGCGCTTGCGCTGCGTTTCCTCGAGAGCTTGCGCCAGCGCCTCGGCGATCGCCCCCTGCTGATCACGGGCGTCGGCGGCGAGGCGCTGATCGCGGCGGGGCTGGTGCCGCTGTTCCCGCAGGCCGACATCGCCGTCATGGGATTCGCACCCGTCGTCGCGCGTCTGCCGTTGCTGTTGCGCCGGATGGAGGACGCCGCGCACGGCATCGCAACCTTCGCGCCCGATCTCCTGCTGACGATCGACGCGCCCGATTTCAACCTGCGTGTGGCCAAGAAGGTCCGCGCGCGGACGCCCGACATCCCGATCGTCCATTGGGTCTGCCCCAGTGTCTGGGCCTGGCGCTCGGGGCGCGCCCGGCGGATGACGCCGCATATCGACCGGATCCTGGCCTTGTTGCCCTTCGAGCCGGCGGCGGTGGAGCGGCTCCAGGGGCCGCCGACGGTGTATGTCGGCCACCCGCTGATCGAGCGGCTGGCTGAGCTTCGGCCGGGCCCCGCCGAGGCCGCGATGCGGGCGGACGCCGCGTCGCCCGTCATACTGGTGCTGCCTGGCAGCCGGCGTTCGGAAATCCGGCACCTGATGCCGGTCTTCGGCGAGGCGGTCGCCCGCGTCGCTGAGCGGCTGCCGGGCGCGCGCTTCGTGCTGCCCGCGGTCCCGCATTTGCAGGACGAGATCGCGCAGGCCGCCGCCGGATGGATCCGCAGGCCGGAGATCGTCCTGGGGGAGATGGAGAAGCTCGCGGCCTTCCGCTGCGCGCGGGCTGCGCTGGCGGCGTCGGGCACCGTCACGCTCGAACTCGCCCTGGCGCAGGTGCCGACGGTCGCGGCCTATCGTGGCGCCGGCTGGGAGGCTGCGATCGCGCGGCGGCTGATCCGGCTGCCCAGCGTGATCCTTCCCAATCTCATCCTGGGCCGCAATCTCGTGCCGGAGTTCATCCAGGACGACGCGACGGCGCCGGCGCTGGCGGAGCAGCTGGAAGCCGTCCTCGCGGAGGGGCCTGGCCGGGACCTGCAGCTTGCGGGCTTCGCCGAGGTCGACACGATCATGCGCTCGGCCGGCGAAAGCCCGGCTGCCCACGCGGTCGAGGCCGCGCTGGCGCTGGTCACCATCCGGCCGGACAGGCCGCCCGGATGGTCGAGCGGCTAGAGCCTCACTCGAGTGCTGCGCCCGAGGCCTTGGCGATCGGGAACCACTTGGCGACCTCGACCTTGACGTGCTCGCCCAGGGCTTCGGGCGTCGAGCCCACGATCACCGCGCTGACGTCCTCGAGGCGCTTCTTGACGTTGGCGTCCTTGAGCGCGTCATTGGCCGCCTTGTTGAGCTTCGCGACGATGTCGGCAGGCAGCTTCGCCGGTCCGAACAGCGCATTCCAGGTGTAGGTCTCGTAGCCGGCCAGCCCGCCTTCCGCGATCGTCGGCAGGTCGGGGAAGGACGAGACCCGCTCCTTGGTCGTCACGCCGATGGCGCGCAACTGGCCGCCGCGGATGAACTGGGCGGACGAGGGCAGGTTGTCGAACATGATCGGGACCGCGCCTGCGACGACGTCGTTCAGGGCCGGGCCCGCGCCGCGATAGGGCACATGGTTCATCTGCACGCCGCCGAGCGACTTGAACAGCTCGCCGGAGAGATGCAGCGGCGTGCCGACGCCGGAGGAGGCGTAGGCGTACTTGCCGGGATTGGCTTTGAGCACCGCGATGACCTCCTGCACCGTCTTCGCCGGGAAGCTCGGATGGACGACCATGACGTTCGGCACCACCGCGAGCAGCGAGATCGGCGTGAAGTCCTTCACCGGGTCGAAGGTCACCGTCTTCAGGATCGCCGGGTTGAGCGCATGGGTCGAGATCGTGCCCATCAGGATGGTGTAGCCGTCCGGCGTCGCGCGAGCGACCGCGGTGGAGCCGATATTGCCGCCGGCGCCGGCGCGGTTCTCGATCACGATCGACTGGCCGAGCAGCTCGCCCATCTTCTGGCCGACGAGGCGCGCGACGATATCGGTCGAGCCACCGGCGGCGAAGGGCACGACCAGATTGACCGGGCGAGCGGGAAAGGCCGCCTGGGCCTGGGCCTGGCCGCCGGCCAGGGTGAGGGCGGAAGCGCCGGCCAGAAAGCCGCGCCGGGACAGATCATGCGTGTGGGACAAAGCGGGTTCCTCCGGGATGCTGCGGTCGAGTGTAGTGCGACGGCGCGGTCTGTCATCGCCGGGAGCGGCATCAATCATCGGAAACAATGAGGGGCACGACGGCATGCCGTCGTGCCCCTCATTGTTTGCCGGCCGGGTGGCTGCGCCTCAGCGGCGGCCGATCGGCGTATACTCGCGCTGCAGCGCGCCGGTGTAGAGCTGGCGCGGGCGGCCGATGCGCTGGGACGGATCCTCGATCATCTCCTTCCACTGCGCGATCCAGCCGACGGTACGCGCCAGCGCGAACAGCGCGGTGAACATCGAGGTCGGGAAGCCCATCGCCTTCAGGGTGATGCCCGAATAGAAGTCGATGTTCGGATAGAGCTTCTTCTCGATGAAGTAGCTGTCCGACAGCGCGATGCGCTCGAGCTCGATCGCCACGTCGAGCAGCGGATCGTCCTTGACGCCGAGCTCGTTGAGGACCTCATGCGTGGTCTTCTGCATGATCTTGGCGCGCGGATCGTAGTTCTTGTAGACGCGGTGGCCGAAGCCCATCAGGCGGAACGGATCGTTCTTGTCCTTCGCCTTGGCGATGAATTTCGGGATGTTCTCGACCGATCCGATCTCCTCGAGCATCTTCAGCGCCGCCTCGTTGGCGCCGCCATGGGCGGGCCCCCAGAGGCAGGCCGTGCCGGCCGCGATGCAGGCGAAGGGGTTGGCTCCCGACGATCCGGCGAGGCGGACGGTCGAGGTCGAGGCGTTCTGCTCGTGGTCGGCGTGCAGGATGAAGATCCGGTCGAGCGCGCGCGCCATCACCGGATTGACCTTGTACTCCTCCGCCGGGACCGCAAAGCACATGCGCAGGAAGTTCGAAGCATAGTCGAGCGAGTTCAGCGGATACACGAAGGGCTGGCCGACCGTGTACTTGTAGGCCATCGCCGCGAGCGTCGGCATCTTCGCGATCATCCGCATCGAGGCGACCATGCGCTGATGCGGGTCCGAGATGTCGGTCGAGTCGTGGTAGAAGGCCGACATCGCGCCGATCGAGCCGACCATGACCGCCATCGGATGCGCGTCGCGGCGGAAGCCCTGGAAGAAGCGGGCCATCTGCTCGTGCACCATGGTGTGGCGCGTCACGCGATAGTCGAAATCGGCCTTCTGCGCGGCGGTCGGCAGTTCGCCTTCCAGCAGCAGATAGCAGGTCTCGAGGAAGTCGCCATGCTCGGCGAGCTGCTCGATCGGGTAGCCGCGATAGAGCAGCACGCCCTCGTCGCCGTCGATATAGGTGATCTGCGACTCGCAGCTCGCCGTCGAGGTGAAGCCGGGATCATAGGTGAACATGCCCGTCTGGGCGTAGAGCTTGCCGATGTCGATGACGGACGGGCCGATCGAACCCGTCTTGATCGCCATATCGACGGTCTTGCCGTCGACCTGAAGCTGGCTGCTGGTTCCGCTCATCGATACCGATCCTTTCAGGCTCGCTGCTGGTCAGTCGTCGTCGCGCTCGGTCTTGTCACGGTTGTCCATGAGACCTGTCCGTCGTCAGAGCGAACCGACATGACAGGGTCGTGTCGGTGCCAGGGCGGCCGAGGGTCGAAGAGCGGTTCATCCGACTGATTTTCAAGCAATATTTGTGCCCGCCCCGGCAGGCGCCGACGTGGCCACACCAGGCGTCACTAGACCATTTGCAGACCCGGTTCAACCGAGCCGAAAGACGGTCGGGACGGCGTTTTGCTCAGCTCTGGTCGGCGAGCCGAGCAAGGGTTTCCTCGCGGCCGAGAACCGCCATCACGTCGAACAGGCCCGGCGACATCGCGCGCCCCGTCAGCGCGGCCCGCAGCGGCTGCGCGGCCTGCCCCAGCTTCAGCCCATGCGTCTCCGCGAAGCCGCGCACGGCAGCCTCGAGAGCCTCGACCGACCAGTCGTTGACCGCGGCCAGCGTCCGCGCCAGCCCGGGCAGTCGCTGTTTGCCCGCTTCGTCCAGAAGCGCCGCCGCCTTGGCGTCGAGCTGCAGCGGCCGCGGGGCATAGAGGTAATAGGCGCTGTCGAGCAGCTCGATGAGGGTCTTGGCGCGCTCCTTCAGCCCCGGCATCGCCGCCAGGAAACGCGCCTCCAGCTCGGGCGACAGCGTGGGGGGGAGCCCGCGCGGCGGCCCGATCTCCGGCAGGATCACCTTCAGCGCCGCGATCAGGTCGCTGTCGGCGGACTGGCGCATGTAGAGCCCGTTCAGGCTCTCGAGCTTGGCGAAATCGAAACGCGCGGCCGAACGGCCGATCGAGCCGAGGTCGAACAGCGCGATCATCTCCTGTGTCGAGAAGATCTCCTGGTCGCCATGGCTCCAGCCCAGCCGCAGGAGGTAGTTGCGCAGCGCCACCGGCAGATAGCCCATCGCCCGGTAGGCATCGACGCCGAGCGCGCCGTGGCGCTTGGAGAGCTTGGCGCCGTCGGGCCCATGGATCAGCGGGATGTGCGACATGCTGGGGACCGTCCAGCCCATCGCCTGGTAGATCTGCGTCTGGCGCGCAGCGTTGGTCAGGTGGTCGTCGCCGCGGATGACATGGGTCACGCCCATGTCGTGGTCGTCGACCACCACGGCGAGCATGTAGGTCGGGTTGCCGTCGGAGCGCAGCAGCACGAGATCGTCGAGATTCTCGTTTTGCCAGACGACGCGGCCCTGGACCTCGTCCTCGACCACCGTCTCCCCGGTCTGCGGTGCGCGCAGGCGGATCACCGGCTTGACGCCCTCGGGCGCGGTGGCGGGGTCGCGGTCGCGCCAGCGTCCGTCATAGCGCATCGGCTTGCCGGCGGCCTTGGCCTGCTCGCGCATCTCGTCGAGCTCGGCGGGGGTCGCATAGCAGCGATAGGCATTGCCGCTGGCGAGCATCTGATGGGCCACCTCGCGGTGCCGCTCGGCCCGCGAGAACTGGTAGACCGTCTCGCCGTCCCAATCGAGACCGAGCCATCTCAGCCCGTCGAGGATCGCCGCGATCGCCGGCTCGGTCGAGCGCTCGCGGTCCGTGTCCTCGATGCGCAGCAGCATCTTGCCGCCGTGGCGCCGCGCATAGAGCCAGTTGAACAACGCGGTCCGCGCCCCGCCGATATGCAGGAAGCCCGTGGGCGAGGGCGCAAAACGTGTGACGACGGCATCGCTCATGAAGGCTTGGCTCCGGCTGGCTGTCGAAAGGGGCCGAGGGGGAAGAGGCGAATCGGCACGCCGCGGGACGGCGCGCGCCGAAGCGGGCATGACATCCGGCGCGGCCCCTGTAACATGCCCTGGCGGCCGGCGTTAAGCGCAAGATGCACGCGCCGCCGATGCGGTCAGGGATGGGGAGCCGATGCAGCCGGCACCGCCGCCAGGGCAGGGGGAGGCGACGCGCAGCCGCGGCGCGCGAACCCTGGCGCTACCTTGGACCCGGCCCGGTCGCGCCGGGCGCGGACCGGGCCTGTCTCTCGCGCTGGCCTCCGCTCGCGAGCGCCTGAAGCGCACCCTGGCGCTCGAGGCCGAGCGCCGCCGCCTGTTCATCTGGCTGCCGGTGCCGATGGGGATCGGCATCCTCCTCTACTTCGCTGCCGATCGCGAGCCGGCGCTCTGGGCGCCGCTGGTCGGGTTCGCGCTCGCGGCCGTCGGGGCCGTCGTCCTGCGCCGCCATCCGGGCGCGGCGAGGGCGCTGATCGCGCTGGCGGCGATCTTCGCCGGATTTGCGGCGGCGACCTGGCGCACGGCCTCGGTCGCCTCGCCGCTGCTGGACCGGCCGAGGATCGGTCAGCTCACGGGCTTCGTCGAATCGGTCGAGAGCCGCGACGCTGGCGCCCGCCTCGTGATTCTGGTGACGGGTCTGGCCGGCGTCGAGGCGGCCGAGCGGCCGCGGCGCGTCCGGGTCAACATCCGCGCCGGCGAGGTCGCGCCGGGCGATCACATCGCGGCGGTGGCGCGGCTGCTGCCGCCGCCGGGCCCGGCCCGGCCGGGCGGCTATGATTTCGGCCGCGACGCCTTCTTTCGCGGGCTCGGCGCGGTCGGCAGCATCTCCGGCAAGATCACGCTGACGCCGCCGCTGCAGGCGCCGCCGCCTGCGCTGCAGATCGCCGCCGCGCTCGACCGCGCCCGCAACGCCCTGACGCAGCGCATCGCCTCCATCGGCGGCGGACAGGCGGGAGCAATGGCGGCGGCGCTCGTCACCGGCAAGCGCGGGCTGATCACCGACACGACCCATGCCGATCTGCGCGCGGCCGGCATCTACCACATCGTCTCGATCTCCGGCCTGCACATGGTGCTCGCGGCCGGGACGATCTTCTGGCTGGTGCGGGCGCTGCTCGCCCTCTCGCAGACGCTGGCGCTGCGCCTGCCGGTCAAGAAGATCGCCGCACTCTCAGCCATGGCGGGCTCTGTCGCCTATTGCGTCTTCTCGGGCGCCGAGGTCGCGACCATGCGCTCGCTGATCATGACGCTGGTGATGCTGGGCGCGATCCTCGTCGACCGCCCGGCGCTGAGCATGCGCAATCTCGCGCTGGCGGCGATGATCGTTCTCCTGCGCGAACCGGAAGCCCTGTTGGGGCCGAGCTTCCAGATGTCCTTCGGCGCGGTGGCGGCGCTGATCGCCTTCGCCGAACGCTGGGAGAACCGTGGCCGGCCGCAACCGCCACCGGCGCTGCCCTGGCCGCTGCGCCCGCTCTGGATCGCCGCCTGCGGCATCGTCGTGACCACGCTGCTGGCGACGGCCGCGACCGCTCCGTTCGGCGCCTTCCACTTCCAGACCTTCAACCCCTTCGGGCTCCTCGGCAACGCCCTGGCGCTGCCCTTCGTCTCGCTCTGCGTGATGCCCGCTGCCGTCTTCGGCGTGCTGGCTTACCCGTTCGGACTCGATGCGCCGGCCTGGTGGCTGATGGGACAGGCCTCGCAGGTGGTGCTGAAACTGGCGCACTGGGTCGCAACCATCGACCATTCTACCCTGGTGATCCCGGCCTTCGGCACGCCCGCGCTGCTCTGCTTCGTCCTGTCGCTGCTCTGGGCGACGCTGTGGAGCACGAAGCTGCGCCTGCTGGCCGTGCTGCCGCTAGCAGCCGGCGTCGCGGTGGCGGCCAAGCCCGAGCGTCCCGCGATCCTGGTCGAGCGCGACGGGGCCGGCTTGGCCGTGCGCGGGCCCGACGACCGCCTGGTCATCGCCGGCCGGCCCAGCCGCTTCGTGCTGGAGCAATGGTTGAGTGCCGATGGCGATGGCCGCAAGGCGGACGATCCGTCGCTGCGCCAGGGCGCCGCCTGCGACCCCGCAGGCTGTGTCCTGAGCACCCGTGACGGGCGTTCCATCGCCTATGCGCAGGAGCGGCTGGCCATCATCGAGGATTGCCGGCGCGCGGATGTGGTGGTGACGCCGATTCCCTGGACAGCCCCCTGCGCGGCACGGCTGATCGATCGGACCGCGCTGCAACGCGACGGGGCGACCGCGCTCGTGACTGGCCTCACGGGCTGGCGCCATCATGCCGCCAAACAGTCAGGGCGCTCACGACCCTGGAACCGCCAGCCGCCACCCCAGCCCATGGCCAGAACAGCCCCTGCGCCATCCGTCGCCGAGAGCGCTCCCGAAGCCGAGCGCCTTCAGTAGCGCCGCATCAGATTGACCAGACGGCCCTGGATCTTGACCCGGTCGGGACCGAGCACGCGTGTCTCATAGGCGGGATTGGCCGCCTCCAGCGCGATCGAGGAGCCGCGCTTGCGCAGCCGCTTCAGCGTCGCCTCTTCGTCGTCGATCAGCGCGACGATGATGTCGCCGGTGTTGGCGGTGTCCTGGCGGCGGATCACCACCGTGTCGCCGTCGAGAATGCCGGCCTCGACCATCGAGTCGCCGCGGACCTCGAGCGCGAAATGCTCGCCGGAACCGAGCATGTCGGCGGGCAGCGCGACGCTGTGGCTGCGGCTCTGGATCGCCGAAATCGGTGTGCCCGCCGCGATGCGGCCCATGACGGGGATCGCGATCGTGTTGCGGGCATCGTCAGGCACGGCTTCCACCGGCCGAGCCCGGCCGGGCAGCCCGTCCTTGGCCGGCGGCGCATCCTTGCCGAGCCCACCCTGGACGACCGACGGGTTGAAGCGGCGCGCGCCGGGCTGCAGACCGCCGCCGGCACCGTCAGGCAGCCAACCGGTGGATGCCGGATTTGGACTTGAGGTCGAGCGCGTCCTTCATCTCGTCGAAGGAGGGGGGGACGCCGCTTTCGCGCAGGCGCTCCTGGATGAAACGAAGCAGTTCGAACTGTTTGCGTGTCAGCATGATCCCCGCCGGCGCTCTGGAATCTGCCGGTTGTTGCAGATTCGAAACAAATCACGAACACCATACCCGTTCGCGTTGTGTTCCGCAAGCGGATGCGCCGGCCTGAGCCTAGCGCAACCGGATGAAGCGGCTGGGATCGCCCTTGCGGGCGGCCGGCGCGAAGACGGGGCGGATCGCCAGCGCCTGGGCCTGGGCGAGCAGACCGAGCATCGAGGAATCCTGCCGCTCGAACGGCGTCGCCTCCCAGCCGGCCTCGGTCAGGATGAGGCTGGAGCGCAGATAATCCTCGCGCTCATCGTTCGCCGGCATGTCGCGGCCCAACAGCCCCGGCTCGCTGCGGTCGCGCTCGGGCGAGGGAACACCGAGCAGGGCCTCGACCACCGGGACGACGAAGAGATGGCCGCAGACGATCGAGGAGACGGGGTTACCCGGCAGGCCGATCGCGACCATCGGGCCGAGCCGACCGGTCATCATCGGCTTGCCCGGCCGCATCGCGATCTTCCAAAAGCCGAGATCCATGCCGGCCCGCTTGAGCGCCTCCTGGACGAGGTCATGCGCGCCGACCGAGGCGCCGCCCAGCGTCACCAGCACATCGGCGCCGGCGTTCCGCGCCTGCCCGATCCGCGTGGCGAGGTCCGCATGGTCGTCGCGCGCGATGCCGAGGTCGAGCACGCTCCCGCCCGCCTGCTCGACCAGCGCGGCGAGCGCGAACGAGTTGGACGCGACGATCTGGTCCGGCCCGACCGGCTCGCCCGGCAGCACGAGCTCGTCGCCGGTGGCGAGGATCGCGACCAAGGGCTTGCGGCGCACCGGCAGCATCGGGTGGCCGGCTGCGGCGGCGAGCCCGAGTGCGGCGCTGTCGAGCCGGGTCCCGGTCGCGAGCAGCCGGTCGCCGTCGCTGAAGTCGAGCCCGGCCTTACGCACGAACTTGCCCTTCGGCGCGCCCTCGCGGACGGTGATCGCGGCCGAGCCGACCCCGTCGGCGTTCTCCTGGATCAGGATGGTGTCGGCGCCCTCGGGGATCGGCGCTCCCGTGAAGATGCGAACCGCCTCTCCGGCGAACAATATGCCGGCAAAGGAACGCCCTGCGGCCGACTCGCCGATGACCCGGAGTTCTGTGCCGGGAGCGAGGTCCTCGGCCCGCACCGCATAGCCGTCCATGGCTGAATTGGCGAAGGGCGGCTGCGTCCGCAGCGCCGCGAGATCGGCTCCGAGCACGCGCCAGGTGCAATGCGCCAGCGGCAGCGTCTCGATGGACGTCGAGCCCGGCACGCTGTCGAGCAGGGCGCGCAGCGCAACGGGGACCGGCGTCAGGGCCATCAGCCCTGTCCCTGATCGGCGCCGTCCACCTCGAAGGTGCCGGATTTGCCGCCGGATTTGTGGGTCAGCCGGATGCCCTCGATCCGCATGCCTCGGTCGGCCGCCTTGACCATGTCGTAGACGGTCAGGCAGGCGACGCTGACGGCGGTGAGCGCCTCCATCTCGACGCCGGTCTGGCCTTTCACCTTGACTTCGGCGCGCACCCGGATGCCGGGCAAGGCCTCGTCGATCTCCAGATCGACCGCGATCTTGGTGATCAGCAGCGGATGGCACAGCGGAATCAGCTCATGGCTGCGCTTGGCGGCCATGATGCCGGCAAGGCGCGCCGTCCCGAGCACGTCGCCCTTCTTGGCGTCGCCGGCGCGCACGATCGTCAGCGTCTGCGGCTGCATCACGACGCAGCCCTCGGCGATGGCCACGCGCGAGGTTTCGGCCTTGTCGCCGACATCGACCATATGCGCCTGGCCCCGGGCGTCGAGATGGCTGAGCGCGCTCACGCTGCGGTCTCCTGAGCGTGGCCCGTGAGGAGTTCGCGCGTCGCGGCCGTCACATCGGCCCTCCGCATCAGGCTCTCGCCGACGAGGAAGGTGCCGACTCCGGCGCGCTTCAGCCGGCCGATATCGCCATGGTTGAAGATGCCGCTCTCGCTGATGACGATGCGGTCGGTCGGCATGCGCGTCGCCAGCCGCTCGGTCACCGCGAGATCGACGGTGAAATCGCGCAGGTCGCGGTTGTTGATGCCGAGCAGCCGGCTCTTCAGCGCGAGCGCGCGGTCGAGCTCCGCATCGTCATGGACCTCGATCAGCACATCCATGCCGAGGTCGAAAGCCGTGGTCTCCAGCGCCCGCGCCGTGGCGTCGTCGACGCCGGCCATGATGATCAGGATGCAATCCGCGCCCCAGGCTCGCGCCTCGTAGACCTGATAAGGATCGTAGAGGAAATCCTTGCGCAGCACGGGCAGGCCCGAGGCCGCGCGCGCCTGCAGCAGGAATTCCGGCCGGCCCTGGAAGGAGGGGCCGTCGGTCAGGACGGAAAGGCAGGCCGCGCCACCGGCGGCATAGGCGCGCGCAAGCGCGGGCGGGTCGAAATCGGCGCGGATCAGCCCCTTGGAGGGCGAGGCCTTCTTGATCTCGGCGATCAGCGCCGGGCGGCCGGCGGCATGCTTCGCGGCCAGCGCATCGGCGAATCCGCGCGTCGGCCCGGCGTCGCGCGCCAGCACTTCGATCCGGTCCTGCGGGATCGCCTGCTTGGCGGCCGCGATCTCCTGGCGCTTATAGGCCTCGATCTTCGCGAGAATATCGCTCATCGGTGCCTCACGCGTTCGAACTGGTGACGAGGGCGGCGAGCGTCGCCTGCGCCTTGCCGCTGTCGAGCGCCGCATTCGCCTGCGCGAAGCCGTCGCGCAGATCGCCCGCCCGGCCGGCCACGAGCAGCGCCGCGGCGGCGTTGAAGGCGGCGATGTCGCGGAAGGCGGTCTTCTGCCCGTCGAGCACGGCGCGCAGCGCGGCGGCATTCTGCGCCGGCTCGCCGCCCCGCAGATCCTCCGGCCTGGCGCGCGCCAGCCCGACATCCTCGGGCGAAATCTGGAAGCTCTCGATCGTGCCGTTGTCGAGCGAGACCACGCGCGTCGGGCCCGTCGTGGTGATCTCGTCGAGCCCGTCGGACCCATGGACCGCCCAGACCCGCGTCGAGCCGAGGCTCGCCAGCACCGTCACCATCGGCTCCAGCCAGGTTTCCGAGAAGGCACCGATCAGCTGCTTCTTCACGCCGGCCGGGTTCGAGAGCGGGCCGAGCAGGTTGAAGATCGTGCGCGTGCCGAGTTCGACGCGCACCGGCGCGACATGGCGCATCGAGGCGTGATGCGTCGGCGCGAACATGAAGCCGACGCCGGCCTGCGCGATGCAGCGTGCCGTCGCCGCCGGGTCGAGCCCGACCTTGACGCCGAGCGCCATCAGCACATCGGCCGTGCCGGTCTTGGAGGAGGCAGCGCGGTTGCCATGCTTGGCGACCGGCACGCCGCAGGCGGCCGTGATGATCGAGGCCAACGTCGAGACATTGTAGGAGCCCGAGGAATCACCGCCCGTGCCGACGATGTCGATGGCGTCGGCGGGCGCGTCGACCGTCAGCATCTTGCCGCGCATCGCGCCGACAGCGCCGGTAATCTCTTCGGTGGTCTCGCCACGCACCCGCAGTGCCATCAGGAAGGCGGCGGCCTGCGCATTGGTGACGCCGCCGGAGAGGATGGTGTCGAAGGCATCGCGCGCCTCGTCCCGCGACAGTGAGGCGCCGGTCGCGACCTTGGCGATGAAGGGCTTGAAATCGTCCATGGCTACTCTGCGGAAAAGCGGGCGGTCGGGAAAGGCGGCTGGTGCGGGCCGGCGCTCAGTCGGCCCCGGCCAAGGCGGCGGTGGCGTGCTCGCGCTGCCATCGCTCCGCGAGGTCGAGGAAATTGCGCAGGATCGTGGCGCCGTGCTCCGACGCGATGCTTTCGGGGTGAAACTGGACGCCATGGACCGGCAGGCTGCGATGCGACAGCGCCATGATCAGCCCGTCCTCCGTCTCCGCCTCGATCGTCAGATCGGCCGGGCAGGTCTCGCGGGCGACCACCAGCGAATGATAGCGCGTCGCCTGAAGCGGGCCGTTGATGCCGCGGAACAGGCCCCGCGCCCGGTGCTGCACGGCCGGAGCGCGGCGCCCTCGCGGACGAGATCGAGGCAGATGCCGGCCTCGTTGGGGGTGCAGGGGCCGGGCGAGAGAACGAGGGCGTCATGGTCGCCGGCGAGCGCCTCATCGACGGAGAGCGCATCGTTGCGGCGCACCTCGACCTCGGCTCCCAGCCCGCCGATCAGGTGGACCAGGTTCCAGGTGAAGCTGTCGTAATTGTCGATCAGCAGGATGCGCATCGGCCCAGCCATGGATTTTGGGCTCCGGTCATGCACGGTCGGGGGCGGGGAGGTCAAGGTTGCGCGCCTCAGACGCGCGCCCCTCGCGGCATTCCGGCGGTGCGGACCGAGCCTTGGCCCGGCGCCGTCTCGATGCCGAGCGTCGGCAAGGCGAGCGTCCGCTGCCCGCGAAAATCGACATGGCAGACGATGAGTCCGCGCTCCTCGATATAGGCGATCAGCCGGCGTGCGCGGCTCGGCGAATGGGTGCCGTAGACCTGCGCCAGCTCGGCGTCGCTGGGGCAGGGCACGCCCTCCATCGCGGCGCGCGCGATGAACAGGAAGAGCCCGTGCAGATCGTCCGGCAGGGAGAGCGACGCCTGAACCGCCGCCCGCCAGGCCGTCGAACCGGTGATCGCCTCGCCGGCTCCCGCCTTGGCGACGGCGAGCCGTCTGCGGAACTCGTCGAGGCTGAGCTGGGTGCGGCCGAGCCGGCGCATCCGGCAGCGCACGGTGAAATCCTGATAGAGCACGGCGACCTGGCGCGAGCGCGCCTCGGGATCCGCCATCAACTCGCGCAGGATCTCGGCCATGATCGCCTCGCGCTCGGCCGGCTCGATCTCGATCTCCGGTTCGGGCTCGGGGGCGGCCGTCGGGCGGTAGCTCTCGATCTGGCGCAGCGTGTCGTGGACGGCCGGGCGTGGGCGCGGGGCCGGACGCGGCAGGCGGCTCATCGGGGCGGGCTCGTCGGCGCCGGCGGTAAAGATCAGCTTGCCGGCGTCTTCCGGCGCCTGCTCGGGCAGCGGCATCAGCCCCGGCGCGCCGCCGCGGTCGACCGAGGTGACGGAGCCGATCCGCAGCGGCAGCGGCCGCTTCGACAAGGCCGGACCGAGCGCGACGAACTGCCCCCGCTCGAGATCGCGGAACATTTCGGCCTGGCGGCGGTCCATGCCGAGCAGATCGGCGGCGCGCGCCATGTCGATGTCGAGGAAGGTGCGCCCCATCAGGAAGTTCGACGCCTCCGCCGCGACGTTCTTGGCGAGCTTGGCGAGGCGCTGCGTCGCGATGACGCCGGCGAGCCCGCGCTTGCGGCCGCGGCACATCAGATTGGTCATGGCGCCGAGCGAGAGCCGTCGCGCCTCGTCGGAGGCCTCGCCCGCCATCACCGGGGCGAAGAGCTGCGCCTCGTCGACCACGATCAGCATCGGGAACCAGAGCGAGCGGTCGACGTCGAAGAGCCCGCCGAGGAAGGCGGCCGTGGCACGCAACTGCTCGTCGGCCTCGAGATTCTCCAGATTTAGCACGACCGAGACGCGGTGCTGGCGCACCCGTAGTGCGACGCGCTGGAGTTCGGCCTCGCCGCATTGTGCATCGACCACGACATGGCCGAACTGGTCGGCGAGCGAGACGAAGTCCCCTTCCGGGTCGATCACCGCTTGCTGCACCAAAGGCGCGCTCTGTTCGAGCAGGCGCCGCAGCAGATGCGATTTGCCCGAGCCGGAATTGCCCTGAACCAGAAGCCGCGTCGCCAGCAGCTCGGCAAGGTCGAGCAGGGCAGGTTGGCCGCCCTGTGCCAGCCCCATGTCGATCGCCGTGGTCACGCCGTCAAACGCTCCGGTTGCCGAACCTGCCTGCCCAAGACGCGGGCGCAGCGTCCACAGCCGGCGCTTCTAGCACGCGAAACCGCCGCCGCGCCCGGTCTGCGCCCGGCGTCCACAGCAAAGCGGGGCGGCGCATCAGCGCGGGCAGCGCCGCGCCCGCTCCTCGCGCTGGATGTCGGCGATGGTGCGGCGCTGCGCGGCCGAGAGCGGCACGTCCTCGGCATTATCGTACTGGCAGCCGGCATTGCCGAAGGCCTCGATGCCGCGGCGCGTGCGGAAGCAGTAGCCCTGCGCCTTGTAGATCTCGTTGCGCGCATACCAGAGATCGTCGCAGCTCTCGGCCCGGGCGGGGAGGGGGCTAGCCGCCACCGCGAACAGCGATCCAAACGCCGCCAGCCCCATCGTCAGCGCGCGCATGCTCGATCCTTCCCAGCCCCGTAGACGCGGGCGACACTCTGGGCGAGGTGCCGCCGCACGGCAAGCCTCCGACCTGCGCATCATGGCTCCGGCGCGTCGCGCGAAAGTCGTGAGGCGGCAGTATTCTGCTGCGCGGAGGACGAATCGGTGCGCCCCTACGGCTATTGCGAGCGGATCGGCGATCATCTCTGGGACGAGCCCTGGAACGCCGTGACCAACGGCGCCTTCCTGCTGGCCGCCTTGGCCGCATTCCTGCTGTGGCGTCGCGGAGGCGGGCACGACCGTCCGGTGCTCATTCTCATCGGTCTCGTGGCCGCGATCGGCATGGGCTCTTTCCTGTTCCACACCGCGCCGCAGCCCTGGACACTGGCGGCCGACGTCGTGCCGATCCAGCTCTTCGCTTTCTCCTATTTCGCCCTGGCGCTGGCCCGCTTCGTTGGCCTGGGTCCCGTCGCGACCGCGCTCGGCACGGCAGCCTTCTTCGTCTTCGCTCTCGCCTTGGGCGGGGCCGCCTCCGCCGTCCTCCCGCCGGAGTTACGGGGCTCTGCCGGTTACGCGGCCTTCCTGCTCGGGCTGTTGGGGATGGCCGGCGTGCTGTGGCGCCGCGACGGCAGCCGGCAGACGGCCCGGATCCTCGCGCTGGCGGGTCTCGTCTTCGCCCTCTCGCTGACCTTCCGGACGCTCGATCGCCCGCTCTGCGACGCCATCCCGCTCGGAACCCATTGGCTCTGGCATATCCTGAACGCTACCGTGCTGTATCTCCTGCTGAGGGCCGCGATTTTGCAGGGGTCGGTCGAGCCTGACGCTGGTAGCGGGGGCTCACGGCCGGGGATACAGTGAGTTCGGCGCACGTCGCCGCCCACCCCGAACCGGACCAGTCCCCATGACCTGCCGCGCCCGCATCCTCGTGATCAACCCCAATTCGAACGAGGCCGTCACCGAAGGTCTGCGCCAGGCCGTTCTGCCGCTGACCTATTCGGAAGGCCCCGAGATCCTCTGCGAGACGCTGACTGAGGGCCCCTTCGGCGTCGAGACGCAGGAGCACGCCGAGAGCGTGACGATCCCGCTGCGCCGCAAGGTCGAGGCCGCCAACGGCGTCGATGCCTTCGTCATCGCCTGCTATTCCGACCCCGGCCTGCATGTCGCCCGCGAGGGCACGACGAGCCCGGTCTTCGGCATCGCCGAAAGCGGCGTCCTCACCGCGCTCGCCCGGGCCGACCGCTTCGGCGTGATCGCGATCAAGTCGCGCTCGATTCCTCGCCATATCCGCTATCTCCGCCAGATGGGGCTGATGGACCGCCTCGCCGGCGAGCGTCCGCTGGAGATGTCCGTCGCCGAGACCGCCTCGGGCGACCGCACGCTGGAGCGCATGATCGCGATCGGCCGCGAGCTGAAGGAGATCGACGGCGCCGGCGCCATCGTCATGGGCTGCGCCGGCATGGCCCGCCACCGCCGTCCGCTGGAGCAGGAACTCGGCATCCCCGTCATCGATCCGACCCAGGCGGCGGTGACGATGGCGATCGGCGCGCTGGCGGTGAGGTAGAGCCCGCTCTGCCACCCACGACGTCATCCCGGGTTTGCCCCGGGATCCATCGTAACGCTTCGGAGCCCTATGATGGATCCCTGGATCGGCGCTGCTGCGCAGCCTGTCCGGGAGGACGCGGTGGTTCCGTGCAGTCCATGCCTGCTCTAGAAAGTCGCCATGCTGAAGGAGTTCTTCGCCTATTACCGGCCGCACCGGGCGCTGTTCCTGGTCGATTTCGGCTGTGCCGTGCTGTCGGGACTGCTGGAGCTCGGCTTCCCCATGGCGGTGAAGGCCTTCGTCGACCTGCTGTTGCCGCGCGGCGACGGGCCGCTGATCATGTTGGCGGGCCTGGCGCTGCTCGTCGTCTACGCCGTCAATTCCGGCCTCATGGCGATCGTCACCTATTGGGGCCACAAGCTCGGCATCAACATCGAGACGGAGATGCGCCGGCGCGCTTTCGACCATCTCCAGAAGCTCTCCTTCCGCTTCTATGACGAGCAGAAGACCGGCCATCTCGTCGCCCGCGTCACCAAGGACCTCGAGGAGATCGGCGAGGTCGCCCATCACGGGCCCGAAGACCTCTTCATCGCGATCATGACCTTCATCGGCGCCTTCCTGCTGATGCTCTTTGTGCATCCGCAGCTCGCCCTGATCACGGCGCTGATCGTGCCGCTCGCCGGCTTCGTCGTGGCGCGCTACGGTGCGCTGATGGCGCAGAACTGGCGCCGGCAATTCGGCCGCGTCGGCGCCTTCAATGCGCGGCTGGAGGAGAACATCGGCGGCATGCGCGTCGTCCAGGCCTTCGCCAACGAGGCCCATGAGCGGGCGCTCTTCGCCGGCGACAACAAGCGCTACCGGACCACCAAGCTCGAGGCCTACCGCATCATGGCCGCGAGCCAGGCGATCAATTATTTGGGCATGCGCATGGTCCAGCTCGCGGTGATGCTGGCCGGCACCTATTACGTCGTGCAGGGCAGCCTCAGCGTCGGCGGCTTCGTTGGATTCCTGCTGTTGGTGGGCGTGTTCTATCGCCCGCTCGACAAGATCGCCAACGTCATCGAGACCTATCCCAAGGGCATCGCCGGCTTCCAGCGCTACCAGGAACTGCTCGCGACCGAGCCCGACATCGCCGATGCGCCCGACGCGATCGAGGCCCCGCCGCTGAGGGGCGACATCCGCTTCGAGGGCGTCGGCTTCGGCTATTCCAGCGAGCGCCCGGTCCTCTCGGGAATCGCGCTGTCGGTCGCGGCCGGCGAGACGGTCGCCTTCGTCGGCCCCTCCGGCGCCGGCAAGACCACGCTGCTCTCGCTGCTGCCGCGCTTCTACGAGGTCGATGCCGGCGCCATCACCGTCGACGGACACGACATCCGCGCGCTGACGCTCGCCTCGCTGCGCCGCCAGATCGGCATCGTCCAGCAGGACGTCTTCCTCTTCGCCGGCACGATCCGCGAGAACATCGCCTATGGCCGCCTCGATGCGAGCGAGGCGGAGATCACGCAGGCCGCCCGCCGCGCCAGGCTCGAGACGATGATCGCGGACCTGCCGGCCGGGCTCGACACGGTGATCGGCGAGCGCGGCGTCAAGCTCTCCGGCGGGCAGAAGCAGCGCCTCGCCATCGCCCGCATCTTCCTGAAGAACCCGCCGATCCTGATCCTCGACGAGGCGACCTCGGCGCTCGACACCGAGACGGAAGCCGCA
>NCCO01000096.1 GCA_002279705.1 Allobosea sp. 12-68-7
GACCTATGAGATCATGACCCCCGAGAGCGTCGGCGTGTCCAAGACCTCGCTGGTGATGGGCAAGCATTCCGGCCGCGCCGCCTTCCGCTCGAAGCTGAAGGACATGGGCTATGATCTGGGCGAAAACCAGATGGAGGACGCCTTTACCCGCTTCAAGGCGCTCGCCGACCGCAAGAAGCACGTCTATGACGAGGATATCGAGGCGCTGATCGACGAGAACCTGGCCTCGGCCCATGACCGGGTGAAGCTGGTCTCGCTGACCGTCATCGCGGGCACGCGCGGCCCGCAGCGCGCGACGATGAAGCTCGACGTCGAAGGTCGCCTCGTCACCGAGGAGGTCGAGGGCAACGGGCCGGTCGATGCGATCTTCAACGCGATCAAGACCATCGTGCCGCATGAGGCGACGCTGGAACTCTACGACGTCCATGCCGTCACGCAGGGCACCGATGCTCAGGCCGAGGTCACGGTGCGGCTGACCCATGACGGCTCGTCGGTGACCGGCCGCGGGGCGGATCCGGATACGCTGGTCTCCTCGGCCAAGGCCTATCTCGTCGCGCTCAACAAGCTGATGGCCAAGGGCTCGCGCCTGCACGCCCAGGCCGCGGCGGGGTGAGAATCCGCCGCGCGCGCGGCGCGGGCTCGCGCCACTGACGATACGTTAACCATCCTGACCTATCGTCTCCGGCATGAGCCCGACTGACGATCAGCCGCTGGATTCGACAACCGCCCTGCGGTCGGGCTCGCCCCAGTCGCGTTTCCACTTGATGGGGATCGACGAGACGACGCTGCGGCTGATGCGCAGCCTTGGTCCGGTGGTCAAACCGCTGCTGACGCCGGGTGTCGTGTTGCATTTCGACCGGCTGGTCCATCATGAACGCATGAGCGATGCGGGACTGCGGTATCGTCAGGTGCTCGAGCCAGCCTTGGCTGGGCATGGAGCGGCTGTGTTCGACGCGGCCTTCGATGACGCTTATCTGCGGTCTCTGGGCGAGGTGGTGGCAGCCGAGGCCAGCACGCCGTTCGGGGCCCGCGCCCATGGCGTGATGATCCTGTCGGCGGTGCGTGCCGCCTTCCCCGAGATCGGCCGGCGGCGCCGCTTTTCGGGGCGTGCCGCCGCCGACGATTGCAGGAGGATGGTCGAACTCCTGATGTTGGATTTCGTCTGCGCCATGGAGGTCGTCTACCAGAAGCGGGAGGCCCAGGCGGTCTCCCGGGGGGCCGAGATCGAGACCCTGACCGAGGGCTTTCGCAACCGGGTCGGCGAGGTGTCGGAGGCTGCGACGCAGGCGTCGAGCACGTTGAGCAAGGTCGCGGCTGACAGTGCCCATGTCTCGCGCAGCGCCGGCCTCAGCATGACGGAGAGCCGCAAGAGCCTCGGGCGCGTGCGCGAGGCCGTGCTGCAGACCGTGGTCGCGACGGAACAGCTCCGGCAATCGATCGGCGAAATCGACCGGAGCACGCGCGAGGGGGCCGACATCGCGCAGCAGGCCGTGACGTCCGCCGCCGAGGCGCGGCAGACCATCGAAAGCCTGGCCGGGCTCGTCGGCGAGATCGGCTCCGTCGTCAACCTGATCTCCGACATCGCGGCGCAGACCAATCTGCTCGCCCTCAACGCCACGATCGAGGCCGCGCGCGCCGGCGAGGCCGGGCGCGGCTTCGCCATCGTCGCCAGCGAGGTCAAGGACCTCTCGGCCCAGACCACAAGCGCCACCGGCACGATCGCGGCGCGCATCGAAGCGATCCGCGCCGCGACGCAGCGCTGCGTCGGCTCGATCGCCCGGATCGACGGTTCGGTGACGGGCATGGCGGATGTCGCCTCCGCCATCGCGCGGTCGCTCGGCGAGCAGCTCGCCGTCACGCAGGCCATGGCACAGGATGCCCAGAGCACCGCCGGCGAGGTCGAGACGGCGCTGGACATCGTCGCCCAGAGTTTCAGCGCCGTTCAGCGGGTCGGCTCCTCGGTCGAGGAAATGAACGCCCGCTCCGCCTCGGTCGGCAATGTCGCGGACGAACTGGCGCGCAGCGTCAACGCGTTCGCCGCTTCGGTGGCCCAGCGCCTCGCCGGCTGAGGCCATCTGCGAATCCTGTGGATGCGGCCTCGCGCCCGACTTGGCGGGCGCGATCCTTGCCTGTCATCGCTTCGAGCCGGTGGTGCCGAGCCGCTCAGCTGGAGACGATCGCCATGGGCTATTTCCCGAACTGGACCCTGAAGACCTCCGGCGCCGTCATGCCCGACGAGCGGATGCCGGTCGGCCAGACCGTCGTCGCCGGCTTCCAGCACGTCGTCGCCATGTTCGGCGCGACCGCGCTGGCGCCGATCCTGATGGGGTTCGACCCCAATGTCGCGATCTTCTTCTCGGGCGTGGCGACGCTCCTGTTCTTCATCGTCACGCGCGGCCAGCTGCCGAGCTATCTCGGCTCCTCCTTCGCCTTCATCGGCGTGGTGATCGCGGCCACGGGCTATGCCGGCTCCGGCCCCAACCCGAATATCGGCGTGGCGCTCGGCGGCATCATCGCCTGCGGCGCGCTCTACGCCGCGATCGGCCTGCTGGTCCAGGTGGTCGGCACGGCCTGGATCGAGAAGCTGTTGCCGCCGGTGGTGACCGGGGCGGTGGTGGCCGCGATCGGCCTCAACCTCACCGGCGTGGCGATGAACATGATCTCGGCCAGCGCCTATACGAAGTGGATCGCGCTGTTCACCGTCGTCACCGTCGCGGTCGTCTCGGTCTATAGCCGCGGGCTGGCCCAGCGCCTGCCGATCCTGATCGGTGGACTGCTCGCCTATGTCGTCTATGCGCTGAGCGCCGCGAGCTTCGGCGCGCCGCCGGTCGATTTCGGCCGCGTCGCGGCGGCCGCCTGGTTCGGCCTGCCGAATTTCGTCGCGCCGGTGTTCGACGCCCGCGCGATCGGGCTGATCGCCCCGGTCGCGATCATCCTGGTCGCGGAGAATCTCGGGCACATCAAGGGCATCGCGGTGATGACCGGGCGCAATCTCGACCCGCTGATCGGCCGTGCCTTCATGGCCGACGGCGTCGCCACGATGATCGCGGGCTCCGGCGGCGGCACGGGCGTGACGACCTATGCCGAGAATATGGGCGTGATGGCGGTGACCCGGGTCTATTCGACGCTGGTCTTCGTCGCGGCCGGCATCATCGCGCTGGTGCTGGGCTTCTCGCCCAAGTTCGGCGCGGTCATCGGCACGATTCCCATGGCCGTGCTCGGCGGGCTCGCCATCGTGGTCTTCGGCCTGATCGCGGCCACGGCCGGGCGCATCTGGGTCGAGAGCAAGGTCGATTTCGCGCAGCCGAAGAACCTGCTGACGGTCGCGACCGCGCTGATTCTGGGCGCTGGCGACCTCAAGCTGCCGATCTTCGGCTTCGAGCTCGGCGGCATCGGCACCGCGACCTTCGGGGCGATCGCGCTCTATCACCTGCTGAACCGCAAGGCGGCCTGAGGGGCGCCGTCAACCGCGTCGGCAGCACCCGCGGCGCTGCCGCCGCGGGTCTCCCATATTTCTGTCACAGATGGGTGGACAGGGGCGGGGGGCTTTGCTACATCGCCGGCCTGCCTGACGCGGCCTTCGCCGCGAAACGGCTTGCGCTTCGTGGCGTATGGGTGATTAGCTCAGTTGGTAGAGCAGCTGACTCTTAATCAGCGGGTCGTAGGTTCGAGCCCTACATCACCCACCACGGACCCTTCTTCCGAACATTGTCGCTAGATCTGGACAGGTCGGATACGCGCCTGCCTGAGGGTTGTCGCTGCCCTCCAGCGGCCGGTCTGCGCGACGACACCGCCTGACGCAGTGTCCTCCTGCCGACAATCCCGGCACCCGACCTTTTGGATAAGGGGTCCCGGCGCTTGTGCGCGGCATGGCCTTCCTATAACCGAAACGCGGACGGGGCCTGCTTGCAGAACAAGGCGCCGCACGGGAATTGGGAGCACCGACGTGAAGGGATTACTCCAGCTCAGCCGTGTCATCGACACGATCAACGAGCAGATCGGCAAGAAACTCGCCTGGCTGATCCTGGTCGCCGTGCTCGTGGCCGCCATCAACGCGATCGTCCGCAAGGTGTTCAACATGTCGTCGAATGCCTGGCTCGAGCTGCAATGGATGCTGTTCGGCGCGGTCTTCCTGATGTGCGCACCCTGGACGTTGAAGGTGAAGGAGCATATCCGCATCGACATCGTGAACAGCCTGCTGCCCAAGAGCGTGCAGCGCTGGATCGACCTGATCGGCCACACGCTGTTCCTGATGCCGTTCTGCATCCTGATGATCTACCATTCCTGGCCGTTTTTTACCCGTTCCTACGCGATCAACGAGCAGTCGCTCTCGGCCGGCGGTCTGGCCCAGTGGCCGGCCAAGGCTCTGGTCGTCATCGGCTTCGTGATGCTGGCGATCCAGGGCGTCTCCGAGATCATCAAGCAGGTCGCGATCATGCGCGGCGAGCTCGAGGACGACGAGACGCTGCGCGGTCATGCCGCCGCGGCCGAAGCCGAGGCTCATCGCCTGCTCGAACAGGCCAAGCAGCAGGGGGTGGCTTCGTGAGCACCCTGAACGCCTTCCTCGGGCTTCACACCGGGGATGCCCATGCCGCCGGCCTCGGCGACTTCCTGCGCGTCAACATGGCGCCGGTGATGTTTGCTGCGCTCGTCGTCTTCCTTCTGCTGGGCTATCCGGTGGCCTTCGCGCTGGCCGCCAACGGCCTGCTCTTCGCGATCGTCGGCATCGAGCTCGGCCTGTTCCAGGAGAACTTCCTGCAGGCGATGCCGGAGCGCATCTACGGCACGATGAACAACGACGTGCTGCTGGCGATCCCGTTCTTCACCTTCATGGGCCTCATCCTCGAGCGCTCGGGCATGGCGGAGGATCTGCTCGACACGATCGGCCAGCTCTTCGGACCGATCCGCGGCGGCCTCGCCTATGCCGTCATCTTCGTCGGCGCGCTGCTCGCCGCGACGACCGGCGTCGTTGCGGCCTCCGTCATCTCGATGGGCCTGATCTCGCTGCCGATCATGCTGCGCTACGGCTACGACCGGCGCCTCGCGACGGGCGTCATCGCGGCCTCCGGGACGCTGGCGCAGATCATCCCGCCCTCGCTCGTGCTGATCGTGCTGGCCGACCAGCTCGGCCGCTCCGTCGGCGACATGTATGAGGGTGCCTTCATCCCCGGCCTCGTGCTGTCGGCGATGTATGCGGGCTATGTCTTCCTGGTCACGATGGTCTATCCCAATCGCGCGCCCGGCCTGCCGCCGGAGGCGCAGACGTTGCGGGATGCCGATGGGCAGACGCGCCGGCGCTCGCTGCTGGTGATCACCATCATCGCCTTCGGCGCGGCCTATGCGATCATGAAGATGTTCACGAAGGTCCAGGCGGGCGCCGATTTCGTCATCCTGACCATGTCGATTGCCGTCGGCATCGCCTTCGTCATCGCCATCGTCAACAAGTTGCTCGGCCTCAACCTGCTCTCGCGCATGGCCGAGCAGGTCATCTTCGTGATGGTGCCGCCGCTGGCGCTGATCTTCCTGGTGCTGGGCACGATCTTCATCGGCGTCGCGACGCCGACGGAGGGCGGCGCCATGGGTGCGACCGGCGCGATCCTGCTCGCCTATGGCAAGAAGCGCATGACCTTCGACCTGCTGAAGCAGGCGGTGGAATCGACGGCCAAGCTTTCGGCCTTCGTGCTTTTCATCCTGGTCGGCGCGCGCGTGTTCTCGCTGACCTTCTACGGCGTCAACGGCCATCTCTGGGTCGAGCATCTGCTGGTCGGGCTGCCGGGTGGCGCGACGGGCTTCCTGATCGTGGTCAACATCATGGTCTTCCTGCTCGCCTTCTTCCTCGACTTCTTCGAGCTCGCCTTCATCATCGTCCCGCTGCTCGGGCCGGCCGCCGAGAAGCTCGGCATCGACCTGATCTGGTTCGGCGTGATCCTCGGCGTGAACATGCAGACCTCGTTCATGCACCCGCCCTTCGGCTTCGCGCTGTTCTTCCTGCGCTCGGTCGCACCGAAGGACCGCTACCGCGACAAGGTCACGGGCACGATGATGGAGCCGGTGACCACGGGGCAGATCTACTGGGGCGCCGTGCCCTTCGTGGTGATCCAGTGCATCATGGTGGCCCTGGTCGTGTCGTTCCCGCAGATGGTGATGCACTACAAGGCATCGGCGGTTCAGCTCGACCAGAAGGCGATCGACAAGCAGTTCGACTCGATCCAGATCCCCGGCATCGGTGGTCCGGGCGGCCTGCCCGGCCTGGATCTGAACGCACCGCCAAGCTTCAAATAGCGGCGCAGGCCTGAAGCCTCTGAAGCGACGCCGGCGCGAGCCGGCGTCGTTGTCATGTCTGGCGGGCTTTCCTGCCGGCCGGCTATCCCGGCGGCGCAACCTTGCCGGTGATGATGCGTTGGTCCCGCGAAGCGAGGACCCACGCATGACCGATTTCCTGCAGGCGCAAGCCGATCCGGGCAGCATGCCCGCCATCCCGATACCACCGCCCGAGGCGCCGCCGCCGGCGCCGGGCGAGGTGCCGCCCGCCCCGCCGGTCGAGATGCCGCCCGACGAGGCGCCGCAGGGCATTCCGACCGAGCCGCCGCAGGAGCTGCCGCCGGCGGAGCCGCCCGAGGCTCCGCCGGCCACGCCCTACGACATGCCACCGGAGCGCGGGCCGCGGCAGCCGATGGAGTAGGGGTCACACCGGCGGGGCTTCGCCCGAGCCGATGTCCCAGTAGAGCCCCGCCATCAGGCCCAGCGCCTCGCGCGCGATCTCGACGGGCAGGTGCTCGTCGGGCGCATGCTGCGAGCAGCCGGGATAGGAATGCGGCACCCAGATCGTCCTCAGCCCGAGCACCTCGGCGAAGATGTCGTTGGGCAGCGAGCCGCCGAGATTGGGCAGCAGGGCCGGCTTCTTGTTGGTGCTGCGCGCGATCGAGGCGATGGTGAAGCGCACCCAGTCATCCTCGGGGTCGAGCCGCGTCGCGCCGAAGCGCTCGGTGCCGGGCATGACGATCTCGACCATCTTGAAGCCGTGGCGGTCGAGATGGCGGCGCAGCGCCGGCACGACGTCCCGGGGATCGATGCCGACGACGAAGCGCAGCGCGCAGCGCGCCCAGGCGCTCGGCGGCACGGCATTGACCGGCGTTTCCGGCACGCCCGACTTCATCGCCAGCACGTCGAAGGAGCACCAGCCGAAGACCTGTTCGGCCGGCGACATATCCGGCTCGCCCCAGCCGGGGTCGATCACCGGGCCGTCGGGTCCGCCGTCGATGATGCAATCGGCCACCGCTTCGCGCACGGCGCGCGGCAGCTCCTTCGGGACCCATTCATGGATGCGGATCTGGCCGGTGGGGGAGGTGATCGAGGCGATGGCGTGCGCGAGCTGGATCGCCGGGTCGGAGAGGATGCCGCCCCAATTGCCGGAGTGATGGCCGCCGTCGCGGGCGACGATGGAGAGGTCGAAGGTGATGACGCCGCGTGCGCCGAGGAAGACGGTCGGCCGCTCGGCGTTGAGGCGGGGCCCATCGGAGGCGATCAGCACGTCGGCTTGGAACAGCGCGGCCTCGTCGGCGCAGAGCTCGCGCAGGCCCGGCGAACCGGATTCCTCGCCCATCTCGATCAGGTATTTGGCGTTGAAGCCGAGCTTGCCACGCGATTCAAGAACGGCGCGCAAAGCATTGATGTTGATGACGTGCTGGCCCTTGTTGTCGACGACGCCTCGGCCATACCAGCGACCGTCGCGCTCGGTCAGGGTCCAGGGCGAGAGGCCTTCGCTCCACTGCGCATCGAGCCCGCGGATGACGTCGCCATGGCCGTAGCCGAAGATCGTCGGCAGGCTCTCATCCTCGATGCGCTGGCCGAAGAGGAAGGGGCCCTTGGCCTTGGGATGGTGCAGGAGGCGGCATTCGAAGCCGAGCCCCTCGAAGAGCGGGCGCATCTCGCGCGCGAGATACTCCGTCAGGACCGGTGCCCGGTCCGGGTTCTGGCTTTCGGTCGGCATCGCGATGAGGCGGCCCAGGTCGCTCTTGAAGGCGCCGGTGTCGAAATAGTCTTGCGCATGCGCGATGGCTTGGGCGCGGGTCATGGACGCTCGCTGTCTGTCAGGCCGCTGGACGAGGGCGGTCCCGTTGCCGGGACCGCGACGCCTTGATACTGGCATGCCCATGCAGGAATCGGCCACCGGCGATGGCGCGCGACGGATGTGCGCCCGATGACGGACGCAGCGCGGCTGATGGTGCCCCATGACCACCAGCGTGTCGCCTGCGCGGCGATCCTCGCCGCGCGGGCGTCGGGAGCGCCGGGTTTCCTGCTCGGCGACCTCACGGGCCTGGGCAAGACGCTCTCGGCTTGGCTCGCGCTCTCGGCCATGCCGGAGGACGAGATCCTGGTGATCTGCCCGAAGGGCGCGATCCCGCAATGGCGGCGGACCATGGCGCTGTCGGGCCTGCCGGCGAAGCGCGTCACGCTGATGAACTTCGAGAAGACGAAGTCGCTGCTGGCGCCACCGCCGGATTCGAAGAAGCGCTCGGTGCGGGCCAAGAACAACGAGCTCGCCAAGCTCGGCAGCCCGAAGCGCATCTGGCCGCTGGTCGTGATCGACGAGGCGCATCGCATCCGTAACCCCAACTCGCAGCAGGGGTTGGTCTGCCGGCAGATGGCGGCCGCCGCCGCCTTCACGATCTATATGAGCGCGACCGCCGGCCAGTCGCCGCACGAGCTCTCCTATCTCGGGCCGCTGCTGGCGCGCGCCGCCGACATGCCGAGCGCCGATCTCGACGGTTTCCGCCAGCTGATGAAGCGGCTGAAGATGGGCAGGGCGAGGGGGCGCTGGAAGAACTGGAGCTGGGAGCCCAACGAGGCCGACCGCGCCCGGATGGCGGGCCTGCTCTATCGCGGCCCGCGCGCGATCGGGCTGCGGCGCCGGCCGGAGGAGATCGCAGGCTGGCCGGAAGTGCAGCGCGAGCTCGCCCCGGTCGCGCTCGATGCGGCCGCGCGCAAGCTCTACGAGGCGACCTGGCGCGAGTTCCGCAAAGAGCTCGGCCTCGCCGGCGGGTCGACGCGCAAGCCGCAGGGCTGGGCGGCCGATCTGCGCTTCCGCCAGAAGGCGAGCCTGCTGCGCATCCAAGGCACGGTCGATTTCTGCGACGATCTGCTCGGCAATGACGAGCAGGTGGCGGTCTCCGTCGCCTTCCTTGAGACCAGCGCGATGCTGGCCGATGCGCTGCGCGGGCGCGGCTGGCGCGTGGACGAGATCAATGGTGAGCGCAGCGGCCTCCAGAACGAGGAGACGCGGCTGTCCTTCCAGACCGGGCAGCTCGACGCCGTGATCTTCACCGTCACCGAGTCGATATCGCTCCATCGCGGCGAGATGCCGGGCGGCGAGCGCGAACGCTCGCTGGTGATCCACGACATGCGCCACAGCGCGATCCAGCTCCAGCAGATCGAGGGGCGCTGCCACCGCGACGGCCAGCACGCCACGATCTTCTACGCCTATGCCGAGGACACGGTGGAGGAGGCGGTGGCCGGCACGGTGATCGCGCGCATGGCGGCGATGGAGGGGCTGGCGGGCGACGACA
Organism: Allobosea sp. 12-68-7; assembly: GCA_002279705.1. Lineage (GTDB taxonomy): Bacteria > Pseudomonadota > Alphaproteobacteria > Rhizobiales > Beijerinckiaceae > Allobosea. The sequence continues at coordinate 9,567 of NCCO01000096.1, forward strand.
CGCGCCTGCTCGAGGCGATCGCCGAGATCGTGGAGGGGAGGAGCTAACCCTGTCATTGCGAGCGTAGCGAAGCAATCCAGGAGGACAGGGTCGAACGGTCTGCCCAGTCCTCCTGGATTGCTTCGTCGCTGCGCTCCTCGCAATGACGGTGCCGTTCAGCCCTCCGAACGTGGCGGTCCGAGGTCCGCGAGGCGCCGTCTGACGCGGTCGTCGTCGAGCAGCGTGGCGGCCTCGCCGTCGAGCCGGTGGCGCCAGTTCGGTTTCTCGGTCGTGGTGCCCGGCACGTTCGGCTGGGTGCGGATCCCCAGCGCATCCTCGATCGGCAGCAGTTTCAGCGTGCAGGGCGTGCGGGCGATGAAGCGGATCGCGGCATCGACGACCGGCTCGGTCGCCTCCGGAGCCGGGCGCTCGCCCTCGACCAGCCCGGCCTGCTGGAAGGCGCTCCAGAGCACGCCACGGTCCCAGGCGCGAATGCCCTGATGATCGACGCCGTCGTCGGTGGGCTCGAGATCGGCGCCGGCCCACCAGCCCGCGGTGGGGATGAGATCATGCGTCGTGGTGAGGGCGGCGGCACCGGCATCCCAATGCCCGGGCGCGATGTAGCCGTGATCGCTCTTCTCGAAGCGCAGCACGCGCAGCCCGGCCACGCCCTGCCGGCGCAGATCGTCGCGGAAACCGTCGGGCAGGGTGCCGAGATCCTCGCCGATGACGATGGCGCTGTGGCGCCAGGATTCGAGCGCGACGAGTCGGAACAGGGTCTCGGAGGGAAAGGCGACATAGGCGCCCTCCATCGCGGACGCCCCCTCCGGCACCAGCCAGAGCCGGCTGAGTCCCATGACATGGTCGATGCGGATGCCGCCGACATGGCGCAGGCTCGCCCGCAGGGTCTCGATGAAGGGCGAAAAGCCGCTCGCCGCCAGCCCCCGCGGCGAGAAGGTCGTCAGTCCCCAGCTCTGCCCCTCGGCCGCATAATAGTCGGGCGGGGCGCCGACGCTGAGCCCACCGAGGACGTCGTGCTGGCGGCTCCAGGCATGGCTGCCCGACGCGTCCATGCCGATGGCGAGATCGGCGATGAGCCCGACCTTCATGCCCGCCTCGCGGCAGGCCCGCTGGGCGGCGCCATAGGAGGAGGCGGTGAGCCATTGCAGGAAGATCTGGTAATCGACCTCCGCGGCGTGCTCGGCCGCGAAGGCTGCGACCGCCGGCCCGTCGGGGTCGCGGAAAGGGGCGTCCCAGTCCCGCCAGCGCCAGGCCTGTGGGCTGCGACTCAGCTCGGCGGCGTGCAGCACTTCGAAGACGGCGTGGGAACGCAGCAGCGGCGAAGCCTCCGCCAGCGCCCGGTCGAGCGCCGCGCGGGCCGGGCCGCCGCTGCCGTCGGCTGCGCGCAGCGCCTTGAACAGCGCCCGCAACAGACGCTGGCGCAGCCGCGTGGCGGCCGGCCAGTCGATCTGGCGGAGCGCCGAGAGCCGCTCCATCTCCTCGCCCAGGCCCTCGCGCGCGATGATCTCGCGCAGCAGCGTCTCCGGCAGGACAGCGGCCGGGTCGGCGTGGAGCGGGTTGTAGAAGAGGCGCGTCGACGGCGAATAGGGGCTGAAATGCTCGGGCGAGGCGCCATAGAGCGCGTGGACCGGGCTGATCGCGAGGGCATCGGCCCCGCGCGCGGCAGCCGCCCGCCCGAGTGCGGTGACACCGGCGAAATGGCCGATGCCGCCATCATCCGGTGACCGCAGTGAATAGATCTGCGCGGTCAGGCCGAAGCCCGGGGCGCCGGCGTTCAGATCGGCGAAGGTGATGCAGCGTTCGGGCGCGGTCGCGATGGTGAAATCGCCGTCGTCGAGATGGACGGTGTGATAGCCCGGCCGGTCGAAGGCCGGCAGGGTGAGCGAGCCGTCATAGCCCTCCTCCGAGCGCAGGGTGCGGCGCGTCCCGCCATCGAGGGTGAGCTCGACCGGGCTTCCCGCCTGGGCTGCGATCGGCAGCACGACCGGCTGACCGGTGCGGGCCGTGGTGAAGCGGGACTGGGCGGAGAGGTTCGCCCCGGCCTCGACGGTCGCCAGCGACTGGCGCAGATCCGCATCGGTCCCGGCCGGCAGGCCGAGCGCCTGCAGGATGACGCGCAGGCTCTGGGCCGAGACCTCGCGCTCCGCCCCGGTCTGCTCGGTCCAGCGTGGCGCGATGCCGGCCTTGACGGCGAGCTGGCGCAGGATGTCGTCGCTCATGCAGGGCTCCGCGGGCGGGTTGGATCGGCCATGATGGCGGTGGACGGCCGGGCGGTCATGCGCCCTCCACGCCGTGAGCGTCATGCTCCAGCACCAGAAGCCCGAGCGGCGGCAGCGTCAGCGACAGGCTCTGCGGGTGACCATGGGCCGCGACGCCGTGTGTCTCGACCGCACCGCCATTGCCGAGGTTCGAGCCGCCATAGATCTGGGCATCGCTGTTCAGCCGCTCGCGCCAGAGCCCGGCATGCGGCACGCCGATGCGGTGGTCGTGCCGGGGCACCGGCGTCATGTTGGCGACGACGAGGACCTCGGCGGCGCCGGGACGGCTGGCGCGGCTGAAGGCGAAGACGGCGTTGGCGCTGTCGTCGGCGACGATCCAGGCGAAACCCTCGGGCTGGTGGTCGAGCCGGTACAGGGCCGGCGTCGCGCGGTAGAGCGCGTTGAGGTCGCGTACCAGCTTCGAGGCGCCCTGCCGGCGCTCGTCGAAGGGGTGCGGCCAGGGGAAGGGGGCGTCGACGGACCATTCGTCCTGCGCGCCGAACTCGCAGCCCATGAAGAGCAGCTTCTTGCCCGGATGGGTCCACATCATCGCCAGATAGAGCCGCAGATTGGCGAAGCGCTGCCAGTCATCGCCCGGCATGCGCGCGAGCAGCGAGCCCTTTCCGTGCACGACCTCGTCATGGGAGATCGGCAGCACGAAGTTCTCCGAGAAGGCGTAGACGAGACCGAAGGTGACGTCGTCGCCGTGATAGCCGCGATGGACGGGATCATGGGCGATGTAGCGCAGCGTGTCGTGCATCCAGCCCATGTTCCATTTGAAGTGGAAGCCGAGCCCGCCATGGTGGACCGGCTGCGTCACGCCCGGCCAGGCCGTCGATTCCTCGGCGATGGTGACGGCACCCCGGCCGCGCGTGCCGACCAATGTGTTGAGCTCCTGGAAGAAGCTGACCGCCTCGAGATTCTCGCGGCCGCCGAGATGGTTGGGCACCCATTCGTCCGGCTTGCGGCTGTAGTCGCGGTAGAGCATCGAGGCGACCGCATCGACCCGTAAGCCGTCGAGATGGAAGGTCTCGATCCAGAACAGGGCCGACGCGATCAGGAAGCCGCGGACCTCGCTGCGCCCGACATTGTAGATCAGCGTGTTCCAGTCGACATGGAAGCCTTGGCGCGGGTCCTCATGCTCGTAGAGCGCCGTGCCGTCGAAGCGCGCCAGCCCGTGCTCGTCGGAGGGAAAATGCGCCGGCACCCAGTCCAGGATCACGCCGATGCCGGCAGCGTGGCAGCGGTCGACGAAACGGGCGAAGGCCTCGGGCGGGCCCAGTCTCGCCGTTGGCGCGAAGAGGGCGAGCGGCTGGTAGCCCCAGGAGCCGCCAAAGGGATGCTCGGTGATCGGCATCAGCTCGACATGACTGAAGCCCATATGCTGGAGATAGGGGATCAGGCGCTCGCTGGCCTCGTCCCAGGAGCCCATCTGGCCCCATTCGGTGCGCAGCCAGGAGCCGACATGGACCTCGTAGAGGCTCATCGGCGCCGTCATCGGGTCGGCGTTCTCACGCGCCTTCAGCCAGTCGAAATCGGTCCAGGCGAAGGCGGGCGCTTCGGCGACGACCGAGCCGGTGCGCGGCGGCAGTTCCGTGCGCCGGGCGAGCGGGTCCGCCTTCCAGGACAGGGCCTCGCCCGTGCCCGAGACCAGCGCATATTTGTAGACCGCGCCGGCCTCGACGCCGGGGATGAACAGCTCCCAGATGCCGGCCCCCAGGCGGCGGCGCATCGGGTGGCGGGAGGCGTTCCAGCCGTTGAAATCGCCGACCACCGCGACATGGGCGGCGTTGGGTGCCCAGAGCGCGAAGAGCACGCCGGCGACGCCGTTTATCTCGCGCAGATTGGCGCCGAGCCTGGTCGCGAGGTCGAAATGGCGCCCCTCGGCCGCGAGATGGAGGTCGTCGTCGGAGAGCAGCAGGCCGAAGCTGTAAGGGTCTGCCGTCTCGGTGATGCCGCCCGGCCAGGCGGTGCGGATGCGATAGGGGCCGTCGCTCGGGCAGGGCGCCTCATGGAGGCCGCCGCCTGCGTCGATCATCGGCACGGCGCGCCGCGCCTCGCCCTCGCCGGTCACGAGTTCGACATAGTTCGCGCCCGGCAGGAAGGCGCGCACCAGACCGACATCCTCGACGATATGGCGGCCGAGGACGGCGAAGGGGTCCGGGTGGCGCCCGGCGACGAGCGCATCGATGTCGCGTGCCGGGAGGCGGGGCAGTCTGAGCGGCATCGGTCGCGTCATTCGGTCGGGCTCCAGCGCGAATGCGACTCCACCTGCGGTGGGGAATCGTCGATGATGCAACGCAGCGAAGCCCGCCCGCGTTCCGCGCCACGGCCTGCATTCTCCGGCGATTCCCGAAGCCCTCCAAGAGGCTCTGGAACCATCGGCATCCGGTCCGGTTGTCGCACAGCAATGCTGGCCTGTGAGAGGGAGGATGCCGAATGAGCCGGGAGCAGACCATCCGCGACGTGGCCTATGCGATCTGGGAGGCGGAGGGCAAGCCCCAGGGCCGCGACGCCCAGCACTGGCGGATGGCGGAGGAGCGGGTCGCCGCCAGCGCAGGCCGGGAGGCGCGCGTCAAGGCGAAGGCGCCAACCAAGCGTGCCGCGAAGCCCGCCGCTCCCGTCAAGGGCAAGGCCGTGGCCGACAAAACCGCCGAGGCGGCTCCGGCCAAGGTCGCGCCCAAGCGCCCGGCCAACAAGAGCCCGGCCAACAAGAGCCCGGCCAAGGCCGCTGCTGCGAAGGCGAAGCCCGCCGCGTCGAAGAGATAGGATGAGCGCCGCCGTCATTCGGAGCCGGCCGTCCGCAGACGCGCCGGCTTTCGCCTTTGCGTCAGTCCGGCAGCGGGCGGAACGGCCCGAGCCCGAAGCGATGCCCTGCTGGCCAACCGCGATCAGCTGGCGAGAGCCCTCGCATAGACATCCGCGTAGCGGTTCGTCGGCCGGCCGATCGTGTCGACCAGCCCGCCGGTGCGGTAGGCGATCGGCAGCGCGCCCGAGCGCTGGGCGTACATCTGGCTCAACCCGCAGGGCTCGAACCGCGAGGGCATCAGCAGGAAGTCGCTGGCGGCGAAGATGCGCCGTGCCTCGGCATCGTCGAATCCGATGCGCGCGGCGACGGAGCGCGGATGCTGACGGGCGAGCCGCTCCACCGCCTCCTCCAGTCGGGGCTCGCCGCGGCCGGTGACGACGAGCTGCCCGCCGCGGGCGATGATCGTCTCGGCGGCCTCGATCGAGAGGTCGATCCCCTTCTGGTGAACGAGGCGCGAGATGATCGAGAAGAGCGGGCCGCGCGAGGGCGGCAGGTCGAAACTCTTGCGGATGTCCTCGGCGCTGCGGCGCTTCCACTGGCGGACGCCGCGCGTGGCGCCGGGGGCGGGCGGATCCCAGCTGTCGTCGATGCCGTTGACGATCCCGGTCAGCCGCCCCTCCTGCATGCGCTGCCGGAGCAGGCCGTCGAGCCCGCAGCCATGCTCGGCCGTGGTGATCTCGTGGGCATAGGTCTCGCTCACCGTGGTGACGTGGGAGCTGTAGTAGATGCCACTCTTCAGGAAGGAGATCTTGCCGTGGAACTCGGCTCCGTTGACCGAGAAGGCGAGGTCGGGAATCCCGAGCGCCGTCATGCGGCTGGGCTGGTAGAGGCCCTGATAGGCGAGGTTGTGGATGGTCAGGATCGAGGGCGTGGCGAGCCCCTTCCAGCGCATGTAGCCAGAAGCGAGCGCGGAGGGCCAGTCGTTGACGTGGACGACGTCGGGTTTCCAGTTGGGGTCGGCCTCGCCGGCCGCGATCTCGGCCGCCGCCAGCGAAAGCCGGGCGAAGCGGATGTCGTTGTCGACGAAATCGCCGCCCGAGAAGGGGCCGTAGGGCGAGCCCTCGCGATCATAGAGCTCGTCGCAGAGCACAGCGTAGATGGTGAGCCCGTCCGGCGTGCGGAAACGGCCGAGCGACCAGGGCGGCAGGCTCGCCGTGCGCGGCATTTCGCGGACGATGTCCATGGCGGGGCTGGCGGTGCGGACCTGGCGGAAGCCGGGGAGCAGCACGCGGACGTCGCAGAGGGTGCGCAGCTGTCGCGGCAGGGCGGTCGAGACCTCGCCGAGGCCGCCGGCCTTGATGAAATCGCCCATCTCGGAGGTGACGAACAGCAGGCGCGTCGTGCCGGGAAGCTTGGGACCAGGGTCGGGAGCACCATCCTTCACGGCCTGCGCATAGGTCAGCGCGTGGCCCGAGGTGGAGGGGCCGCCGTCGATGCCCGTTTCCTTCAGCGACTCGGCCATTCCGCGCTCCCCAGGCAGCTGTGATCCTCAACGCGTTCGGCGGTACGCAGTTCCCGGTGCAGTGCAAAAATTTCATGCAATTTCGGGGCCGTGCTTCGGAACTCGCGCAGCCATCCCACGTTAGACGGTCTGCGGCAGGCTCGCGACGAGGATGTGACGGGGCGCGAAGCGGCATGATGCCGCCGACATCCGTCCGGCCTGATCCGTCCAGGGGATCCCATGTCCGACGGCAAGGCCACGCATTTCGACGTCCAGGCGGGCGACAGCACCGATCTGGGAGCCGTCCATGATGGCGAGGGCACCAATTTCGCGATCTTCTCTGTCCATGCCGAGCGTGTGGAGCTGTGCCTGTTCGACGAGAGCGGGACCAGCGAGACGGCGCGGATCACGTTGCCGGAGTACACCAACGAGATCTGGCACGGCTATCTGCCGGGGGTGAAGCCAGGCCAGCGCTACGGCTACCGCGTCCATGGCCGCTTCGCGCCCGAGGAAGGGCATCGCTTCAACGCCAACAAGCTCCTGCTCGACCCCTATGCCAGGGAGTATTCCGGCTCCGTCGACTGGAACGACGCCCATTACGGCTATGTCATCGATGCCGAGGGCGAGAAGGATCTGAGCTTCAGCGAGCTCGACAGCGCGCCCTTCATGCCCAAATGCGTGGTCTGCGACTGGCGCGCCGACGCCAGCCCGCCGGCGCGTCCGAACATCCCCTGGGACCGGACGATCTTCTACGAAACCCATGTGCGCGGCTTCACCAAGCTGCATCCGGCCGTGCGGGAGGATCGGCGCGGCACCTTCGACGGGCTCGGCGATCAGGCGATCGTCGACTACATCAAGAGCCTCGGCGTCACCTCGGTCGAGCTGCTGCCGGTCCACGCCTATCTCGACGACCACCACCTCGCCGCCAGGAACCTGACGAATTACTGGGGCTACAACACGATCGGCTTCTTCGCGCCGATGCAGCGCTACGAGGGCAAGGCGCGCCTCGCGTCCTTCCGCGACATGGTGCGCCAGTTCCACGATGCCGGGCTCGAGGTCATCCTCGACGTGGTCTACAACCACACCGCCGAGGGCAACGAGATGGGGCCGACGCTCTCCTTCAAGGGCATCGACAACTTCGCCTATTACCGGACGATGCCCGACGAGCCGCGCTTCTACATCAACGACACCGGCACCGGGAACACGGTCAACACCAGCCATCCGCGCGTGCTGCAGATGATCCTGGATTCGCTGCGCTACTGGGTCGAGGTCATGGAGGTGGACGGTTTTCGCTTCGATCTCGGCACCATCCTGGGCCGAGAGCCGCATGGTTTCGACCAGCGCGGCGGCTTCTTCGACGCGATCGGCCAGGACCCGGTGCTGCGCAGGGTGAAGCTCGTCGGCGAGCCCTGGGATATCGGGCCCGGCGGCTACCAGGTCGGCGGCTTCCCGCCGGGCTGGGGCGAGTGGAACGACAAGTACCGCGACACCATCCGCGGCTACTGGAAGGGCGAGGAGGGCATCGTGCGCGAGCTCGCCGCGCGGGTCACCGGCTCGGGCGACATCTACGATCTGCGGGGGCGCCGGCCCTGGGCGGGCGTTAACTTCCTGACCGCCCATGACGGGTTCACGCTCGCCGATCTCGTTTCCTACAACGAGAAGCACAACGCCGCGAACGGCGAGGACAACAAGGACGGCCACGGCCACAACCTGTCCTTCAACTTCGGCGCCGAGGGGCCGACCGATGACGAGGGCATCCTCGCCGCCCGCGAACGCCAGAAGCGCAACCTGCTGGCGACGCTGCTGCTCTCGCATGGCACGCCGATGCTGCTGGCCGGGGACGAGCACGGGCATTCCAACCGCGGCAACAACAACGTCTACTGCCAGGACAACGAGATCGCCTGGATGCGCTGGGAGGAGCTGACCGAGCGCGACCATGCGCTGACCCGCTTCGTCCAGCAGGTGACGCAGCTGCGGGCCGAGCACCCGATCTTCCGGCGCGCCTCCTTCCGCGACGGTTGCCAGCTGCGCTGGGTCAACCCGGCCGGCGGCGACCAGCAGGAGGAGCACTGGGACGATGAAGGTCTGCGCGCCATCGGCCTGTTGATGCACATGCCCGACGTCGAGCACGGCGGCGACGAAGCCCTGATTCTTTTCAACGCCTTCGACGGCGACGTTCCCTTCACGATTCCGCCGCGGGTGAAACAGGGTTCGTGGTCGGTGGTGCTCGACACCGAGACCGGGCCCGGCTCGGACGAGGGCCGCAAGGGGCTCAAGGCCGATACGGAGCTGATGCTGTCGCCGCAGTCGCTGATCGTGCTGATGTGAGCGATTGCAAGTAGCTGCAACTGTAGCTACAATGATCCGTGGGCTTCCAATGGGACGAGGCGAAGAGCCAGGCTAACGAAGCCAAGCATGACGTCTCGTTCGCCGAGGCGTCCCTGGTCTTTCGTGGTCGCTTCCTGTCGCAGCGGGACGCGAGGCGCGACTACGGCGAGGCGCGTTTCGTCGCCTTGGGGATGTCGCAGGGCCGCTTGTTGCGCGTGGTGTACACGCGGCGGGACGACGATATCCGCATCATCTCCGCCTGGAAAGCGAGCAGTCATGACCGCAAAATCTTCGACCAAGGTCAGTAACGAAGTCAGGTATGAGAGCTTGGACGACATTCCCGTGCCGCCTCGGCTCAACCGGATTTCGGATGGCTGGAGCGACGAGGAGATCGAGCGCCGGGCTGCCGAAGATCCCGATGCGGGGCTGGTGCCGCCCGGCTTCTGGGACGATGCCGAGATCGTCGAACCGGAGGGGACGGAGCAGATCACGCTGCGGCTGCCGCGGCGCGTGCTCAGCCATTTCCGGGCGACGGGGAAAGGCTATCAGAGCCGGATCAGCGCAGTGCTGGCGAGCTATGTCGATGCCCGCCGGAAAACCGGCTGAGGTCGGGCGGGGCCGTTCAGGGTAGACGGGCGAACAGGCTGACGCTGCGGGCCGGCAGGAGGCCTTCGCCTCCCTCCGGTGCCGAGCAGAGAAGTTGCCGCCAGGGCTGATCCGGGCCGTCGCGGAGGACAAGGGCGACATCGGCCCGGCTGCGGTTGACGGCGATCAGCAGGGAGTCCCCGTCGCCGTTCAGCATCAGGCAAAACGTGTCCAGCTGGCCCCAGTCCTCGTCGGCGATCGGCGTCCCGTCGGGTTTCAGCCAGCGCGCGTCGGGCGGTTCGCCCGTTCCGGTCAGGAAGGTGGCGGCCGACAGGAGCGGGTGCTCCGCGCGCAACGCCGCGAGCCGGGCCACGAAGGCGGCGAGGTCGCGGTCCGCTCCCGCCCAGTCGAGCCAGAACGCTTCATTGTCCTGGCAATAGGCGTTGTTGTTGCCGTGTTGCGTCCGGCCGAATTCGTCGCCGGCGGTCAGCATCGGCACGCCGCGCGACAGGAACAGCGTCGCCAGCAGCGCCCGGAGATCGCGGTGGCGGGCTTGCGTGATCGCCGGGTCGTCCGTCGGTCCCTCGGCGCCGTTGTTCCAGCTGTGGTTCTCGCTCTCGCCGTCGCGGTTGCCCTCGCCATTGGCCTCGTTGTGCTTGCCGGCATGGGAGACGAGATCCGCCAAAGTGAAGCCGTCATGGGCGGCGATGAAGTTCACGCTCGCCAGTGGCCCGCGATGGCTTGGCGCAAAGAGATCGGCGGAGCCGGCGAGCCGCGTCGCCAGCGCGCCGGCCAGTCCCGCGTCGCCCCGCCAGAAGCGGCGGACATCGTCGCGATAGCGCCCGTTCCATTCGGCGAAAGGCGCAGGGAATTCGCCGAGACGATAGCCGCCGGGGCCGATGTCCCAGGGCTCTGCGATCAGCAGCGCCTGCGACAGGTCGGGGTCCTGCAGGATCGCCGCCAAGAGCGGGGCATCCTGGGAATAGCCGGTGTCGGAGCGGCCCATCACCGTGCCGAGATCGAAGCGGAAGCCGGCGACGCCGAGGCCGCGCCAGTGCCGCAACGCGTCCATCGCCATGCGCACGACGGGGGCGCGGTCGAGCGCGAGTGTGTGGCCGCAGCCGGTGTCGTTGATCAGCCGGCCGGGATCGTCGGTGGCGTGGCGGTAGTAGACGGCGTTGTCGAGCCCGCGCAGGCTGATCGTCGCGCCGAATTCGTCGCTCTCGGCGGTGTGGTTCAGCACGATGTCGAGGATGATGCCGATGCCGGCCTTGGCATAGGTCGCGCAGAGATCGGAGAGATCGGCTGCGCCGCCCGGTGCGCGCCGTGGGTCGAGCGCGACGAAATTGACAGGGTTGTAGCCCCAGGCATTGGCGAGCCCGAGCGGCGGCAGGTGGCGTTCGTCCATCCAGGCCGCCACCGGCATCAACTCGACATGGCTGACGCCGAGCTCCTGAATGTAATCGAGCAGGGCGGGCTCGCAGAGCGCGACCAGCGTTCCCCTGATCCGCTCCGGCACGCCGGGGTGTCGCATCGTGAAGGACTTCACCGCGAGTTCGTAGATGAAGGCCGGAGCCCGGTCCGGCGCTCCCGCTGCGACAGACTGTGCGCCGCCGACGATGCCGCGCGGCACGAGATCGGCGGTGTCGACGCCATGGTGTGCCAGCCGCGGATCCCAACGGAATGGCCGGTCGATCCGCGTCGCATAGGGGTCGACCAGCAGCTTCGACGCGTCGAAGCGGTGGCCGCGCTGCGGCTGCCAGGGGCCTTTGGCCCGCAGCGCATAGCGCAGACCGGGGCCGGCGCCCGGCAGCAGGCCGTGATGAATGTCGCCGCTGCGGCAGGGCAGGGGCAGGCGGGCGATCTCGGCCTCACCCGCCCCGTCGAAGAGGCACAGATCGATGCGCTCGCCGTGGCGGGAGAAGACGGCGAAGGTCACGCCTGCCTCGCCGGCCACCGCGCCGAGGCGGGCGGGCAGCGGGCAGGCGACCAGCGCAGGCGTCGGCACCTGGCTTAGCCTCCGGCCGTGGCGTCCGGCGAGGTCGGCACGTGCCAGATCCGCTGCGCATATTCGCGGATGGCGCGGTCGGCGCTGAACCAGCCGCAATGGGCGGTGTTGGTCACCGACATGCGCCACCATTGGCCCTGGTCGGCCCAGAGCGAGTCGATGCGGCGCTGGGCCTGCCGGTAGCTCTCGAAATCGTTGAGCACCATGAACCAGTCATGGGCGCGCAGGCCCTCGACGAGGCTGAGATAGCGGTTCCGCTCGCGCGGCGAATAGGCGCCCGACGCCACCGCATCGAGCACGCCTTCGAGATGGGGCGTGCCGGCGATGACCTCGCTCGTCGGGCGGGGATTGCGCTTGGCGGCCTCGACTTCCTCGGCCGTCATGCCGAAGATGACGATGTTGTCGGCGCCGACGCGCTCGCCGATCTCGATATTGGCGCCGTCCAGCGTGCCGATGGTGATCGCGCCGTTGAGGGCGAACTTCATGTTGCCGGTGCCCGAAGCCTCCATGCCGGCGGTCGAGATCTGCTCGGAGACATCGGCGGCGGGGATGATGAGTTCGGCGGCGCTGACATTGTAGTTCGGCAGGAAGACGACCTTGAGCCGGTCGCGGGTGGTGATGTCGTTGTTCACGACGACGGCGACGTCATTGATCAGGTTGATGATCGCCTTGGCGGTGCCGTAGTTGGAAGCCGCCTTGCCGGCGAAGATCTTCACCCGTGGCGCCCAGTCCTTGTAGGGCTCCGAGCGGATCGCGTCATAGAGCGCGATCGTCTCGAGGATGTTCAGCAACTGGCGCTTGTATTCGTGGATGCGCTTGATCTGGACGTCGAAGATGGCGTCGGGATCGACCGTCACGCCGGTGTCCTGCCGGATGATCTTGGCGAGCTTCAGCTTGTTCTCGCGCCGGATCGCGGCGAGGCGCTGGTGCAGCGCGGCGTCGCCGGTATGGGCGGCGAGGCGGCGAATCTGGCCGATATGGTCGGTCATGTCGTCGCCGCAGACCTCCTGCAGCAGCTTCGTCAGGCCTGGATTGGCGCCGAAGAGCCAGCGCCGCGGCGTGATGCCGTTGGTGACGTTGGTGATGCGGCCGGGTAAGATCGCGTTCAGCGGTGCGAAGACGGTCTGTTCCATCAGCTTGGAATGCAGCGCCGAGACGCCGTTGACCGTGTGCGAGCCGACGAAGGCGAGATGGGCCATGCGCACGCGCCGGCCATGATGCTCGTCGATCAGCGAGATCGTCGAGAGATCGACGCTCTCGCCGCCGCTGGAGCGCCGGACCTCCTCCAGGAAGCGGGCGTTGATGGCGAAGATGATCTGCATGTGGCGCGGCAACAGCCGCTCCATCAGCGCCACCGGCCAAGTCTCCAGCGCCTCCGGCAGGAGCGTGTGGTTGGTGTAGGAAATGGTGGCGTTGGTGATCGTCCAGGCCTCTTCCCAGGGCAGGCCATGCTCGTCCACGAGCAGGCGCATCAGCTCGGCGACGGCCAGCGAGGGATGGGTGTCGTTGAGCTGGATCGCGACCTTGTCGGCGAGATTGGCGAGCTTGCCGAACTGGCGGTAATGGCGGTGCACCAGATCCTGCAGCGAGGCCGAGGTGAAGAAGAACTCCTGCCGCAGGCGCAATTCCTGCCCCGCCGGGGTGGAATCATTGGGGTAGAGCACCTTGGAGATCGCCTCGGCGCGGTTGCGCTCGGCGACCGCGCCGACGATGTCGCCCTGGTTGAAGGCGTCGAGCGAGAGCGGGTGCATGGCCCGCGCCCGCCAGAGCCGCAGCGTCGTCGCGTCCCGGCCGCGCCAGCCGACGATCGGCGTGTCGTAGGCGACGGCGAAGACCGTCTCCTCCGGCTCCCAGAAGACCTCGCCGGGCTTCTGCGTGGCGGTCAGCGAGCCGCCGAAGCCGATCTTGTAGGAGGCCTCGCGGCGCTCGAATTCCCAGGGGTTGCGGAAGGAGAGCCAGTCCTCGGGCACCTCGATCTGCTTGCCGCCGTCGATGCGCTGCTTGAACAGGCCGTGATCGTAACGGATGCCGTAGCCCAGCGCCGGAACGCCGGTCGAGGCCATCGCCTCAAGATAGCAGGCGGCGAGACGGCCCAGCCCGCCATTGCCGAGCGCCGCATCGGGCTCGATCGACTCGATCGCCGAGAGATCGACGCCGAGTTCGGCCATCGCCTGCGCCATCGGGCCGGTGAGGCCGAGATTGTTGAGCGCGTCGCCGAGCGAGCGGCCGATCAGGAACTCCAGCGAGAGATAATAGACGCGCTTGCGGCCGGTCTCGTAGCTCTCGCGGGTCGAGCGATGCCAGACATCGACGACATGGTCGCGCACCGCCAGAATGCCGGCGGTCAGCCAGTCATGCGGCTGCGCGACCGAGGCGTTCTTGCCCAGCGAATAGGTGAGCTTCCTCAGAATCTCGGCCTTGAGGGCCTCGACCCGTCCGTCGGCATCGGCGGGCTGGGTGGTGGCGGAGGCGGACACGGTCAAGCGCTGATATCCCGGCTGTTGGACTGGCCCGACTTTCGGAGCAAGCCACCCTCAAGTCCAGACGAAACTGTTGCAGCGCATCATGACGCCTTCGCCCTCACGGGCGGATCGGTGCCGGTTCCCCCCGGGTGTCCTGTCCCAGTTGCTTGGCGCTCGTCACCGCCGATTCGGTCAGGCCGACGACGCTGGCCCAGGCGTTGCGGGTGTAGAGGCCCTGATGAGCGATGGCGTCGTACCCAATCAGGATCACGGCGACGAGCAGCAGAATGCGAAACATCGATCCCTCCCATGTCACCCCTCCAACGCCGGCCGCGAGGTCAGGTTCCACCGCTCGCCCGGGCGAGGCGGCCCGCGACGATCGGTCTCTGGCGACGGCACGCGCTCCGCTCTATTGAGAACGAAGAGTGAACAAAGAGGCGCGACGTGGCACAGCTGACGGTGATGGAGAAGCTCGAGATCCTGAGCGATGCGGCCAAATACGACGCCTCCTGCGCCTCCAGCAGCACGACCAGGCGCAACTCGCTGAAGGGCGGCCTCGGCTCGACCACGGGGTCGGGCATCTGCCATTCCTATGCGCCCGATGGCCGCTGCATCTCGCTGCTGAAGATCCTGCTGACGAATTACTGCAGCTATGATTGCGTCTTCTGCATCAACCGCTCGTCGAGCAATGTCCGGCGGGCGCGCTTCTCGGTGGCGGAGGTCGTCGACCTCACGCTGAGCTTCTACAAGCGCAACTACATCGAGGGGCTGTTCCTCTCCTCCGGCATCATCCGCTCGCCGGACTACACGATGGCGGAGCTGGTGCGGGTGGCGCAGACGCTGCGTGAGATCCACTGTTTTCGCGGCTATATCCACCTCAAGCTCATTCCCAGCGCCAACGCCGATCTGGTGGCGCAGGCCGGGCTCTATGCCGACCGTGTCTCGATCAATGTCGAGCTGCCGACCGAGGTCTCGATGGAGCACTTCGCCCCGGAGAAGCGGCCGCGAGAGATCAGCGCCGCCATGGGCGGGCTGAAGCTCCGGATCGAGGAGAGCAAGGCCGAACGGGCGACGTCGCGGCGCGCGCCGGTGTTCTCGCCCGCCGGGCAGAGCACGCAGATGATCGTCGGTGCCGACGGGGCGAGCGATGCGACGATCCTGCAGCGCAGCGTGCAGCTCTATGGCTCCTTCGGCCTGAAGCGGGTCTATTATTCCGCCTTCAGCCCCATCCCGGACTCCAGCGTGCAGCTGCCGCTGTCGGAACCTCCCTTGATGCGCGAGCACCGGCTCTACCAGGCCGACTGGCTGACGCGGTTCTACGGCTTCGAGGTCGGCGAGATCCTCGACGACGGCGCCGGCGGCATGCTCGATCTCGCGATCGATCCCAAGCTCGCCTGGGCGCTGCGGCATCGCGCGCGCTTTCCGGTCGACGTCAACCGGGCCGACCGCGAGACGCTGCTGCGCGTGCCGGGGCTCGGCACCAAGAGCGTCGCGCGCATCCTGGAGACGCGCCGCTTCCGGCGCTTAAGGCTGGAGGATGTCGGCAAGATCGCGCGCTCGATGGCCACCCTGCGCCATTTCGTCGTCGCCGAAGGCTGGCGCCCCGGCGTCCTGCTCGACAGCGAGCGGCTGAAGCAGCATCTGGCGCCCAAGCCGCAGCAGCTCGCGCTGCTTTGAGGCCCGCCATGGCGCAGTCCGGTATCCTGGCGCGTCTCGACCACCCGGCCGATTTCGAGGGCTGGCGGCGGCAGGCGCGCGCGCTGGCGCTGGCGGAGGTGGCGCCGGCGCGGATCGACTGGCAGATCGGGACGGAAGCGTCCGGGCTCTTCGCCGGGCTGGCCGAGCGGCCGCCGGTTCCGGCGAACGGGGCGGAGCTGCGCGTGCCGCGCGACTTCTTCGAACTGGCGCAGGCGGTGGTCTGCCACCGCGATAACGGCCGCTTCGATCTGCTCTACCGGCTGCTGCTGCGGCTCCAGCGCGAGCCGACATTGCTGCATGCGGTCACCGACGAGGATGTCCATCGCGCCCGGGCGATGGCGAAATCGGTGCGGCGCGACCTGCACAAGATGACCGCCTTCGTCCGCTTCCGCGAGGTCGTCGGCCCCGATGGCGGCGAGGCCTTCGTCGCCTGGTTCGAGCCCGAGCACCACATCGTCGAGCGCGTCTCGCGCTTCTTCGTCGAGCGCTTCGCGGCGATACGCTGGTCGATCCTGACGCCGCTGCGCTCGCTCCACTGGGACGGGACGACGCTGCATCTGGGGGAGGGCGCCTCGCGCGCGGACGCGCCCGACGACGATGCGGTGGAGGGCTACTGGCGGACCTACTACGCCAACATCTTCAATTCGGCCCGCCTCAAGATCAAAGCCATGAAGGCGGAGATGCCGGAGAAATACTGGCGCAACCTGCCCGAGGCCGAACTGATCGCGCCGCTGATCGCCGCGGCCGGCAAGAGGGCGCAGGAGATGGTGGCGAAGGCGCCGACCCTGCCGCCGGAGCGGCATCTGCGGCAGATGCAACGCCTGCGGGAGGCCGAGCCCGGCTCGACCGAGGCGCCCGCGTCCTGGGAGCAGGCGTGGCAAGCCGCGAAGGACTGTTCGCGCTGCGGGCTGTGCCAGCAGGCGACGCAGACGGTGTTCGGCGAGGGGCCGCTGGCGGCGCCTGTGATGTTCGTCGGCGAGCAGCCGGGCGATCAGGAGGATCTGGCGGGCCGGCCCTTCGTCGGGCCTGCGGGCCAGGTCTTCGACGCGGTGATGGGGGAGGCCGGGCTCGACCGCAGCCGCGCCTATGTCACCAATGCGGTGAAGCACTTCAAATTCACGGTGCGCGGCAAGCGGCGCATCCATGAGCGGCCCCATGCCGGCGAGATCGCCGCCTGCCGCTTCTGGCTCGGGCTGGAGCGGGAGTTCGTGCGGCCGAAGCTGGTGGTGGCGCTGGGCGCGACCGCGCTGCACGCCCTGACCGGCTACACGGGATCGCTGGCCTCGATGCGGGAGCGCGATCTCGCGCTGGAGGACGGTACGGCGCTGCTGGCGACGGTCCATCCCTCCTGTTTGCTGCGCCTGCCCGACGAGACGGCACGCGAGCGCGAGACGGCCCGCTTCCGCGCGGATCTCGCCCGTGTCGGGTTGCTGGTGCCGGAGATGAGGGCGGCATAGGCGCGGGCCATCATCTGGCGGCCGGTCGTCATCGCGAGCGCAGCGAAGCGATCCAGAAGGTCTCGCACTGCGTCCCCCTGGATTGCTTCGTCGCGGCGCTCCTCGCAATGACGACAACGGGTCGAGGGACTGCGATTGACCCGCCGCCCGCCGCAGTGTCCCTTCCTGACAATCAAACGAGGATCGGCATGGGCGAGGATCTGACTCGGTGCGCATTTCGTGCGGCTGCTGGCGGGGCAGGGCGCCCATGTCGTGGCGGCGGCGCGCCGGGTCGAGCGTCTGGGGGAACTGGCGACGGCCTGTGCCACGCTGCCGGGCCAGGTGATGCCGCTGGCGCTCGACGTCGCTTCGGTGCCCTCGATCCAGGCCGGCGTGGCGGAGGCGGCGCGGCTGCTCGGCGGGCTCGACGTGCTCGTCAACAATGCCGGCATCGGTGAGACGGAGGCTGCGATCTCGGTCACCGAGGCGCAATGGGACGCGCAGCTCGACGTCAACCTGAAGGGCTGCTTCTTCGCGGCGCAGGCGGCAGCGCAGGTCATGATCGCGGGGAAGCAAGGCGGGGCGATCGTCAACATCGCCTCGATCCTGGGCGAGCGGGTGATGACTCGCGTCGTGCCCTATGCCGTCTCCAAGGCCGGGCTGATCCAGATGACCAAGGGGCTGGCGCTGGAATGGGCGCGCCATGGCATCCGGGTCAACGCGCTGGCGCCGGGCTACATCGTCACCGACATCAACCGCGACTTCTTCGACAGCGAGGCCGGCGAGGCGCTGACCAAGCGCATCCCGAGCCGCCGCATCGGCGACCCCGCCGATCTCGACGGGCCGCTGCTGCTGCTCTGCTCGGATTCCGGGCGCCACATGACCGGGGCGGTGGTCGCCGTCGATGGCGGGCATCTGGTGAGCGGGTTGTAAGTTCGCGCGTCATGCTCGGGCGAAGACCCGAGCATCTCCGGCCGGAGATGATCCTGATGGAGATTCTCGGGTCTTCGCTTCGCTTCGCCCGAGAATGACGGCTCTCAGCGCATGATCTCCTTCAGCCGCAGCAGCGAGATGCGCTCGACCTGTCCCAGCGCCGTCTCGAACTCGACCTCGGGCGTGCTCTGCAGCCGCGTCTCGAAGGCGGCCAGGATCGCGTCCTTGCTGGCGCCCGCCACCGCCATGATGAAGGGGATGCCGAAGCGCGCCTTGTAGGCGTCGTTGGCTTCCGTGAAGCGGGCGCGTTCGCTGGGAGCGAGGCGGTCGAGCCCGGCGGAGGCCTGCTCGCCGATCGATTCCTCGGTCATCTCGCCGGCCGCCGCGAGCTTGCCGGCGAGGTCGGGATGGCCGAGCAGCAGCGCCTTCAGCCTGTCGCGCGGGGCGGCGCGCATCACCTGCGCCATCGCCGCATGCAGGGTGGCGGCATCGTCATGGGCGGGCGTGATCCCGGCGTCGAAGGTCGCCTCGGCGATCCAGGGCGCATTCTCCCAGATCCGCCCGAAGACCTCGACGAAAAGCGCTTTTGGGGCGGCCGAGGGGCGGTAGCCGCCGGCCGGCGGGTGGTGGCGGACCCAGTGGCGGGCGATGTCGAGCCGCGTCGCGACCCAGACATCGTCATGGCCTTGCACATGGTCGAGGAAGCGCGCCAGCGCGGCGGCGCGGCCCGGCCGGCCGACGAGGCGGCAATGCAGGCCGATCGACATCATCTTCGGCGCGGTCTCGCCCTCGGCATAGAGCAGGTCGAAGGAGTCCCTGAGATAGGCGAAGAACTGGTCGCCGCTGTTGAAGCCCTGCGGGGTGGCAAAGCGCATGTCGTTGGCATCGAGCGTGTAGGGCACGGCGAGCTGCGGCCCCTTCGGCCCGCTCAGCCAGTAGGGCAACTCGTCGGCATAGCTGTCGGCGGTATAGAGGAAGCCGCCTTCGTCCATCATCAGCGGTGTCGTGCGCTCCGACGAGCGGCCCTGGTAGAAGCCGAGCGGGCGCGCGCCGGTGATCTCGCGCTGGATGCGGATGGATTCCAGGATGTCGGCGCGCTCCTTCTCGGCCGGCACGTCCCTGCATCGAGGCGGCGATCTCTGGATAGCGTTGCAGCGCGCTGGCGATGGCGAAGACGGTCACCGGCAGCTTGCGCTGCGTGAACATCCGCCAGAGCCGCCAGTAGCCGGCGCGCGAGCCGTATTCGTAGATCGACTCCATGTTCATGTGGCGTTGGCCGGGCCAGGGCGCGGCGCCGACGATCTCGGAGAGGAAAGCCTCGGAGGCTGCGTCCCCATGCAGGATGTTGTTCTCGCCGCCCTCCTCGTAATTGATCACGAACTGCACGGCGATGCGGGCCTTCCCCGGCCAGCGCGGATGCGGCGGGGTGCGGCCATAGCCTTCGAGATCGCGCGGATAGGCAGTGTCGGTCATGGCGGGCGGCGCTCGCAAAGTGATTCAGGTCGGGGCGGTAAGTGTCTGACGATGAAAAAAAACGTCGTTCTGGGCAGCGGCGTCATCCGTCATTGCGAGCGGAGCGAAGCAATCCAGGGGCCATCGGGCACCGTCGCTCTGGATTGCTTCGCTCCGCTCGCAATGACGGAGGGTTCCTGACGGCGCGGCTCGCGTGGCCGCCCTCAACTCCCGCGATAGGTCGTGTAGCCATAGGGCGAGCAGTTGAGCGGCACATGCCAGTGCCGGCTGGTGTCGGCGATGCCGAAGCGCACCGTGACGGTCTCGAGGAAGGCGGGGTCGGGCAGGGCGACGCCGCGGTCGCGGAAATAGGGGCCGATCGCGAAGTCGATCTCATAGAGGCCGGGCTGCGTCGCCTCGGGCGTCAGCAACGGCGCGTCGGTGCGGCCGTCGGCATTGGTGACGGTGGTCGCCAGCGTTTGCGCCTGGCCGTCGGTGATGCGGCGCAGGGTGATGGCCACGCCCGCGGCGGGGACGCCACCATGCGTGTCGAGGATATGTGTCGTCAGTCCCGCCATGCTCGTCCTTCCCACCGTACTGCCGTCTCGCCGCCGCCCGCGCGGCGCCGCGCTTGCATGCTGCCTTGCCACCGCCGCGATGCTCGACGCCTATCTGATGGAATGGGGCGGCATGCTGCTGCGCTGGCTGCATGTGATCACGGCGATCGCCTGGATCGGCTCGTCCTTCTTCTTCATCCATCTCGACGCGTCCTTGCGTCCCGCGGCCGACATCCCGCCGGGCGAGGGCGGGCGGGCGTGGCAGGTCCATGGCGGCGGCTTCTACGAGATGCGCAAATACCTGGTCGCGCCCGCCGTGATGCCGGCCGAGCTGACCTGGCACAAATGGCAGGCCTACTGGACCTGGATCTCGGGCTTCTTCCTGCTGGTCTGGGTCTATTACGCACAGTCGGAGCTCTACCTGATCGACCCGGCGGTGATGCAGCTCTCGCCCCCGGTGGCGGGTGCCATCGGCATCGCGGCGCTGGTCTTCGGCTGGCTGTTCTACGACTGGCTGTGTCGTTCGCCGCTCGGGCGCAACGACATCGTGCTCGGCCTGCTCGGCTTTTCCTATGTGGTCGCGGCGAGCTGGGCGTTTGCCTCGGTCTTCTCCGGCCGCGGCGCGCTGATCCACACTGGCGCGCTGATGGCGACGATCATGACCGCCAATGTCTTATTCAACATCATGCCCGGTCAGCGGAAGGTCATCGCGGCGCTGACCGCCGGCGAGAAGCCGGATCCGAAATACGGCAAGGCGGCCAAGCAGCGCTCGCTGCACAACAATTACATCACCCTGCCGGTGCTGTTCCTGATGCTGTCGAACCATTATCCGGTCACCTATGCCAATTCGGCGGTGATCCCGGTGCTGGTCGCGCTGATCATCGTCGCTGGGGCGCTGATCCGGCATTTCTTCAACATCCGCCATGCCGACCATGCGCGGTCGCCGTGGTGGACCTGGGCGGTCGCGCTGGTGGCGCTCTGGCTCGCCTTCTGGGTGGCGATGGCGTCCTCGCCGGGCGGGCGCGAGCGGCTGGGGTTGTCGCCTCTGCCGGCGACCAAGCCTGTGATGCTGGCCGGCCTCCAGCCTCCGCCCGAGGCCGTCGCCACCATCGTCACCGGGCGCTGCGCGATGTGCCATGCGCCCGAGCCCACCTGGCCGGGCATCCAGATTCCGCCCAAGGGCGTGCTGCTGCACGAGCCGGAGACGATCGCGGCTCACGCGCGGGCCATCCGCGTCCAGGCCGTGATGACCCATGCGATGCCGCCCAACAATCTCTCGGGGATCACGGCCGACGAGCGGCGCGTGCTGGCGCAATGGCTCGCCCAAGGACGCTGATTCGTGCTGATCCGCGCGCCGGGTCGCCGATCGCGGTAACCGATCCCTTACGTTGCGGAAGAACGTGATCACGGCTGCGTGACGTCATTCAGTTTCGGTTCAGCTCGTTGCGGGCATGGTCCGGCCACTGACAGGCTGGACTGTGGTTCCCGATCCGGGTGCCTCCGGCATGAAGATGGGACCGGGGGGTCCGTTGGACGCGCATTCGAGAAGGGTCGCCGGCTACGGGTTGGCGGCCATGGCCTTTATCTGTGTCTGGGTGCTGCTGTGCTGGCCCTGGCTGTCGGGCGCCGTCACCATCCCGTTCGATGCCAAGGCGCATTTCCAGGCGCAGATCCAGTTCCTCGCGCGGGCGCTTCATTCGGGTCAGTCCCCGTTCTGGACGCACAACGTCTTCGGTGGCTCGCCGCAGGTCGCGGACCCGCAGTCGCTGATCTTCTCCCCCGCCATCCTTCTCGCGGCGCTCGTGCCCTCGCCGAGCTTCCGCGCCGTCGACGCCTATGTGCTCGCCCATCTGCTGGCGGGCGGGCTCGCCCTGATGATGTTCTTCCGCGACCGCAACTGGCACCCGGCCGGGGGGCTGCTGGCAGCGATCGTCTTCGCCTTCGGCGCCTCGGCGGCCTGGCGCGTCCAGCATGTCGGCCAGATCGCGAGCCTCGCCTTCTTCGCCATCGCCTTCTGGCTGACGGCGCGGATGCTGCAGCGCGGTTCGCTCGCGGCCGGTGCGTTGGCGGGCTTCGCCGCCGGCCTGATGATGGTCGAGCCCGACCAGGTCGCGCTGCTCGGGGCCTATATCCTCATCGGCGTGGTCGTGGCGCACTGGCTGTCCGGCGGCTGGCCGGCGCTGCGCGCCAGCATCCTGCCGGGTGCGGTGGCGGCGGTGGTCGGCCTCGTCGTCGTGGCGCTGCCGCTGCTCTGGACCTGGCTCTTCGCCGAGGCGACGACGCGCCCCGCCGTGGATCTGGTCGAGGCAGGGCGAGGGTCGCTGCATCCGGCTTCACTGCTGACCGCCTTCGTCGCCGATCTCTTCGGCGCGCAGGATCCGCAGGTTGATTTCTGGGGGCCCTACAGCCCGAGTTGGAATGCCAAGGAGTTGTTCCTGTCTCAGAACATGGGGCAGGTCTATTTCGGCGCGCTTCCTGCGCTTCTCCTGATCGTTCCGGGCCTGAGCCGTGGCTGGCTGTGGGACCGGGGTATCCGCAGTCTGTCCATCCTGTTTGCGCTGATGGTGCTCTTCGCGATCGGCCGTTACACGCCCGCCTTTGCCGCCTTCTATCACTTTCTGCCGGGCGTCGACGCTTTCCGCCGGCCGGCCGATGCCACCTTCCTGATCGGCGCTCTCGGCGCGGTCCTGTCGGGCTACATGCTGCACCGGCTCTTCAGCGAGCCTCAGCTCGGGCTCACGAAACGAGACTGGCTGTGGGGCGCCGGTCTCGTGGTCGCGCTGGCCGGTCTGGCGCTATTGGTCTCGTCGCAGCAGGGGCGGCTGGCGGAAGCGCTCAAGCCCGTGGCGCTCGCCCTCCTGTGGCTGTCCCTGGCGCTGGCGCTGCTTCACGGCCTGAGCCGGCTGAGGCGGGGGCTCGGCCCCTTGGCGGCTTTGCTCCTGGTGGCCGGCGTCGTCGCGGCGGATCTCGGCGTCAACAACGGCCCCAACGAATCGACCGCCCTGGCGCCCGACATCTACGACGTCCTGCGCCCCGAGACCCGCAACGAGACCGTCCAGGTGCTGAAGCGGCTGACGGCCCAGCCCGCGGGCTCGGCACGGCGCGACCGGGTCGAACTGCTGGGACTGGGCTTTGAGTGGCCGAATGCCGGCATGGTGCATGGCTTCGACCATACACTCGGCTACAACCCCCTGAGGCTGGCGGATTTTTCGGATGCCGTCGGCACGCGCGACACGATCGCTGGGCCCGACCAGCGCAAGTTCACGCCGCTCTTCCCGTCCTATCGCTGCCGCCTCGCCGATCTTCTGGGGCTGCGCTACATCGCCTCGCCGCTGCCGATCGAGCAGGTCGACCACGCGCTGCGCGATGGCGACCTCCGGCTGATCGCGCGGACGAAGGAAGGCTATGTCTACGAGAACCCGCGCGCGCTGCCGCGCGTGCAGTTCGTCGGTGGTTGGGAACTCGCCGATTTCGACGCGATGAAGCAGAGCGGGCGCTGGCCTGAGGTCGATCCCCAGCAGGCCGTCCTGCTCGATGCCGAGCCTCCCCTCGGCGTGCCGGAGGGGCCAGTCCAGGCCCGCGCCGAGGTGACGGTGCTGCGCTATGAGAACACCGAGGTCGAGATCGAGGTGACGGCGTCCACTGCCGGGTTCGTCGTGCTGAACGACATCTGGCATCCCTGGTGGCGGGCGGAGGTCGACGGCGTCGACTCCGAGATCCTGAAGGCCAATGTCCTGTTCCGGGCCGTCCAGGTGCTGGCCGGGACGCACAAGGTGCGCTTCAGCTTCCGGCCGATCGAGGGCGCCTTCGCGGAGCTGCACGAGCGCGTCAGCTCGGCCCCGGTGGAGGAGGGCGAGGATGTCCTGCCGCTGCCGCCTTTGAAGGACGAGCCGCTGGTCGCCGATGGCGGTTCGCTGCTGCCGTCGCTGCTGTCGGGCCGCTCCCGCCAGGTGCGCGAGTCGCTGGGGCTGGGCCCCGCGGCGCCGGTGGTGGGCCGCGAGACGGTGTCGTCGGCGCTGGCCCACTGATCCGGGCCGGGTCGTCGCCTCCTCAGGCGCCGGTGTCGCCGGTGAGGCCGGCTGCGGCGATGCCCGCCAGCGCCGCGGCCTCGTCATTGTCCGAGGTGTCGCCGGAGATGCCGATGGCGCCCAGCAGCGCGCCGGCCGCATCACGAATCAGCACGCCGCCCGGCACCGGCACGAGCGAACCGCCGACGGCGTGGGTCGCCGCCCCGACGAAATAGGGGCGCTCCAGCGCCATCTTGTGCAGGGCGCGCGAGCCGACGCCCATGGCGACGGCGCCATGCGCCTTGCCGATGGCGATCTCGCCGCGCTTCAGGCTGGTGCCGTCCTGCGCGGCGACGAGCTTCTGCGCGCCGCGGGCGTCGAGGATGGCGATGGCCAGCGGCTTGAATCCGGCGCCCTGGGCATGGGCGAGGGCGGTGGCCAGGATCGTTTGGGCCTGGGCGAGGGTCAGCATCGGGGAGCTCCTGTTGGCGGTTCGGCGCGCTTGTGGCAGTCGCCGCCGGCCGGGGAAAGCCCTTTTCTGTCATCCATCGGCGCGGATGATCTGGCCTCCCGCTACGGCAGCAGGCGGGAAAAGCACGGGCGGGGCCACGGCCGCCTTGAACATGTCACCGCAGTTGGGCTTGATGGAGCCCCAACGGATGGAGGAAACGCATGGGCCTGTTCAGTTTCATCAAGGATGCCGGAGCCAAGATCTTCGGCTCGGCCAAGGCGGCGACGCCGGATACGCTGCAGAAGGAACTCGCCGGCCACGGCCTGCCCTCCGATGTCGCGATCAGCATCGACGGCGACAAGGTGAAGGTCTCCGGCAAGGCGATGTCGACCGAGGAGGCCGAGAAGATCATCCTGGCGCTCGGCAACACCGTCGGCATCGCCACCGTCGAGTCCGACCTCGTGGTGACCAAGGAGGTGCCGGCCGCGGTGTTCTACACGGTGAAGAAGGGCGACACGCTCTGGAAGATCGCCGAGGAGCACTACGGCAAGGGCCAGGGCGCGAAGTACAACGACATCGTCAAGGCGAACACGCCGCCCGTGAAGAACCCGGACCTGATCCAGCCCGGCTGGGTGCTGCGGATTCCGCCGCAGGCCTGAGCGGACATCGGCTGCGCGACCCGCGACCGCGCCCCCGTGGGGCGCGGTTTTTCATGCGCGGATCCCGCCGCAGGGTCGATCATGGGCGCTTGACGGTTTTGGTTGCGTCGGCAACGATATCCCTCGATCCAGAAGCGGGCAGGCCCCGAGGCCAGACTCGCCGCCGGTCATGCTAAGTTGACGACACTGTCATGCGTGCGTCCCGCCGGGGCGGCGCAGAGAAACAGCCGACATCCTTGGGAGGGACGTCATGACGTTTGATCGCCGCCGATTTCTGCTGGGCGCCGGAACGGCTGTCGCCGCGCCGGCCGTGCTGCGTGCCACCCGTGCGAACGCACAGGAGGTGACACTGAAGATGCACCATTTCCTGCCGCCGGTCGCGGTGGGGCATGCCCGCTTCCTCAAGCCCTGGGCCGACAAGGTCGCGGCCGAATCCAACGGGCGCATCAAGATCGACATCTTCCCCTCGATGCAGCTCGGCGGCACCCCGCCGCAGCTGTTCGACCAGGCGCGCGACGGCGTCGCCGACCTCGTCTGGACGCTGCCGGGCTATACGCCGGGCCGTTTCACCGGGCTCGAGGCGTTCGAGCTGCCCTTCGTCGCCAACAAGCGGGCGCTGGTGAACTCGCTGGCGCTGACCGAATATGCGCAGCAGAACCTCGCCGCCGAGCTGAAGGACGTGCACCCGATCTGCCTGTGGACGCATGATCACGGACTGATCCACGCCAACAAGCAGGTCCGCACGATGGAGGACCTCAAGGGTCTGAAGCTGCGCTTCCCGACCCGGCTGGCCGGCGAGGCGCTGAAGGCGCTCGGCGCCAACGCCATCGGCATGCCAGTGCCGCAGGTGCCGGAATCGCTGGCGCAGCGCGTCATCGACGGCGCCGTCATCCCCTGGGAGGTGGTGCCCTCGGTGAAGGTGCAGGAGCTGGTGAAGTTCCACACCGAGATCCCGGGCTCGCCGACCTTCTACGTCGCGACCTTCATCCTCGCGATGAACAAGGCGAAATACGCGGCGCTGGCGCCGGACCTCAAGGCGATCATCGACCGCAATTCCGGTGCCGCGGCGGCGGGCATGGCCGGCAAGGTCTGGGACGAGCAGGCCATCGTCGTCTCCGACATGGTGCGCAAGCGCGGCAACACCATCACCGTGATCGAGGAGGCCGAGGCCGCGCGCTGGCGCAAGACCACGGAGCCCGTGATCGAGGCCTGGCTGAAGACGACCAAGGAGAAGGGGCTCGACGGCGAGAAGTTGCTCGCCGACACCCGGGCCGCGCTCGCCAAGCACGACAAGGCGGCGTGACCGGGTCGATGGCGCGCGATCGGGGGGAGGCCGCGCCATCGGCGTTCGAGCGGGTCGTGCAGGGCGTCGCCCTGCTCGGTGGCGTGCTGCTGATCACGCTCTCGCTCACGGTGGTGATCAGCGTGACGCTGCGGTCCGACCTCGTCGGCAGCGCCGGCATTCCGGGCGATTTCGAGCTGGTGCAGATGGCGACGGCGCTCGCCGCCTTCTGCTTCCTGCCCTGGTGCCAGCTGCGCCGCGGCAATATCTTCGTCGACACCTTCACGCTGAAGCTGCCGGAGCGCTGGCAGCGCCGCATCGATGCCGTCTGGGACATCGTCTACGCGCTCGTGATGGCGTTGATCGCCTGGCGGCTGGCGGTCGGTGCGCGCGCCGCTTTCGGCACGGGCGAGACCAGCATGGTACTGCTGGTGCCGACCTATCTGCCGATCGGGCTCTGTGCCGGTCTGGCGATGCTGGTGTCCGTCACGGCCGTGGTCAGCGCCCGGCGCCTGCTGAGGACGGCGTGATGAGCGGCTTTGCGATGGCCGTCACGGGGTTTGCGGTGATGCTGGCGCTGATGGCGCTGCGGCTGCCGATCGGGCTGGCGATGATGCTGGTCGGCGGCGTCGGCTATATCCAGCTCAACGGGCTCGACCCGTTCCTGAACTACATTCGCACCACGCCCTACCAGATCTTCGCCAACTACACGCTCTCGGTGATCCCGCTCTTCGTGCTGATGGGGGCCTTCGCCGAGCGTTCGGGCCTGGCGGGGGACCTGTTCAAGGCGGCGTCCGCCGTCGTCGGCCACCGGCGCGGGGGGCTGGGCATGGCGGTGATCGGCGCCTGCACCGGTTTCGGGGCGATCTGTGGCTCGGCGGTGGCGACGACCGCGACCTTCTCGCGCGCGGCGCTGCCGGAGCTGCGGCGCTATCGCTACGATCCCGGCTTCTCCTGCGGGGTGATCGCGGTGGGCGGCACGCTCGGCATCCTGATCCCGCCCTCGGTCATTCTCGTGGTCTATGCGATCTCGACCGAGCAGAACATCGCCAAGCTGTTCAAGGCGGCGCTGATCCCCGGCCTCATGGCTGCGGCGTTCTATTGCGTCACGATCGCCATGATGACGCGCCGCCACCCGGAATGGGGCCCGGCCCAGCCGCGCGTCGCCTGGCGCGACCGCATCGGGCCGCTGCTGGGAATCATCCCGGCTCTGCTGGTCGCGCTCGTGGTCGTCGGCGGCATCTATGGCGGCGTGTTCACGCCGACGGAGGGCGCGTCGGTCGGTGCTTTCGTGATGCTGGTCATCGGCCTCGTGCGTCGCACGCTGACGCCCGCCGCCGTCCGCCAGGCGATCCTGCAGACGGCGGAGACCTCGGCGATGATCTTCGCGATCCTGCTCGGCGCGGAGATCTTCAATGCCTTCCTGGCGCTGACGCAGGTGCCGACGGCGGCGGCGGAGATGATCGCGGCCTCGGGCTTCGCGCCCTATACGGTGCTGATCGGGCTGCTCCTGTTCTACATCGTGCTCGGCGGGGTGATGGACGAGCTGGCGATGATCCTGCTGACGCTGCCGGTGTTCTTCCCGATCGTGACCGCGCTCGATTTCGGCATGCCGGCCGACGATGTCGCGATCTGGTTCGGCATCCTCGTCCTGATCGTGGTCGGCATCGGCATGACCTGCCCGCCGATCGGCCTCAACGTCTTCGTCGTCGCCTCTCTGGCGCGCGACGTGCCGGTGACG
>NCCO01000097.1 GCA_002279705.1 Allobosea sp. 12-68-7
CGTGGCGGCGGCTCCGGGAAGGCCGGGACCGGCGCCACCGGAGCCGGCGGCGCCGTGCGGCGCGGGTCCTCCGCCGGCTCGCGCGGCTCGGGCGGGATCAGCGTGTCGAAGGGCAGCGGCCGGTCGGGCAGGCCGAGATCCGGCTGGGCGGGCATCGCCGCCCGCGCGCCGCTGCGCAGGATGTTGGTCTCGACGACCACGTCGGAGGCGCCGCCGATCATCACCAGATGCTCGACATTGTCGCGGCGGATCAGCACCAGCTGGCGCTGGCGGTCGAGATCGTGGATGTCGACCACGCCGAGCCGCGGCTGCCGGGCGCGGCCGCCACCCTGCCCCTTGATCCGCAGCCGGCCATCCTTGATCTGCCGCGCGAACAGGCCCAGCAGCACCAGCAGGACCAGAATGACGCCGAAGGCGATGACCCACTTCTGCGCGGTCGGGAGATCGAAGCCAAACAAGCTCTGCAAGGTCTGCCTCATAAGCGACGGCGGGGCCGGGTCCCGGCTGCCGGAATCCGCCCGATGTTGAACACGCTGGCTATAGCATAGCGCCCGCGCTTTCAGGAAACATGGTGAATCCGTGGTTAACCGGATGCTCGAAACCCGGGGGCTTTAACCGCTCGTTAACCATGCACCCGGCAAGATTTACCCAGTGCAGCGGCTTCATGCCGGCAGTGGGAGGGCGACGGCCATGGCGAATTCGGCCCTGGGCACAGGCGGGAACCTGATGCAGGCGCTCAAGACGCGCATGCATTTCCACCAGTCGCGCCAGAAGGTGCTGGCCGAGAACGTCGCCAATGCCGACAGCCCCGGCTTCCGGCCGATGGACGTCAAGGCGCCGACGATCCGGGCGGGCGGCGCCGGCGGCGTCGGCGGTGTCTCGCTGGCGCGCACCAGCGAGGGGCACATGGGCATCGGCGGCCGCAGCGACGGCTTCGACAGCGCCCGCGCCCGCCGCTTCGAGACGACGCCCAGCGGCAACGCCGTCAATCTCGAGGACGAAATGATGAAGGTCGCCCAGAACCAGTCCGACTATCAGCTCGCCGCCTCGCTCTACAGCAAGGGCCTCGGGCTGATGAAGATCGCGATCGGCAAGGGGCGCTGACGCCGTCGGGCGCCGTCGAGGCGCCCGCGTCGCGGACCAGGGAGAACGGGCGACATGGATCTTCTCAAGAGCATCGCGGTGGCAACGTCGGGACTGCGCAGCCAGTCCGGCCGCATGCGCGTCATCGCCGAGAACATGGCCAACGCCGATTCCGGGCCGGAGCGCGCCGGGGCCGACCCCTATCGCCGCAAGATCCCGACCTTCCAGCGCCGCTTCGACCGCGAGCTCGAGGCGCAGGTGGTCGACATGGGCCGCGTCCAGCGCGACCAGAGCGCCTTCCGGGTCAAATACGAGCCGGGCAACCCGACGGCCGACGCCGCCGGCAACGTCAAGATGCCCAACGTCAACTCGCTGATCGAGTCGATGGACATGCGCGAGGCCCAGCGCAGCTACGAGGCCAATCTCAATCTGATCTCGTCGACGCGCCGGATGATCCAGCGCACCATCGACATTCTGCGCGCCTGAAGGGAAAGACCGTCATGGCCACGCCCAGCTTCGCCGCCGGCGCCTATGCCTCGATCCAGGGGATGGGCGCGGGCAACCTGCTCCGCAAGCCGCAGACCGCCTCGGGCTCCGAGAGTGGGGGCCCCGATTTCGCCTCCATGATCGGCAAGGCGCTCGAGGCCACCGCCGATGCCGGCCGGCGCTCGGACGCGCAGGCGGCATCCGTCGCCGCCGGCCGCGCCGACGTCGTCGATGTCGTCACCGCCGTCGCCGAGAGCGAGGCCGCGATCGAGACGCTGGTCGCCGTGCGCGACCGCGTCATCGCGGCCTATGAAGAAATCATGCGGATGCCGGTCTGACACCGGCCGATCAGGACGACATCATGACATCCGGAGCCATTCTCGACGTCGCCCGCGACGGCATCATGGTCTTTCTCAAGGCCGGCGGACCGCTGATGATGGTGGCGCTCATCGTCGGCCTCGCCGTCTCGCTGGTGCAGGCGTTGACGCAGATCCAGGAGCAGACGCTCGTCTATGTTCCCAAGATCATCGCCGTCTTTGCCGCGCTGATGCTGTTTCTGCCGTTCATGGGCGACGCGCTGGCGGGTTATATGGGACGGGTCGCCGTCCGAATCGCCACGGGCGAATGAGCCTGCCGCTGCCGTGCCTCGCCCTCCGCGGCGGACCGGCCCCGCGGCGCCCCGGTTGGCGACGAGGGCCCGGCGGCACGATGCAGATTGCGATCCTGCCCGAGATCAGCGCCGTCTTCGTGCTCGTCTTCGCGCGGGTGGGCACGATGGTGATGCTCATGCCCGGCATCGGCGAGCGCTTCATCTTCTCCCGCGCGCGCTTGTCGCTGGCCTTCTTCATCGCCCTGATGATGGTGCCGATGGCGCGCCCGCTGCTGCAGCTGCCCTCCGACACGGCCGGCGTGGTTTCCCTCCTGCTCGGCGAGGTGCTGATCGGCCTCGTCATCGGCGTCTGCGCCCGTTTCGTCATGGCCTGCCTGCAGACCGCCGGCACGCTCGTCGCCCAGACCATGGGTCTCGGCTTCGCGATGACAGTCGATCCCACCGGCGGCACGCAGAACCCCTCGATCGGCAACCTGCTCACCATGCTCGGCATCACGCTGATCCTGACCAGCGACCTGCACCATGTCGCCATCGTCGCGATCCATGAGAGCTACCGGCTGCTGCCGCCGGGCGGCAATCCCGAGCTCGGCGACGTGATGGCCCTGGCGGTGCGCGCCGCCTCGCAGGGCTTCGCGCTGGCGGTGCAGATCTCGGCGCCCTTCATCGTCTTCGGCCTGCTGTTCAATCTCGGGCTCGGCGTACTCGCCCGGATGATGCCGCAGCTCCAGGTCTTCTTCCTCGCGGTTCCGGCCTCGATCCTCGGCGGCATGCTCGTCCTCTTCGCCGTCGTCGGCGTGATGATGAGCGTCTTCCTCGGCGATCTCGGCGGCTTCCTGCGCCAGTTCACGGGGAACTGAGCGCCGATGTCCGAGGAGGCCGACAACGAGGACAGAACAGAGGAGCCGACCCAGCGAAAGCTGGATCAGGCCGCCGAGAAAGGCGACATTCCCAGATCGCAGGAGATCGGCACCTTCTTCGTGCTCTGCGGCTTCACCCTGGCCCTGCTGGTCGGCGCCGGCTGGGCCGCCCGCGACAGCGCGCTCTCGCTGCGCGCCTTCCTGATGAACGCCCACCAGGTGCCCTCCGACGGCGCCGCCTTCGCCAACGTCGCCAAGCAGGGCGTGATGACCGGCTTCGCCGCGCTCGGCCTGCCCTTCGCCTTCATCCTCGTCGCGGCGCTGGCGGGCGCGCTGATCCAGCACAAGCCGCTCTGGACCTTCGACCCGCTGATGCCGAAGCTCAACCGGATCTCGCCCATGGCCGGCGCCAAGCGCATGTTCGGCAAGGAGGCCTGGGTCAANNNGGGTCAACTTCGCCAAGGGCCTGGCCAAGACCGGCCTCGTCGGCGCCGTGCTCTGGATCACGCTCTGGAACGAGCATGACCGGCTCGAGGGCTTCGCGCAGATGAACGTCGCCGCGCTGCTGCCGGCCACCCTCGTCCTGGCGATCAAGCTGATGGCAGCGGCACTCGCGCTCTTCGCCGTGGTCGCGCTCGGCGATTTCGTCTGGCAGCGCTTCTCCTGGTACCAGCGCCAGAAGATGACGCGGCAGGAGCTCAAGGATGAGTACAAGAACTCGGAAGGCAATCCCGAGATCAAGGCGAAGCTGCGCCAGATCCGGATGCAGCGCGTCAGCAAGCGCATGATGGCGCAGGTCCCCAAGGCGACCGTGATCATCACCAACCCGACCCACTACGCCGTCGCATTGCGCTACGAGCCCGGCATGGCCGCGCCGCTCTGCCTCGCCAAGGGCGTCGATGCCGTGGCGCTGAAGATCCGCGAGGTCGCCGGCGAGCACGACGTCCCGATCGTCGAGAACGTGCCGCTGGCGCGCGCGCTCTACGCCAGCGTCGACATCGACGAAGAAATTCCTGTCGAACACTACCAGGCGGTGGCGGAAGTCATCGGATACGTCTTGCGCCTGAAGCGCCGCCGCGCCTAACTCGCCGG
Organism: Allobosea sp. 12-68-7; assembly: GCA_002279705.1. Classification (GTDB taxonomy): domain Bacteria; phylum Pseudomonadota; class Alphaproteobacteria; order Rhizobiales; family Beijerinckiaceae; genus Allobosea. The sequence continues at coordinate 4,129 of NCCO01000097.1, forward strand.
GAAGCCTCGACGGTCGCCATCGGGCCGGCGCGTCGCCACAAGGGACGGACCACACCGCAATGGGCGGCACCACGACTGCGATCGATCGCTCCGACAAGCCGGGCCATATCGGCATCATCCTGCTGGTGGCGGGGCTGCTTGTCGGCGCCGCCGTCGCGCTCGGCTTCATTGCCAACGAATGGGCGCAGCCGCTGATCCTGGGGCTGCTTGCTTTGCTCTCGGTCGTCGGTGTCTTCGGCCTCTTCGCCTTCGCCATCGGGCTCGTGCAGTTCTCGGGCCGCGCCGCCCGCAACGACCTGACCAAGGCGATCGTCGACCGCGCCGACGAGGGCGTCATCGTCACCGAGGGCGATCTGCGCCCGGTCGGCAGCCTCTTCACCGGCCGCGCCGAGGTCTCGGAGGCGATCTACCGCCTCGCCACTGCCGCCCGCGAGAGCCGCAAGCTCGTCGAGGAGGTCAGGCTCGAGCCGGCGCTCGGCGGGCGCGGCGCCGTCGGCTGGTACCGCATCAAGGTCTCGCCGGTGCGCCGCGACGGGCGCCCCGCGACGCTCTGGTCGGTCTCCGACGTCACGCCCGAGCGCGAGCGCCAGGAGAACGCCTTCCAGGAGCTCCAGCACGCGATCGACTATCTCGACCATGCGCCCGCCGGCTTCGTCTCGATCGACGCCGATGGCGAGGTCTCCTATCTCAACGCCACCCTCTCCGGCTGGCTCGATTTCGACCTCGCCCGCTTCGGCTCCGGCGGCCTGCATCTCGACGACATCGCGACGCCGGCCGCCGCCGCGCTCGTCCAGGCCATCCGCGGCCATGCCGGGGATGTGCGCGTCGAGGTGCTCGACGTCGATCTCAAGCGCCGCAACGGCGCGCCCTTGCCGGTGCGCCTGCACCACCAGGTCGCCTTCGGCAGCGACGGCCGCGCCGGCCCCTCGCGTACGCTCGTCCTCAACCGCGCCCCCGGCGAGGCCGGCACCGACGGCGGCAGCGAGGCCGAAATCCGCTTCGCCCGTTTCTTCCACTCGACGCCGATGGCGATCGCCACCGTCGACCGCAACGGCGCGATCCTGCGCGCCAACGCCGCCTTCGCCCGCCTGACCCCGACCGGGCCTCAGCCCGCCACCATCCACGATCTCGTCGCCCCCGGCGGCGGGCTCGACCGGGCGCTGACCGAGGCGATGGAGGGCCGCTCCGAGATCACCCCGCTCGACCTGACGCTGGCCGCCGACGAGGCCCGCTCGGCGCGGCTCTATCTCTCGCCCGTGGCCGCGACCGAGGATGGCGACGGCGAGCGCGCCATCATCTACGCGCTGGAGACCACCGCCGAGCGCAAGCTCAAGGACAACATCGACCAGGCCCAGAAGATGCAGGCCGTCGGGCAGCTCGCCGGCGGCATCGCGCACGACTTCAACAACGTGCTGCAGGTCATCATCAACGCCTCGGAGTTCCTGCTGGCGAGCCACCGCCCGACCGACCCCTCCTTCCCCGACATCATGCAGATCAAGCAGAACGCCTACCGCGCCGCGGCGCTGGTGCGGCAGCTGCTCGCCTTCTCGCGCCGCCAGACGCTGCGCCCGCAGGTGCTGGAGCTCGGCGACGTGCTCTCGGATCTCTCGCTGATGCTGAAGCGCGTCGTCGCCGACAAGGTCACGCTCGACGTCCGCCAGGGCCGCGACCTCTGGCCGGTCAAGGCCGATCTCGGCCAGCTCGAACAGGTCATCGTCAACCTCGCCGTCAACGCCCGCGACGCCATGGCCGATGGCGGCAAGCTCACCGTGCGCACCCGCAATGTCGAGCGCGCCGATTGCGCGGGCTTCGCCCACGCCGCCCTGCCCAAGGACGACTACGTCCTGCTCGAGGTCGAGGATTCCGGCACCGGCATCGCGCCCGAGCATCTCGACAAGATCTTCGAGCCCTTCTTCACCACCAAGGAGGTCGGCAAGGGCACGGGGCTCGGCCTCTCCATGGTCTACGGCATCGTCAAGCAGACCGGCGGCTTCGTGTTCTGCGACTCGGTCGTCGGCCGCGGCACGATCTTCCGCATCTTCCTGCCCCGCCATGTCCCCAGCGAGGAGGAGATCGCCGCCGAGGCCGCGGTCAAGGAAGCCCCCAAGAAGGTCGCCGCCGACCACACCGGCGCCGGCGTCATCCTGCTGGTCGAGGACGAGGACGCCGTGCGCGCGCTCAACGCCCGCATGCTGGTCTCGCGCGGCTACACCGTCCACGAGGCGGCCTCGGGCGTCGAGGCGCTCGACATCTTCCTCGCCCATGACGGCCAGATCGACCTCGTCGTCTCCGACGTGGTGATGCCGGAGATGGACGGCCCGACGCTGCTCGGCGAATTGCGCCAGCGCAACCCCAACACCAAGGTCGTCTTCGTCTCCGGCTATGCCGAGGAAGCCTTCCGCAAGAACCTGCCCGAGGGCGAGGATTTCCAGTTCTTGCCGAAACCCTTCACGATGAAGCAGCTCGTCGAGACGGTGAAGGCAGCGATGGGGTGAGCGCCGTGGCGGCCCCCCGACACGCCGTTACGCGATCCTGCTCGCCGCGCAGACGCTCTGCGCGGTGATCATGTTGTTCAACATCCATGCGAGCTTTCGCCTGCTGATCGAGAACATCGGCATGCCGCACCTCTCGATGCGCTTGAGCGTGGTGCAGCTGCTGCTCGCGGCGGCGCTGGGCCAGGCCTGCTACTGGTACAGGCTGCACCGCGTCGCCCTGCCCGCCATCCGCCGCAACCTCCCCCTCGGGCACCTGCTGGCCTTCGCCAGCCGCATCGGCTTCATCTTCGGCAGCGCGCTGTTCTCGGTCTATTTCCTGCGCCATGCCCCCGTGGTCGACCTCTCGACGGCCGACCTGGTCTGGCGCGGTACCCTGCTGCTCGCCATCCTGTCTTCGCTCTACTGCTACACGCTCGAACTGGAGCGTCTCGGCGCCGCCCTGCAGGCCCCGCCGGCGTCCTGAAAGGAGCCATCTCGCCCCTCCTGACATCTCCTGTCAGCAGGGGCTAGATGAGAACAGAAAAAGAACTTGCGAACCAGAACAAACCGTGACCATCCTACGCCATCGGCGCGGATTGAGATGTCCCCGCGCCCCTGCCATAAGGAGCGCGAGTCGTGAGTCAGGCGAATCTGAAACTGGTGGAAGGGTCCTCGATGGACAAGGCCAAGGCGCTGGATGCGGCGCTCTCGCAGATCGAGCGCGCCTTCGGCAAGGGCTCGATCATGCGCCTGGGCAAGAACCAGCAGGCGATCGAGATCGAGACGATTTCGACCGGCTCGCTCGGCCTCGACATCGCGCTCGGCGTCGGCGGCCTGCCGCGCGGCCGCGTCATCGAGATCTACGGCCCCGAATCCTCCGGCAAGACCACGCTGGCGCTCCACACCATCGCAGAGGCCCAGAAGAAGGGCGGCGTCTGCGCCTTCGTCGACGCCGAGCACGCGCTCGATCCGGTCTATGCCCGCAAGCTCGGCGTCAATCTCGACGACCTGCTGATCTCCCAGCCCGACACCGGCGAGCAGGCGCTCGAGATCACCGACACCCTCGTCCGCTCCGGCGCGATCGACGTTCTCGTGGTCGACTCGGTCGCCGCGCTGACCCCGCGCGCCGAGATCGAGGGCGAGATGGGCGATGTCCAGCCCGGCCTGCAGGCGCGCCTGATGAGCCAGGCGCTGCGCAAGCTGACCGCCTCGATCTCGCGCTCGAACTGCATGGTCATCTTCATCAACCAGATCCGCATGAAGATCGGCGTGATGTACGGCTCCCCGGAGACGACCACCGGCGGCAACGCGCTGAAGTTCTACGCCTCCGTGCGCCTCGACATCCGCCGCGTCTCGACCCTGAAGGAGCGTGACGAGGCCACCGGCAACCAGGTCCGCGTCAAGGTCGTCAAGAACAAGGTCGCGCCGCCCTTCAAACAGGTCGAGTTCGACATCATGTTCGGCGAGGGCATCTCCAAGGTCGGCGAGCTCGTCGATCTCGGCGTCAAGGCCGGCATGGTCGAGAAATCCGGCGCCTGGTTCTCCTTCGACAGCCAGCGCCTCGGCCAGGGCCGCGAGAACGCCAAGACCTTCCTCAAGGCCAATCCCGAGATCGCCGCCAAGATCGAGGCCACCATCCGCCAGAACTCCGGCCTCGTCGCCGAGCGCATCCTCGACCAGGCGACCCCGACGGCGGACGATCTCGACGAGGGCGAGGCCTGAGCCTCGCCTTTGACTGCGGCGACACCCTCGCCGTCATCCCGGACGCAGCGAAGCGAAGATCCATGCCTGAGCGCCGATCGGAGAGGTTCCGGAATGGGTCTCCCTCCGGTCGCCCGGGATGACGCCGCGTTTGGCGGAAATTCGATCGACGGCGATGCGGGCGGCCCTCGGGCCGTCCGTTTGCGTTTGCGCACAAGGTGTTGAGCCACGCCCCTCTCTCGACAGCGGCAAGCGGCCTCACTAGAACGCTTGAAACCGCCGGCCCGGCCCGGACGGCAGCCCGATAGCCAAGAGTTCGAACAGCGATGAGCGGCGTCAACGAAATCCGGTCCACCTTCCTCGACTATTTCAAGGGCCAGGGCCATGAGGTGGTGGCATCGAGCCCGCTCGTGCCGCGCAACGACCCGACGCTGATGTTCGCCAATTCGGGCATGGTGCAGTTCAAGAACGTCTTCACCGGCCAGGAGAAGCGCCCTTATGTCCGCGCCACCACCGCGCAGAAATGCGTCCGCGCCGGCGGCAAGCACAACGACCTCGACAATGTCGGCTACACCGCCCGCCACCACACCTTCTTCGAGATGCTGGGGAACTTCTCCTTCGGCGACTATTTCAAGGAACAGGCGATCGAGCACGCCTGGACCCTGGTCACCCGCCAATACGGCCTGCCCAAGGAGAAGCTGACGGTCACGGTCTATTCCGAGGACGACGAGGCCCATGGCCTCTGGAAGAAGATCGCCGGCTTGTCCGACTCAAAGATCATCCGCATTCCGACCTCGGATAATTTCTGGCGCATGGGCGACACCGGCCCTTGTGGCCCCTGCTCCGAGATCTTCTACGATCATGGCGACCACATTCCCGGCGGCCCGCCCGGCTCGCCCGACGAGGATGGCGACCGCTTCATCGAGATCTGGAACCTCGTCTTCATGCAGTATGAGGAGGCGGCGGGCGGCGTTCGCACCAATCTGCCGCGGCCCTCGATCGACACCGGCATGGGGCTGGAGCGCATCGCCGCCGTGCTCCAGGGCACGCATGACAACTATGCGATCGACCTGTTCGCGGCGCTGATCTCCGCCATCGCCGACCTCACCAACGTGCCCTCCGACGGGCCGATGAAGGCGAGCCACCGCGTCATCGCCGACCATCTGCGCTGCTCGGCCTTCCTGATCGCCGACGGCGTGCTGCCCTCCAATGAGGGCCGCGGCTATGTGCTGCGCCGGATCATGCGCCGCGGCATGCGCCATGCGCAGCTGCTCGGCGCCAAGGATCCGCTGCTGCACAAGCTCGTCCCGGTGCTGACCCGCGAGATGGGCCGCGCCTACCCCGAATTGCTGCGGGCCGAGGCGCTGATCTCCGAGACGCTGCAGCTCGAGGAAACCCGCTTCCGCACCACGCTCGCCCGCGGCCTGACCCTGCTCGACGACGCCGCCAAGGACCTCACCGAAGGCCAGAGCCTCAAGGGCGAGGTCGCCTTCACGCTCTATGACACCTATGGCTTCCCGCTCGATCTGACGCAGGACGCGCTGCGCGCCCGCGGCGTCACCGTCGATACGGAGGGCTTCGATGCCGCCATGCAGCAGCAGAAGGCCAAGGCGCGCGCCGCCTGGGCCGGCACCGGCGAGGCCGCGACCGAGAAGCTCTGGTTCCCGCTGCGCGACAGGCTCGGCGCCACCGAATTCCTCGGCTACGACACCGAGACCGCCGAGGGCGTCGTCACCGCGCTGATCCGCGACAATGCCGAGGTCGAGAGCCTGGCCGCTGGCGAAACCGGCCTGATGATCGTCAACCAGACCCCGTTCTACGGCGAGTCCGGCGGCCAGGTCGGCGATGCCGGGACCGTGCGCGGCGCCGGCCTCCTGGCAGCGGTCAGCGACGTCCAGAAGAAGCTCGGCGACGTCTTCGCCCATGCGGTCACGGTCAAGGATGGCGTGCTCAAGCGCGGCGCCGCCGTCGAGCTGACAGTCGACCATGCCCGCCGCACCGCGATCCGCGCCAACCACTCCGCCACCCATCTGCTGCACGAGGCGCTGCGCCTCGTGCTCGGTGATCATGTCGCGCAGAAGGGCTCGCTGGTCTCGCCCGATCGCCTGCGCTTCGACTTCTCGCATCCCAAGCCGATTTCGGATGAGGAGCTGCGCGAGGTCGAGGAGATCGCCAACGCCATCGTGCTGAAGAACGAGCCGGTCTCGACGAGGCTGATGAGCGTCGACGAGGCGATCGCGTCGGGCGCCCGCGCGCTGTTCGGCGAGAAATATGGCGACGAGGTCCGCGTCGTCGCGATGGGCACCAACGCCACCGGCCGCGCCTATTCGGTCGAGCTCTGCGGCGGCACCCACGCCTCCCGCACCGGCGATATCGGCCTCGTCAGCATCGTCGGCGAGAGCGCGGTCGCCGCCGGCGTGCGCCGCCTCGAGGCGATGACCGGCAATGGCGCGCGTCTGCGGCTCAACACCGAGTCGCGCCTGCTCGACGGGCTCGCCAGCCTGCTCAAGGTGCCCGCGCACGAGGCCGGCAACCGGCTCACCGCCCTCATCGAGGAGCGCCGCAAGCTCGACCGCGAACTCTCCGACGCCCGCAAGAAGCTCGCCATGGGCGGCGGCGGCGAGGCGCAGGACCCGGTCCAGGAGATCGCCGGCACGAAGCTCCTGGCCCGCGCCATCAGCGGCGTCGAGATGAAGGATCTGAAGAGCCTCGCCGACGAGGCCAAGACCCGCATCGGCTCCGGCGTCGTCGCCATCGTCGGCGTCGCCGAGGACGGCAAGGCCGGCGTCGTCGTCGGCGTCACGCCGGACCTGACCGAGCGCTTCGACGCGGTAGCGCTGGTGCGCGCGGCTGCCGAGGCGCTCGGCGGCAAGGGCGGCGGCGGACGCCGCGACATGGCCCAGGCCGGCGGGCCCGACGGCGACAAGGCGCAAGCCGCGCTCGACGCCGTCGCCGCGGCGATGGGCTGACGACGGGCATGGCCGCCGCCGCCTCTGCGATGGGATGGCGGCGCCGGGTCCATCTCTGGCTCGACCATGGCGCCGGCGACGATCCCGTCGCCAATGCGATCCATCGCGGGCTCATCCTGCTGATCTGCGCCAATGTCGGGGCGATCGTGCTGGAATCGGTTCCCGACATCGCGGCGCGCTTCGGCCCGGCTTTCGCGGCGCTGGAAACCGTCTCGCTCGTCCTGTTCACGCTGGAATACGCCGCCCGCCTCTGGGTCGCGCCCGAGCATGCGCGCTACCGGGCCCTGCCCGCCGCCCAGGCCAGGCTGGCCTATGCGAGGTCGCTGCCGGCGATCATCGATCTGCTGGCGACGCTGCCCCTCGCCTTCGTTGCACTGGGCCTCGGCGACCTGCGCACCCTGCTGCTGCTGCGGCTGCTGCGCTTCTTCAAGCTCGGGCGCTATTCGCCGGGCATGGCCTCGCTCGCCGCCGCGCTTCATGCCGAGCGCAAGGCGCTCTTCGCCTGCTTCGTCGTGCTGATGGGCGTGATGCTGATGACGGCGAGCCTGATGCATCTCGTCGAGCACGAGGCCCAGCCCGACAAGCTCGGCACCATTCCCGATGCGATGTGGTGGGCGATCATCACGCTGACCACGGTCGGTTATGGCGACGTCTCGCCGATCACGGCGGCGGGCAAGGCGGTGGCCGCCGTTACGGCTGTCCTCGGCCTCGTCATGCTGGCGCTGCCGGTCGGCATCGTCGCCACCGCCTTCGCGCAGGAGATCCACCGCCGCGAATTCGTCGTCACCTGGAGCATGATCGCGCGCGTGCCCTTGTTCGGCCAACTCGATGCGGTGGAGATCGCGCAGGTGATGCAGTTCCTGCGCGCCCGCACGGTGCGCAACGGCGTCGTCGTCGCCCATGAGGGCGAGCCGCTGCAGGCGCTCTATTTCGTCGCCAGCGGCGAGGTCGAGCTCGCGCTGCCGGAGGGAAAGACGACATTGGACGAAGGCCATTTCTTCGGCGCGCTGACGCTGGACGACGTCGCGATCACGAGCCACGCCTCGGGCGTCAACGCCGCGGTCGCCACCGCGCCGACCAAGCTGCTCGTGCTCGACCAGGTTGATTTCAGGGCGCTGACCGCACGCAGCCCGAAGCTCGCCGCCCATATCCGCAAGCTGGCGCGCGACGCATGAAGCTGCGCCGGCTCGTCCTGCTGGCGGCAGTCCTCCTGCCGCTGGCCGCCCTGTCGTCGACCGGCGCCCCGTTGCAGGCACAGACCCAGCAGCAGGCCTCCCGCAAGCCGCCGCAGCCAACCGCGCCCTCGCTCTCGGCCTCGCAGCGGGTGATGGCCGGGTCCCCGCTGGCCGTCCTCGTCGGCCGGGTGCCCGACGGCGCGAGGCTCGCCATCGCCCGCCCGACAGACCCGCCCGCGACCGCCATCGTCGTGGTGCCGCTCGGCGCCCGCCCCTCGGCCAGCCTGCCCACGCCGGGCGAGGCCGGCGCCTATGAGTTGCGCCTGACGCGCGACCAGGACGGCGCCCCGGTCATCCTGCTGCGCCAGCCGCTCGTCACCACGCCGCCGGAGGCGACGCTGGCCGCACCGGCCCGCATCGGCCGCGGCCAGGCCCTGCCGGTGCGCGGCATCGGCCCCAATGGCGAGCGCGACCGCGTCGTGCTGGTCCCGGCCGGCGCCGCCCCCGAGGCGCAAGGCCCGTCCTTCTTCCCGCAGGAAAACGTCGAGGCGACGCTGGACGGCCCCGACCAGCCCGGCGCCTACGAGCTGCGCTATGTGATGGACGCCCCCGTCAGCGGGCTGCGCGTGCTGGCGACAAGGGCGGTGCGCGTGGAGTGAGGGTGAGCGGGGACGTTGTCCTTGTCACCGCGCGAACCACCGCTTGTCATTCCGGGGCTTCGCGCCAGCGAAGAACCCGGAATCCATGACCACCGCGCGTTACCATCAGCCGCACGATATCGGCACTCGCCCCGATGACCGTTATGGTCATGGATTCCGGGCTCGGGCCTTCGGCCCGCCCGGAATGATGCTATGATGCGGCGTCGCGTCTACCCGGGAGAGATCGGACGATGACCGGCGAGAGGTTCGACAACGTCTTTGACGCGCTCTGCGACACGCCGGCCGAGGCGCGCCATCTCGCCATGCGCTCCGACCTCATGGATGCGATCGAAGCCGTGGTCTTGTCATGGAACGTTTCGCAGGCGGACGCCGCGCGCCGCCTCGGCCTGACCCAGCTGCGCCTCAACGACCTCCTGCGCGGCAAGATCAGCAAATTCAGCTTGGACGCCCTGATCGGCATCGCGACAACGGCGGGCTTGAGCGTGTCGCTGGAGATCGCGGCGGCGGGTTGAAATTGTGAGGGTGAGCCGTCGAAGGCGGCAATGCCGTGGTCACTGATCCGATGCCAGAATAACTTCAAACCCGTTCCGGACGCGTCGAGCCTTCACCTATTCATGGACGAACTGCATGAAGCCGGTTTGAAAGCGTGGCGGCATGTTCCGCTGGACATTCCGGAGTTGCTCGCGGTGAGAGACGAGGAAGGGCACCTGTCGCTTGATCCCCTGGGTGATCGGCGTCCCCCACAGGCCGACAAGATTGAACGGCCACATTCCGACCGGAACCATTTCTAGAGCGACTGACGTCAAGCGGTAACCCGGCCCGAAGACCGAACTGAAGCCGGCATCCGTCGCAGAAACCACACGACCGGTCGCCGGGTCGTTCAGGTCAGCAAACGTAGCTAAGGTGGGGATGTGGTTTCCACTAAGGAAACGGGCTCCCTGCCAGTTCGGAGCATACGGACACCAGGGTTGATTTTTGGGGACCCCTTCTCGCTGGAAAGCGTCCGCGGCGATATCAGAGTCCAAACCCTCGGCCGTTGGTCCATGAGCCATCAGGCCGATCAGATTCCGTCCCTGACCCAAGTCGACAAATACCGCCTCGCCAACAACGCGAGTTCCGCCGGTCATAAAGCTCCACCCGCCACCCTTGATCGGTAATGTGCACGTTACCGACCAAACGGACGCTGCGTGCTTGGGACCTTGCGGCGTCTCGACCTCAATGGTGATGCGAAAACGGTGCTCTGTGGTGCGCTGGAGAAAAGATACCCATAGGCCAAGCGCCGTCAGGCAAGGAATGCCAAGAACGATCAGGAAGCAGCCGAGTGGTAGCCAACGAACTCTCAATTGCTCTGTCAAACAAGGATGTCGGTGAGGCAGATGCTACCCAGATTCTACTAACGTCTGCTTATCGATCCTCATCCTGCACCGGGCATAACCTCCACCCCTTATCCCCGCAGCCCCGCCAGCCCTTATGCTCCCCCTCGCTGCACCCGACCAAGGGGGCTGTCGCGAGGCGTCGTGCGGCCGGGTGTGGTGGCGGGTTTCGGGAGGCGTCGCCGTCGCGGGCGGGGGCTCCCGGAGGTCGAGCGGTGGTGAGTTCCCCGGCAAGGGACTGATGGCCGCGACGCCCAAGACACCCGCGCGCGGAGCCGGGCGGCGCGAGATCGGCGCTGCATCGACACCTCGACATCGACACTCGACATCGGCACGCGGCAAGGACGCGCGCCACCCGGCTCCGCGCATCCCCTCTGGGGCAATGATGCGAAACCCCGCGGCTCTCGGCCGGTCGGGGGTTTTGGTGCGCGGTACACTCCAGGTTCTCTCGGAAACACCTCCGTCATCCTGGGCGGCCGCAGGCCGACCGGGATCCATCGAAGGGCGCTGTCCAGCCCTGGGATGGATCCCGGCCTGCGCCGCTTCGCGGCTGGTCCAGGATGACGGCGTCGAGGAAACAGGGCTTATCTGCCCCAAACGCGACGTCGTCCCGGGCGCAGCGCAGCGGAGACCCGGGACCCATTCCGGAACCTCGTTCGGAAAGGCTCCGGAATGGATCCCGGATCGGCGCGGCTGCGCCGCTTGTCCGGGATGACAGCGTCAGAGGGAGGCAACCACCCCACGAAAAAGCCCGGCCGTCGCCGACCGGGCTCCTGTCGTCACGAAAGGCGCGCCCGCTCAGGCGGCCATGGCCTTCTTCATGTTCTCGCTGACCTTCTCGAGGAAGCCGGTGGTCGAGAGCCACTTCTGCTCGGCGCCGACCAGCAGGGCCAGATCCTTGGTCATGTCGCCGGCCTCGACCGTGTCGACCGTGACCTTCTCCAGCAGCGTCGCGAACTTGGCGAGCTCGGCATTGCCGTCGAGCTTGGCGCGGTGGGCGAGGCCACGGGTCCAGGCGAAGATCGAGGCGATCGAGTTCGTCGAGGTCTCCTTGCCCTTCTGGTGCTCGCGGTAGTGGCGGGTCACCGTGCCATGCGCCGCTTCGGCCTCGACGGTCTTGCCGTCCGGCGTCATCAGCACCGAGGTCATCAGGCCGAGCGACCCGAAGCCTTGAGCCACCGTGTCGGACTGCACGTCGCCATCATAGTTCTTGCAGGCCCAGACATAGCCGCCCGACCACTTCATCGCCGAGGCCACCATGTCGTCGATCAGGCGGTGCTCATAGGTGAGCTTCCGCTTCTCGAATTCCGCCTTGAACTCGGCGTCGTAGATCTCCTGGAAGATGTCCTTGAAGCGCCCGTCATAGGCCTTGAGGATGGTGTTCTTGGTCGACAGATACACCGGCCAACCAAGGTTGAGGCCGTAATTCAGGCTCGCGCGGGCAAAGTCGAGGATGCTGTCATCAAGGTTGTACATTCCCATGTAGACACCCGAAGAGGGGGCGGAGTAGACGTCCTTCTCGATCACCGTCCCGTCGTTGCCGACGAACTTCATCGTAAGCTTGCCCGCGCCGGGAAAGCGGAAGTCGGTGGCGCGGTACTGGTCGCCGAAGGCATGCCGCCCGATGACGATGGGCTTGGTCCAGCCGGGCACCAGGCGGGGGACGTTCTTGCAGATGATCGGCTGGCGGAAGATCACGCCGCCCAGGATGTTGCGGATCGTGCCGTTGGGCGATTTCCACATCTGCTTCAGGCCGAATTCCTCAACCCGCGCCTCGTCCGGGGTGATCGTCGCGCAT
>NCCO01000098.1 GCA_002279705.1 Allobosea sp. 12-68-7
CGGGGGCCGTCAATCTCGGCCAGGGCTTCCCCGATGATCCGGGACCGCTCGACGTCCGCCGCAAGGCGGCCGAGGCCGTCGTCGACGGCTGGAACCAGTATCCGCCGATGATGGGCCTGCCGGAACTGCGGCAGGCGACGGCCACCCATTACAAGCACTGGCAGGGGCTCGATCTCGATCCCGGCAGCGAGATCATGGTCACCTCCGGCGCGACGGAGGCCATCGCCGGGGCGCTGATGGCGCTGGTCTCGCCGGGTGACGAGGTCGTGCTCTTCGAGCCGATGTACGACGCCTATGTCCCGCTGGTACGCCGTGCCGGCGGCATCCCGAAATTCGTGACGCTGCGCCCGCCGCATTTCGGCCTGAGCGAGGAAGCGCTCGCCGCCGCGTTCACGCCGCGCACCAAGGTCGTCCTGTTCAACAACCCGCTGAACCCGACGGCGACGATCTTCTCGCCCACCGATCTCGATCTTCTCGCCGATTTCTGCATCCGCCATGACGCGGTCGCGATCTGCGACGAGGTCTGGGAGCATGTTGTCTTCGACGGCCGGCGGCATGTCCCCCTGCTCGGGCGCCCCGACATGCGCGAGCGCACCGTCAAGATCTCCTCGGCCGGCAAGATCTTCTCGCTGACCGGCTGGAAGGTCGGGCTGGTGATGGCCGCGCCGTCGCTGATGAAGGTGCTGGCCAAGGCGCATCAGTACATCACCTTCACCACGCCGCCCAACCTCCAGGCCGCCGTGGCCTATGGCCTCGGCAAGGAGGACGGCTATTTCGAGGGCATGCGGACCGATTTCCAGCGCTCGCGGGACCGTTTCGCGCAGGGGCTGACGGGGCTGGGTTTCAGCGTCCTGCCGAGCGTCGGCACCTATTTCCTCAATGTCGACATCGCGCCGCTGGGCGAGAGCGACGACGTCGCCTTCTGCCGCAAGCTGGTGATGGAGAACGGCGTGGCGGCGATCCCGGTCAGCGCCTTCTACGACCAGGCGGCGGTCAGGACCGTGGTGCGCTTCTGCTTCGCCAAGCGCGACGCCACATTGGATGCGGCGCTGGAGCGGCTCGCTGATCTGCGCCGGGCCGGCACGGCGCCCTGAGGTCCTCAGCGCTTGCGCATGCCCTCGGCCAGGCTGCCGGCGAGGACCAGCTTCTTCTGCAGGGTGGCGACATCGGCGCTGTGGCCGGCCTCGCGCATCGCCTCGACGGCGGCAGCGATCTGCATGAAGGCCTGCTGCGCCATGCCCGGATCCTTGCGGCGCGCCGCGAGATGCATCGAGGCCAAGCCCTGATTGGCGGCGCTCGCCGCCCAGAGCTGCGGGCTGCGGTCTCGCCTTCGCTCCTCCAGGGCGGCACCGAAGGCGGCGACCGCCTCCTCGAGCACCACCGGCTCGCTGTAGCGCTCGCCCATGGCGGCCAGAACCCCGCCCATCTGGTCCTGCAACTCGGCCCAGCGCAGCGGCTCGCGTGTGCGGTCGACGGTTTTGGCGACGCGGTTGAAGCCGTTGAAGGCGCGCTCGAGCAGAGCGAGGTCGCTCGTCCGTCGTCCGAGCGCGGCACGGCCGCGGGAAATCAGCTGCTCGGCCTCGAGCCAGCGGACCTCGTCGCCATCCCGGTTCCAGCGGGCGAGCGCGCTGGCGAGGCAGGACACCGCCTCTTCCAGCAGGGCGTCGTCCTCGCGCAGGTCCCCGAGCGGAATGGCGATGCGGCCGAAGCGCATCTTCAGCGCGCGCCAGAGCAGCGGGGCCTGGTCGTGGCGCAGATCCTCCAGCGCCTTGCGGCAGCAAGCGAGCGCCTCGTTGAGCCGTTTGTCGTCGTCCGTCAGCTGCGCCAGCCCCGCCAGCGCGCGCGCCAGGCGTTCCTGCACGGTCGCCCAGGCGATGGTGTCGTCGAAGTTGTCGAGCCGCGAGAGCAGGGTTCGGAAATGGGCGATCGCCGCCTCGAAACCGGCGGGGTCGGCGAAATCCTCGCCGATCCGCGCCAGCGAGTCGCCCTGGCGCAGGGCGAACTCGCGGCTACGCTCCAGATTCGCCGTACCGACGATGGCGGCCGCCTCGGCATAGCGCTGCGCCGCTTCCTTGCAGGCGGCCGGCGTGAGATCGAGCAGGGCGGTGGCCGCGCGGTCGCTGCGGGTTTCGCCGGCGGCGATGCGCCGGTCCGACGGCATGGCCGACAGATCGGTCATGCCGCCGAAGAAATGCAGTTCGAGTTGTGCCAGCGCCCGCTCGACCTCGACGAACTGCCCGCTCTCGAGCGCGCGCGCGGCCTTGCGCCGCGCCTCGCCGACAGCCGCGTCCTGACTTGCCGGGTCGAGGCGGCGTCGCAGGGCCACGACCTCACGGGCCTTGCGGCCGAGGAGCTGCTCCAGCCTGGCGAGGTTCGGCCGGACGCCGCTCCTGACCAGGCTGGCCATGACGGCGAGCAGTACCGCGAGCGGAACGTCGTGCCGGTCCGCGACCCGCGCGATCATGGCGGACATGTCATCCTGAGAGGTCATGTGGCCACCTCCCGTCTCCTGCGGCCGCAGCATGCCGAACAGGCCCCACTGGCCGGGGCCGCCAGACGGTCACTTCGCGGCGATGACCGCGATCTCGACGGTGAACTGCGGCGCGGCGAGTTTGGCCTCGACCGTGGCGCGGCCCGGCGTCTGGCCGGCGATCACCCATGAGTCCCAGACGCCGTTCATCTCGGCGAAGGTCGACATGTCGGAGAGCCAGATGTTGACCATCAGAAGCTTGCTCTTGTCGCTGCCGGCCTCGGCCAGCAGCCCGTCGATGATGCCGAGGATCTCGGCGGTCTGCTCGGCGACGCTCTTGCCCGCCGCCTTGTCGGCGACCTGGCCGGCCAGATAGACGGTATCGCCATGGACGACGGCCTTGGACATGCGCGGGCCGACGGCGATGCGCTTGATGCTCATGATCAGATCTCCAGAAATGGGGCGCTCGCTGGTAGCCTGTGCCGACACGCCGCGCAACGCCGCGCAGGTTGCGTTATGACCTTAGGTCAGCGCTGTCCAGCCCGCCCAGAGCATCGCATAACGGCCCGCCTTGCCCGCCAGAACCAGCAGCATGAAGCGCCCCAGTGGGAAATTGAGGGTGCCCGCCACGAAGGTCAGCGGGTCGCCCGCGAGCGGCAGCCAGGCGAAGAGCAGCGAGGGCCAGCCAAATCGTGAGAACCACCCCTGGGCTTGCCGGAGGCGGAGCGGATCCGGCTGCAGGCGCGGCGGCAGTTTCTCGACGCCGTGACGCGCGATGAGACGTCCCAGCCACCAGTTCACGACGGAACCGGCCGTGTTGGCGAGGCTGGCGACGACGAACAGCGCGAGCGGATCGGCGGTCCTCGCCGCCAGGATCCCGAGATAGACGGCCTCCGATTGGGCCGGCAGCAGCGTCGCGGCGACGAAGGCCGCTCCCGCCATTCCGGCCAGCGACCAGAAGGCCTCCATCAGCGCGGCATGTCGTAGACGTAGGGCAGGGTTGCGTGGAGCGCCATCGCTCTAGAGCCGCCGCAGCGCGACCTGCTGGATCCGGTGGCTCGCCCCCTTGGTCAGGATCAGGCTGGCGCGCTGGCGGGTCGGCAGGATGTTCTCCTGCAGATTCGGCAGATTGATGCCGGTCCAGAGGTCCTCGGCGATCGACAGCGCCTCGTCCTCGCCGATCTCCGCATATTTGCGGAAGAAGGAGCGCGGGTCGCGGAAGGCGGTCTGGCGCAGCGTCATGAAACGGTTGACGTACCAGCGGTGCAGGTCGTTCTCGTCGGCGTCGAGATAGACCGAGAAGTCGAAATAGTCGGAGACGAAGGGGATCACCGTGCCGTCCTTCGGCATCCGGCTCGGCTGCAGCACGTTCAGCCCCTCGAGGATCAGGATGTCCGGCCGCTCCACCGTGACGCTCTCGCCCGGCACCACGTCATAGACGAGGTGGGAATAGACGGGCGCCTTGACCTGCGGCTTGCCGGCCTTGACGTCTGAGAGGAAGCGCAGGATCGCCGAGCCGTCATAGCTCTCGGGAAAGCCCTTGCGCTGCATCAGCCCGCGCCGCTCGAGCTCGGCATTGGGCAAAAGGAAGCCGTCGGTGGTGACGAGCTCGACCTTGGGGGTGTTGGGCCAGCGCGAGAGCAACGCCTTGAGCACGCGCGCCGTGGTCGACTTGCCGACCGCGACCGAGCCCGCCACGCCGATGATGTAGGGAACCTTGACCTCGGCCTCGGCCAGCAGGAAGCGCTGCGTCGCCTTGAACAGCCCCTGTGTGGCGGCGACGTAGAGCGAGAGCAGCCGCGACAGCGGCAGGTAGATCGCCACGATCTCGTCGAGCGAGATCGGGTCGTTGATCGACTGCAGCTTGGTCAGGTCGTCGACCGACAGCGTCAGCGGCGTGTCGGCGCGTAAGTGGGCCCACTCGTCGCGGGTGAAGCTGCGATAGGGCGAATCGAGTTCGGGAAGGGCCGGGGCGGGCATCGCGCGCTGGTCCATGGGGCGGCCCGCAATCCAGGCTTCGAGGTTCAACGCAGGACTAGCCTCGACTCGTCAACGGGGGCGTGCGGCTTTCTCCGCCAGACCGGAGCGCACGATACGGGCCTCAAGCTGGCTCAACACGTCCTGCAATGCAACATCGCGCGCCTTCAGTACAACCAAGAGATGATAGAGCACGTCGGCGCTTTCCGCGATCAGCTCGTCCCGGTCGCCCTTCACCGCGGCGATCACGGCCTCGACCGCCTCCTCGCCGAACTTCTTGGCGCAGCGTTCGGGCCCGGCGGCCAGCAGCTTGGCCGTCCAGGACTCGTCCGGGGGTGCGGCGGCGCGCTCGGCGATGCGGGCTTCGAGATTGGAGAGGGTGAAGGTCATGACGAACCCTTGTCATTCCGGGGCGCGCCGAAGGTGCGAACCCGGAACCCACGACGTGGTGAGCCCATTGTGCGGGTCCTTAGGGTGAGCCCGGTCGTGGGTTCCGGGTTCTTCGCGAAGCGAAGCCCCGGAATGACAGCCTGCTGGAGCATCATCATCAATCCAGCCGCATTGCCAGGCCCGCCTGCGCCATATGCGCCTTGGCCTGCGGGATCGTGTAGGTGCCGAAATGGAAGATCGAGGCCGCGAGCACGGCCGAGGCATGGCCCTCGCGCACGCCGTTGACGAGGTCGTCGAGATCGCCGACGCCGCCCGACGCGATCACCGGGACGCTCACCGCATCCGCGATGGCGCGGGTGAGGCCGAGATCATAGCCGACCTTGGTGCCGTCGCGGTCCATCGAGGTCACCAGCAGCTCGCCGGCGCCCAGCGAGACGACCTCCTGCGCGAAGGCCACCGCCTCCAGCCCCGTCGGGTTGCGCCCGCCATGGGTGAAGATCTCCCAGCGCCCGGGTGACACCTGCTTGGCGTCGATCGCCACGACGATGCACTGGTCGCCGAACTTCTCGGCCGCCTGCTTGACGAACTGGCGGTTGGTCACGGCGGCGGTGTTGATCGAGACCTTGTCGGCGCCCGCCAGCAGCAGCCCGCGGATGTCCTCGACCTTGCGCACGCCCCCGCCGACCGTCAGCGGCATGAAGCAGGCTTCAGCGGTCCGCGTCACCACGTCGAACAGGATGCCGCGGTCCTCGTGGCTGGCGGTGATGTCGAGGAAGCAGAGCTCGTCGGCGCCGGCCGCGTCATAGGCCTTGGCGGCCTCGACGGGATCGCCCGCATCGACGAGATCGAGGAACTGCACGCCCTTGACGACGCGGCCGTCCTTGACGTCGAGGCAGGGGATGATGCGGGTCTTGAGCATGGCGAAGCCGGCGTCCGGGAGGGCTGGCGCGAGCCTATGCCGGATTTCGGCCCCGCCGTCACCCTCGCTGCACCATCCGTCCAATCGGTGCTGCCCCGCCCGAACCCGCCTCTTGGATCAGAAGCCGGCGGCGCGGCGTAGCAGGTCGATGCCGACGACCGTCAGGATCGCCTTGATCGCGATGGCGAACCAGCGCTCCGGCAGCCGCTCCAGCAGCTTTGTCCCCAGCATCGTCCCGGCGAAGCCCGAGACGATCATCGCGCCGATCAGCGGCAGCCAGTCCGAGAAGGAAAAGCCCAGCGCCCCGAAGGCGAAGACCTTGAGCAGATGCTGGATCGTCGTGCAGGCCGCATGGGTCGCGATCAGCTGGCGCTTCTCGAGGCGCAGCGGCAGCAGCAGCGCCTGCACGAAGGGCCCGGTCGCGCCGACGAACATGGTGATGATGGTCGAGAGCCCGCCGCCGATCACGAGCCCGCTCGAGGCCAGCCCGGGGATGCGCGGCTTCGGCAGCCAGGTCATGACGAGGATGAAGGCGCCGAGCAGGCCGAGCAGGATGCGCTCCGGCAGTTCCACCACCAGCAGCGCTCCGATCACGGCCCCGATCACGGAGCCCGCGGTGAAGCGCGCCACCAGCGGCCAGAGCGCATGCGCCCGTTGCACATAGGTGCGCCCGACATTGGAGCCGACCTGGACCAGCCCGTGGACGGCGATGATCACGGAGGGCGGCACCGTGCCGGCGAGCGCACCCAGCATCACCACCCCGCCGCCGATGCCGAAGGCGGCGGTGAAGGCCGAGGTCATGAAGCTGACGGCGATCAGCAGCAGCGCGATGGCGGGCGCGACGCCGGCCGGCAGGAGCATGTCGGGCATGGAGAACCGGGAAGGCGGGAGGTCGGGGGGATGCGACGCCTCCTGCTACACCTGCCGACGCTCCCCGCAAAGCCGCAGGCCGGCCCGGACGCATCGACCCGGAAACCACATTTCGGCTGCACGCTTTACAAGCGCCGGCCGTCGGCGTTTGCTGATCGGCAATGGCCGCCGCTCCGGGCCCGATCCCGGATGCAGGACAAGGCCGAGGCGTTCAGCGGTTGCGTGTTTTCGGAGTGGTATGATGCGTCGCATATACGGCCTGCTGGCCGCTGTCCTCCTGTCGCTCGTCGGCGTCGCTTCGGCGCAGGCCGGCGTCGATGTCCGCGTCGACATTGCTGCCCAGCGCATCCAGGTCACCACCACGGACGGCGAGAGCTACAACTGGGCGATCTCCTCGGGCCGCAAGGGCTATCGCACGCCCAACGGCGTCTACCGCCCGACGCGGCTGGAGAAGAACTGGTATTCGCGCAAATATGGCGGGGCGATGCCCCATGCCGTGTTTTTCCGCGGCGGCTATGCCATCCACGGCACGACCGCGGTCGGCGCGCTCGGGCGTCCGGCCTCGCATGGCTGTATTCGTCTGCACCCGGCCAACGCGGCCAAGCTCTTCGCCCTGGTCAAGAAGCATGGGTCCAGTCAGACGCGCATCGCGCTGAATGGCGCAGCGCCCGACAATCTCTCGCAATTCGCCAAGGCCTCGGGTGGAAGCAAGGCCAAGATCGCCAAGGCCAAGAGCAAGCCGTCATCGGCGGTCGCCCAGCAGCGCAAGGCGCCGAACTGGGATGCCGCCCGCGAGCAGATCCTCCTGCGTCCCGCCCTGCCGGCCGGCGCCTATGGCTACCAGCCCTACGACCTGCAGCGCTATTATCAGACCGGCCCGCGCTGGCGCTGAGCCAGGCTCACAGAGCCTCCGGCGCAATCCGCAGCCAGCCTTCCAGCGTCTCGCCCGGAACCAGCCGCGTCAGCGGCGCCACCTCTCGCGCCGCTCTCTCGCTGGGCGAGCCGATGGCATGGCTCTGCGGCTCGACGCAGAGGAAATCCGCGTCCGGCGGCGCCCAGACGACCGGGCAGCGCAGGCTCTCGCTGGCCGTCAGTGTGATCGCCAGGCCCGTCGAGGGCGTCTCGATCCGCGCCGTCCCGTCCCAGCCCAGGAAACTCCAGGCGACCTCCCCGCCCGTCGCGAAGATCGCGCCCTCGGCATAGGGGCCGCCGCCGTCGAGCGCGCGGGAGCCGGAGGCGCGATAGCCTTCGCCGCCGAACAGAAGCGCCCCGCCTGCCGCCATTCGCAGCCGCGTATCTGGCGCCGCGGGAAACCAGGGATGGTGACCCAAACCATAGG
This sequence comes from Allobosea sp. 12-68-7, assembly GCA_002279705.1. Lineage (GTDB taxonomy): Bacteria > Pseudomonadota > Alphaproteobacteria > Rhizobiales > Beijerinckiaceae > Allobosea. The sequence continues at coordinate 7,966 of NCCO01000098.1, forward strand.
GTAGGGCCTGGTTTGCCTCGTTGGTCAGCGCGAGGTTCACGGTCAGACCGGCCTCATCCAGCGCGATTGTCTGGGTAACCCGGTAGCGATAGGGGTCGGGACCGGCCTCGCGCCGGTGTTCCAGCACGGTATGGCCGGCAGTATGGCCGAGTACGACCCAGTCGGACTGCCAGCCGAAGCCATGGATGCAGTGCCCGCCGCCCAGCCCGTTGTCCGGTAGTGCGATGCGCTGCTCGCCATCGTCGATGATGCGGTCGAAGGCGCAATTGGCGAAGGGCGCCATCGCCCAGCTCCCCATCCGGTTGGGGGCGGCGGTCGAGGGCGCTAGACCCGCCGGCGCCCGCAGCAGCGGATGCAGGCGCCCCTCCGGCCCCTGCCATTCCAGTGCGGCGATGAGGCCGCCGATCTCGGGATGGATGCGGGCCTGCAGCGGCCCCGCCTTCAGCTCCAGCATGGTGGTGCCCCTAGCTGACCAGCGGGCGCAGCAGCGCCTGCAGCTGGCGCATGCCCGGCAGGAAGCGCTCCGCCATCTCCTCAGCCGAGCTGCGCTGGACCTGGCCGGAGAGGTTGAAGGCGGCGACCACCTCGCCGCGCGGGTTGATGAGCGGCATGGCGATCGAGATCAGCCCGAGTTCGAGTTCCTGGTCGACGATGCAGTAGCCCTGCTCGCGCACCTCGGCGAGGATCGCCGCCAGCCGGTCCGGGTCGGTGACGGTGTGCGGCGTCAGGGCCCGGGGCCGGCCCGCGAGGATGCGCGCGCGGGCATCAGCGGGGTCGCGCGCGGCCAGCAGCACCCGGCCCATCGAGGTGCAGAAGGCCGGCAGCCTCGTGCCGACCGAGAGCCCGACGGACATGATCCGTCGCTGCGCCGAGCGCGCGATGTAGAGGATCTCATGCCCGTCGAGCAGGCAGGCGGAGGAGGATTCATGCGTCTCCTCGGAGAGACGCTCCAGGAAGGGCTGGACGAGCTGGGGCAGGGCGGCCGAGGCCAGCCAGGCGTGGCCGAGCCGCAGGACGCGCGGCGTCAGCCGGAAGAACTTGCCGTCGAACTCGGCATAGCCGATTTTGGCGAGGGTCAGCAGGCAGCGCCGTGCGGCGGCCCGCGACAGCTCGGTCGCGCGCGCGACGTCGGCGATGGTCAGCTTGTCATGCGCGGCGTCGAAGCACTCGATCACCGCCAACCCCTTTTCGAGGGCCGCCATATGGTCACGGCCCGGCGCCTCTTGCGTCATCCTTGACCACCCACCTGTCAGATCGTAAAGTTCGAATTTGAAAACGTTGTGCGATAAGCGCACTTTATGAGGAGATGTCAAGGTGGCAGAATTCGTCTCCCTCTCGCAGGGAATCGAGGCGGTCCTGAGCGATGGCTGTTCCGTCGCGATGGAAGGCTTCACCCATCTCATCCCCCATGCGGCGGGGCATGAGACGATCCGTCAGGGCAAGCGCCGCCTGACGCTGATCCGGATGACGCCGGACCTGATCTACGACCAGCTGATCGGCACCGGCTGCGCGCAGAAGCTGATCTTCTCCTGGGGCGGCAATCCCGGCGTCGGCTCGCTGCATCGCTTCCGCGACGCCGTCGAGAACGGCTGGCCGCACCGGCTCGAGATCGAGGAGCACAGCCACGCCGCCATGGCCAACGCCTATGAGGCGGGCGCGGCGAACCTGCCCTTCGCCGTCTTTCGCGGCTACAAGGGCGTTGATCTTCCCTCCGTCAATCCGCAGATCCGCTCGGTCACCTGCCCCTACACCGGCGAGGTGCTGGCGACGGTGCCGGCGATCCGCCCCGATGCGGCGATCATTCACGCGCTGAAGGCCGACCGCGAAGGCAATGTCCTGCTCGAGGGCATCGTCGGCGTGCAGAAGGAGGCGGTTCTGGCGGCGAAGCGCTCGCTCGTCACCGTTGAGGAGATCGTCGAGGATTTCGGGCCGCGCAACGCCAATGCGGTGATCCTGCCCTCCTGGGCCGTCACGACAATCGCCCATGTGCCAGGCGGTGCCTACCCGTCCTACGCCCATGGCTGCTACAAGCGCGCCAACGACTTCTACATTGCCTGGGACAGGATCGCCCGCGAGCGCGAGACCTTCTTGGCCTGGATCAAGGAAAACGTGCTGGCAAAAGGGCCCGATGCCTTCGCCCGCCATGCGCAGCCGCAGAGGGAGGCGGCGTGATGAACGCGACCCCCACCGAAATGATGACGATCGCGGCCGCCCGGCTGCTGACGAACCAGGATGTCTGCTTCGTCGGCATCGGCGCGCCCTCGGCCGCCTGCAATCTCGCACGCCTCACCCATGCGCCGAAGATCACGCTGATCTACGAATCCGGCACGCTCTCGACACGGCCCAGCGTGCTGCCGCTCTCGATCGGCGACGGCGAGCTCTGCGACACCGCGCTGACCACCGTCGCGGTGCCCGAGATGTTCCGCTACTGGCTGCAGGGCGGGCGCATCACCATCGGCTTCCTCGGCGGCGCCCAGATCGACCGATTCGCCAATCTCAACACCACGGTCGTCGGCCCCTATGACGCTCCCAAGGTGCGCCTGCCCGGCGGCGGCGGCGCGCCGGAGATCGCCAGCAATTGCGGTGAGATCTTCATCACCATGGCGATGGGCACGCGTGCCTTCGTCGACAGGCTGCCCTTCATCACCTCCTTCGGCCACGGCAAGGGCAAGGGTGACCGCGCCGCGCTCGGCCTGAAGACGAAGGGGCCGACCAAGGTGATGACCGATCTCTGCGTGCTGGAACCGGATCCGCAAACCGCCGAACTCACCGTCGTCTCGCTGCATCCGGGCGTGACGCGCGAGCAGGTCCAGGCCGCTTGCGGCTGGCCGCTGCGCTTCGCGGCCGATGTCGCGGAAACGCCTCCTGCCACGGAGCAGGAATTGGCGGTGCTGCGCGATCTCCATGCCCGCACCAGGCAAGCGCATGGGGTAGCGGCATGAGTCTGATCTATCCCCGCGAGAGCCTGGCCGCGCATCCCGCGAACGCCTCGCCCGCCTATGGTTCGACGGTGCAGCGCGCCCCGTCGAAGCCGCTGATCCTGCTGCCCCACACGCTCTCGGAGACGACCGGCCCGGTCTTCGGTCACTCGGCCGTCGGCGCGGGCGATTCCGACCTGACCCGCCAGCATGCCGGCGAACCGCTCGGCGAACGCATCATCGTCTCGGGCCGCGTGCTCGACGAGGACGGACGCCCCGTACCGCATACCCTCATCGAGATCTGGCAGGCCAATGCGGCCGGGCGCTATGTCCATGTCCGTGACCAGCACCCGGCCCCGCTCGATCCCAACTTCACCGGGGCCGGCCGGGCCCTGACGGATGCGGAAGGGCGCTACCGCTTCGTCACGGTGAAGCCCGGTGCCTATCCCTGGCGCAACCACCACAATGCCTGGCGCCCGGCCCATATCCATTTCTCGCTCTTCGGACCGAGCTTCCTGTCGCGGGTGATCACCCAGGTGTATTTCCCGGGCGATCCGCTGTTCAAATACGATCCGATCTTCCAGTCGATCACCGACGCGCAGGTGCGAGAGCGCCTCGTCTCGCGCTTCGACCTCGCCACGACCGAGCCGGAATGGGCGCTCGGCTATCAGTTCGACATCGTCCTGCGCGGCCGCAACGCGACGCCGGTGGAGGAACCCCATGAGCACTGATCCGCAAACGGTCGAGGCGACTCTCGGCATCACGCCGTCGCAGACCATCGGCCCCTTCTTCGCCTATGCGCTGACGCCGCGCGCCTATGGCGGCAGCGAACTCGCCACCGGGATCGTCGCGGCCGAGGGTGTCGCCGGCGAGCGCATCCGGATTGTCGGCACGGTCTCTGACGGCGACGGCGCCCCGGTGGGAGACGCCATGCTCGAAACCTGGCAGGCCGACACGCAGGGCCGCTACAACGCCGCCGGCAACGCCGGATTCACCGGCTTCGGCCGCATCGAGGCGACCGCCGAGGGAACATTCCAGATCGAGACCATCCGCCCCGGCCCTGTCGCCGCGCCGGACGGGACGATGCA
>NCCO01000099.1:0-11781 GCA_002279705.1 Allobosea sp. 12-68-7
CGCTTGAAATCGTCGGTGAAGTTCGCTTTGCCCATCGGGGCCTCCTTGCCTGAAATTTAGGGAAGAAGGCGTCCAGGAATCTAGGGGCTATTCAGCGTAGCACTCAAACAGCCACTGATCCTTCCAATCCAATCGGTCAATGCGAAACCCGGCCTGCTCAATCTGCGCGCGGAGCGTCAGCTCAGTGAACCCCGCGAGGTGAAAATCACCGGTGTAACTCTGGGTTCCATAACAGCTCTGGATCAGCGTTTCGTGACCGACCAGATGATTGTATTCAGGGGTATCCATGAGCTTCACGAGTGACTGGAGGTCAGGAACCCGGACCTCGATGGTGCCGCCTATCCTAAGCACCCTGTTCCATTCCGTCAGGGCCGTCAGGACCCCTGTTCTGGGAATGTGCTCAAGGATATCCTGAGCCAACACATGATCGGCATGAAGATCGGCGATCGGCTTCAGCCATGTCACATCGCAGACAATGTCCGTGCGATGCCAATGATTCATGTCAATGTTGACCCAGCCCTCACGGTAATCATGGCCGCAGCCGAGATTGAGTTTGATGCTGGGCGGAGTAGTGGCTACGTGCACGGTTTCGCTTCTCTCGATTTAGCGATGGTGGTCGATGGATGGCTGAGGCTCAGGACCGGTCTGGCCTGCACGGTTCGTAAGGGTCATATTGCGATGACGGATACGTCGCAAGTGAAGGCAAAGGGAGTCCCGCGTCAGGCGCGTTGCTGTTTGTTCGGGGAAGGCCGCAAGCCGCCCCCCTCAATTCGAACATGACAGGCCGCTCACGTCGCAGTAAACGGTGCCATCAACGCCAAAAGGGCTTTCACGTGCACCAGCTCATCGTTCCGGTCATCATTTGCGGAGGGGCCGGATCGCGCCTCTGGCCGGCATCCCGCGAATCGTTTCCGAAGCAATTCATTGCCCTGCTGGGCGAGCAATCGATGTTTCAGAAAACGCTGGGCCGGGTCGGCGGGCCGCTGTTTTCGGAGCCGGTGATCGTGACGCACGCCGACTTTCGCTTCCTGGTTGCCAGCCAGCTGATGCAGATGGGTATGCAGGCGACCATACTGTTGGAGCCGGCTCGCCGCGATTCGGGGCCCGCGATCGCCGCAGCGGCGGCTTTCGTCGAGGCGCGCTCGCCCGGTGCGCGCATCCTTGTGCTGCCGTCTGATCATCTCGTTCTGGACGAAGTCTCGTTCCTCTCCGCCGTTACGACCGCGGCGACGGCTGCCGATGAAGGGCGAATCGTCACTTTCGGGATGATTCCTGACCAACCCGCTACTGGTTACGGGTATATTCAGCCTGGCGAGGCCTCCGCGAACGGGATCAAAGCGGTCGCTCGTTTCGTAGAAAAGCCGGACTCGGCAACTGCAGAGCAGTATATCAGCGAGGGGTATTTCTGGAATAGCGGTATGTTCATGTTCGCCAGCGATGTATTCCTCGTTGAGCTGGACAAATTTGAGCCGGAAATGGTGAATGCGGCGCGCGGTTCTGTGGCAAAGGCTGAAAAGGACATCAACTTTACTCGTTTGGATGCAGACGCGTTTGAACAAGCACCGAAGAAATCGATTGACTATGCGCTGATGGAGCGGACGACGCTTGCAAGCGTCGTTCCGGCCTCTTTCGGGTGGTCTGACGTTGGAAACTGGTCGAGCGTGCATGACGCCTCGCCCAAGGACGAAGCCGGCAATGCCACCCGTGGCGAGGTCGCGGTTCTCGAAAGCCGGAACAATTACGTTCAGACCGACGGCCCGCTCACTGTCCTGATCGGCGTCGATGATCTCGTTGTGATTGTCGAAAATGACGCCGTCATGGTTGCTCATCGGGACAAAGCCGAGGCCGTCAAGGGGGCTTTCGAACGGTTGAAAGCGACAGGCCACCGCAGTGTAACCTCTTCGCTGCGCGTCTATCGCCCCTGGGGCTATTATCAGACGCTGGATCTGGGCAGCCGCTTCCAGGTCAAGCGTATTCTGGTCGATCCCGGCCAGAAGCTCTCCCTCCAGAGCCATCATCACCGGGCAGAGCATTGGGTCGTAGTCCAGGGGACCGCTGTCGTGACGCGGGACAAGGACGAAGTCCTTCTGCGCGAGAACGAGTCGATCTATCTTCCTCTAGGCTGCGTCCACCGTCTGTCCAATCCCGGCAAAATTCCGTTGGAAATCGTGGAAGTGCAGTCCGGCAGCTATCTTGGAGAGGACGACATCGTGCGCTACGAGGATGATTACAAGCGAGCCTGATTTCTGTGTCTCTGCAACGCACTCCTACAATCAACGGAAGGGTTCAATGTCGCGCCGGCAGCATCAGTGAGATGATCTGCAGCTTGTCGTTGGAGTGAGAGAGCCTGAGCGGCCTGTGCTGCCTCCCTCGTCGATGGCAGCGACTCGCGACCTCATCGCAGCACCGACGGCCGACAAGCCGTAACGCGCATGTACCGCCGTCTGCCCCGCCTTTGCGATTTCGCGCGCTTGATCGGGACGATGGAAAACCGTTTGCATCACTTCGGCTGCGTGTGCCAAGTCGGGTTCGGCCCATAGCTGTCCGGTCGCATGAGGGTAATCATGTTTTCTCACAGCGACAGGCCGATAGCGGATCGGAAACCCCGTTTCAGATGTCAAGAACTCACGGCATCCGGAATAATCGGTCCCGATCACCGGGCGGCCCAACATCATGGCTTCGATCATGCCAAGGCCGAGCCCTTCGGACCGGTGCAGCGAAACATAAGCGTCGGATACGGCCAGAAGTGACAGGAACTCATCCCGTGACAGGTCACCTCGGATCAGCACAATCCGCGGATCGGCTGCAGCCGCGCGTTCGATCGCAACCTGATAGACCTCGAAGAGCCCTGGCACACGCGCATACTTTAAAATCAACCCGACCTTCTGCCCACTGTCAGGAAAAGCGTGCTGGAAAGCGGCGACAACGCCAAGAGGATTTTTGCGCTTGGGATAGGACGCGAGGTCGAAAGTGAAAATGAAATAGAACACATCCGACTTCAGCCCCAGTGTCGACCGGGGCGTAACCCGGCCAATCGTCACATCGACGGCCGGTGGCATGACGAAGACAGGGGTATCAATCCGTGAGCCGAGCGCTTCCTTCACGAAAAGGCTCGGCGCCCAGATCTCGTCGCAGCTCGATAGAGGGGCGCGCCATTCAGACGGAATCCTGGCCAATTCCCAGTAAGACCGCAAAATCGTATGGCTCTCGATGAGCCGCTCCTCCCCCATCGCCGATCGCAAATTGGCGATCTGGTCCGGTGCGACTTCGAGCAGGTTCACACGATAACGACCCTCCAGGTCGTAGCGGTGCGCCTTGAAAGGACCCGCAAACCGGCTCTCCACCTGATGATTATAGGGAAGGATGGCAAAGGGCAGACCGGCGCGTTCAGCAGCCTCGATCACGCCACGCAACGATTGGCCCAGCCCGAGCTTCGCCTCGACATAGCCGACAAACAAAATGCCGTCCTTGAGGGCGTGCTCGCATGCTGTCGGGATGGTTGGCGCCGGCACCACGGGGGCAGGTCGCAAGCGTGCCGCCCGCACACGTATTTCACGGGCGAGCGCTTGCACTCCAACGAGCAAGGCCATGGGCAAACCCAGCGCTCTTCCGACTTCCCGCAAAGCAGACAACCGCCCTCCTGCCGCGGCGAGCAATGCGCTGACCCGAAATCTGCTGAAGGCGGACACGTTCTGGTTGGCTCCGTCTGCTCACGCTGCGTTCTTTATGCATCTTGCTGGAGACGCATCGTCAAAGGCAGATTGCACCATGTGATGCCACCCAATGCGACCTGACACAGACCGGGAGCAGCAGGCGTTCCGCGAGCGGCCGTTTTGCTTGCCCTGTGATGATCGTGATCCTAAACGTTACGCCAACGCGATGTCGTGCCCCCAACATGACGATCGTTCGGATCAATCTGCTATTCCTGCCCTGTGCCAGAGCCCAAAAGAGCCATCATGGATATCGTCGCTGTCCACACATTTCTTGCCGAACTGATGGGCAGGTACCGCGTCGCCATCGATTATGAAGGCATTCTGGAAACCCAGTATCGCTCGTTTTTGAAGTCCGACGCGACGATCATCGACATTGGTGCTCATGAGGGACGTCACACCAAAGTCTTCCTGGAGGTTGCACCCGCGGGGCAGATTCTGGCCGTTGAGCCGCTTCCAGACAAGGCTCAGATCCTGAGAAGCACCCTCGGTCCGTCGGTCAGGCTCTTCCAAGGCGCACTTGGAGAGAAAGAAGGGCGTGCCAAATTTGTCTGGGCCCAGGGGACGCCGGAAGAGAGCGGGTTCAGGGAGCGCCACTACAACGACCCGCAGAACGCCCGACCGACAGAGATTGAAGTCGAGGTCACCACGCTCGATCAGCTGAGCCGAGACCTGCGCCGATGCGATTTCGTCAAGATCGATGTCGAGGGTGCGGAGCTCACGGCGCTGCGCGGCGGAGCGGGCTTTCTCGACCGACTGCGGCCGATCGTTTCGGTTGAATTCGGCAAGCCAGCCTATTCCGTCTACGGCCATCAGGCGAGCGATCTCTTCCATTTCGCCCAGTCCCGTCGTTACACTTTGCACGACATTTTCCTGAATCCCGTTCCGGACCTTGAGACCTGGACGGCGATTTGCGACCGGGCCACGTGGGATTATTTCATGATTCCCGATGGACAATCTGCTGACGCGCTGTCGCCTGCCGCCGAGACATCCCGCCCCTCCCCTTCATTATTGGACAGGATCCTTCGGCGTCTGGCCTAGCAAGCTGCCGGCCCCAGCCCGGGACGCCAACATTCCTGCTTTGAGCGGCTCTTCGGATGCGCTAGCAAGCCGCACCGCAGACGCGAGTGCACCCCGCGCAACCCTGGGTCCCCTGTCATGTCCAAGCAGCCCGACACCGGCGCCAATCTGCTGAGCCGTCTGGTCGCGAAACTGCGCCGGTTGTCGCATTTTCACGATCAGCAGCTCGCCCAGAGCCGTGAGCAGCAGCGCGTTCAGGCGGCTCAGCAGGTGACGCTCGACGAGATCTGTGCGCTTCTGCGCGAGCAGAATGCACTGATCGCAGCGCAGATGCGTGATACGCTGGCGCTGCTTCGAGAGGTCGGCGCCGATGCCGGCGGGCTTCGATCCGTCACGAGCGATCTGAACTGGAAGATCACGCAGGCGCTGAAGGAAACCACTTGGCGAGCCCTCCACGCCGGGGCGAGCCCGCTCGATCTGGTCGGCAGCGTCACACAAATCTACAGTCAAACGAGCGAAGACGCTCTCATTGCCGATATCTTCAGCCGGATCGGTGAACGTGACCGCTTCTTCGTCGAGTTCGGGATCGAGGACGGGACGGAAAACACGACACGCTGGCTGCTGGAACAAGGCTGGCGGGGCATTTGGGTGGAAGGATCCGCGGCCTCAGTCGAGCGCGCTTCCGCGATCTTTGCAGGCGCCATTGCGGAGCGACGGCTGACCATCGTGCCGGCGATGGCTGGACCTGACAATGCCAATGACCTCTTGACCCATGCCAACGCGCCGGATTCGTTCGACTATCTCTCTGTCGACATCGACCACAACACCGCTCATGTCTGGGCTGCCCTGCGGGCCCGCGCGCGGGTCTGCTGCGTCGAGTACAACGCGGCCTTGCCGCCGAGCGCAGACATTGTGGTGCCTTATGTCGCCGATCATGGCTGGGATGGTACGAATTGGTTCGGAGCCAGCCTGAAAGCGCTCGAGCGGATCGGGGCCCGCAAGGGCATGGCGCTGGTCGGCTGCGACTTCGCCGGGGTCAACGCTTATTTTGTCGACCAGGAGGAAGCCAGAGGGGCGTTCAGCGAGCCCTTCACCGCTGAAGCGAAATACCAGCCTCCGCGCTATCACCTCGTCGGAAAGGGCGGCCATCCACCGTCCACCAGCCAGCGATCCTGGCAGGTGGCACCGATGATGTCCGACCAGTGAGCTCGTGATCATGCTTGGACGCGCATGCGGGTCGCTCTCGCGAATTCCTGGTTTCGCCGCCGCAGAGGCCGCCAAATCCGTGCGGAGCTTGGCGATCCACGGCCATGCGTGAGCGGCTGGTCGCATTGGCGCGTCTGCGGGCCCTGCCCGCTGCGATCCATGTCCTGCAAAAAATCTTCACGCTGACGATCGGGCCGATCCTGGTATCGGCCCCTCTGCGTCGGCTGCGCGCGGCCCTCGATGCAAAGACGCCGCCGTCGCTGCCCTTGCGCGTCGCGATCGTTGCGCACGCCTATTACCCGGACCTGATCCCCGAAATCCTGCGCTGCCGGAGCTTTCTGCCGACCGACACACCGGTCTTCATCACCGTGCCTCCCGATCGCTTGGCATTTGCGGAGGATGCGGCCAGGGGCGCGCTCGGCGTCACCCTGATCGGCGCGCCCAATCGCGGCCGCGACATCGCCCCTTTTCTCGCGGTGCTGCAGTCGGGGGTCCTCGACCCCTATGACGTCGTGTTGAAGCTGCACACCAAACGCAGCCCGCATCTACTCGACGGCGAAACACGCCGAAAGCTGCTGTTCGACGCGCTGTGCGGGAGCCGGCGCGGCGTTGCCGAGACCTTGCGAGCCTTCCTTGATCCGCAGGTCGGCATGGCGGGCTGGCGGCCTTCGTTCCGTTCGTCGCGATCCTACTGGATGGACAACAAAAGCCGCATCGAGTCGCTCGCCGAGCGGATGGCCGTGCCAGGGCCCGTGATGCTCGGCTTCTTCGAAGGATCGATGTTCTGGGTCCGGCCGACAGCGCTGGCCCCCCTCCGGCACCTCGCGTTGAAGGCCGATGATTTCGAGCCTGAGGCCGGTCAGGTCGACGGGACCCTGCACCACGCCCTCGAACGTCTGTTCACCATCTCGGCCTGGGCCGGCGAGTTTCGTGTCTGCGACCTTCAGGGTCGCCTTCTGCAGGGCTCGGCTGCGCCCGATGCGCGGCGGACGTCCCAACGCGCCATCGCTTCACAGGTGGAGTGAATGGCCCGCGCCACCCGGCTCAGGCGCCCCCGCGGCACGTTCGGGTTGGTGTCCCGTCACGAGACCGCCCCGGTCCGGGCTGCCATCCTCCGGGCTGGTCGGCCAAGCTCAATCCTTGGCCAGCCGCGCCTCGAGCCGGCTGATCCGCTCGACGAGATCGCCCAGACCAGGCTGGGCAGCGTCATCCCCCGCCACGACCGGGGCGCTCTCTGCGTCGAACAACATGCTGTAGGTCAGCGGATCATAATAGCGCATGATCCCCTTGGCGAATTCGCGACGCGACATGCGCAGCGCCGCAGCCCAGGCTTCCATCTGGTTGATCGGGACCCGTCCGCGTCCTGATTCAATCTGGGAGATGAAGGAGTAGTAATCCGCGCCGATCGCCGAAGCGAGGTCGCGCTGCGTCAGGCCCAACGCCTCGCGACGCGCACGCAGCCAGCGACCACCTTCCTGGCGAAGCCGGGCGACTTCGCCGGCCTCCATCCCCTGCTGCGGATTTGAAAACATCACCATCCCCACCGACGCACGCATCGCCGCCAACCCAGACTGCCGGGCCCATCGCCATGATGCAACATGAGTGTCTTGTAAACTCCGATTGAGCGACTGTCTACCCCCAACGCCGGCCGCTTGTGTCAAAAAACCGTTGAATTCGAATCGGAGAGCCTGATTCAGAACGAGACAGCGGCCGTGGCCGCCGTCCACAGCCCGGCGGGAGTTTAAAAAATCTGTTTGACGGGCGCGCGGAAGATGATTAGCAAGTCGCTTATGCGGGAACCATCCCGCATCCGTCGGATTCGCTTCCGCATCAGTGACACGCCGTCGTGATGCTCCGCTGGCGGTTTCGTGTCACTGGATCCTAAAGGGACAGCTCACATGGCATCTATTCAAGGCGTTTATCTCGCCCTTTTCGGCCGCCCGGCCGACCCGGTTGGCCTCGCGTTCTTCAACCAGGCCACCAACAATGGCGCGAACCTGACCGCGATTGGCGACCTCTCGGCCTCCGCTGAGTACCAGACCCGCTTCACGGGCCAGTCGTCCACGCAGATCATCACCTCGATCTACCAGTCGCTGTTCAACCGCGAGCCCGATCTCGCCGGCCTGACCTTCTTCGCCACCGCGCTGGCCAATGGCACGCTCACCATCAACAACATCGCCATCGCGATTTTCGACGGCGCCCAGGGCTCCGACATCACGATCCGCGACCTGAAGGTGGATGCGGCCAACGCCTTCACCGCGCAGCTCGACACGGTCGCCGAGATCAATGGCTATGTCGGCACCGCTGCAGCCCAGTCGGCGGCTGCCTTCATCGCGACGGTGACCACCACCGCTCCGACGGCTGACCAGGTGTCTGCTGCGGTGGCAACTTCGACGTCGCTTGGCGCCGCCGGCCAGATTTTCACGCTCACTGCGGGTTCCGACCTTGTCGGCAGTGCTGGCGGCATGCTCGGATCGGCCGGTACGAACAGCGTTTTGGGTGACGACACGATCGTCGCCGGTCTTTCGGCTGTCGGCGGCCCGACCACCAACAACCTCGGTTCGGGTGACAAGATCGACGGCGGCACCGGCAACGACATCCTCCGGGTGATCGATGAGAACAGCAACATCACGCCGAATGTGGTGAATGTCGAGACCATCCGTGTCCAGGCACTGGGCGCCGCCGCCGGCGGTATTGCAACCACTCTGAATCTTGCCAACACCACGGGCGTCACGACGCTCGAGAATGACCGTTCGACCGACACCGACGGTCTGAAGTTCACCAATGTCCAGGGTGAAGCGACGCTCAAGATCACCGACTCGAACATCGACACCCTTGTTAACTATGACCCCTCGGTCAATGTCGGCACGGACCTGACGATCCAGCTCAACGACACCAATGCCGGCATCATTGGCATCCAAATCAATGGCGGAAACGTCGATAACGTGACTGACCTCACGGTCACCAGCACGGGTGCCACGAACAGCGCGGTCGTCGATATCGGATCGGCCAACTTGGTCAATCTCCTCGTCAGCGGCGACAAGAATCTCACGCTTGATGACCAGGGTGGCGAGTTCGACACGCTGACCTCGGTCAAGGCTTCGGACCTGAAGGCCGACTTTACGCTTGATCTGACGACCGGCACGACGAATACGAAGAATGTGACCTATACCGGCGCGCAAGGTGCCGATACATTCACGACCGGCTCGGGCAAGAACACGCTCGATACCGGCGCGGGCAACGATATCGTGAATGCGAGCGTCTCTGGCGATCTCGTCGCTACGCTGGGCGAGGGCGACGACCGTATCGTCACCGGAACCTCCCTGACCAAGGCCGACAAGATCGATGGCGGCACCGGGATTGATACGCTGGCGGTCACCGACCTCGTCGACATCGACAATGCCGACACGCCGACCCTCACCTCTGTCGAGGTCCTCGCCTTCACCGGTGCGGCGTCCGGAACACTGAGTGTCACCGGCAAGGGCGCGGGCAATGCCGAGCTTCCGGCCGACACGAACACCTTCAACTTCGAAGGCGGTCTTGGCGGCGCGGTCACGCTGACCAACGTCCAGAACAATGTCACGGTCGGTCTCGTCGGGACTCTGGCGGGCAACAGCCTGACGGTCGACCATAAGACGGACACCGCCAGCGACGTGCTGAACCTTAACTGGACCGGTGGTACGAACGAGACGCTGAGCACGCTTTCGGTTCCGGATGCGGAGACCATCAATCTCAACATCGACGAGACGAAGGACGGGGTCGGGCTGACGATCACAAACCTCAACGCCCCGGACCTGAACGGCGCCACGTTCAACATCAAGGGTGATGGCAACCTGACCATCATCGACGCGGCCGCCGCTGCCCTGACCAAGGTCGATGCGTCCACCGCCACCGGCGACATCGACATTGCCGGCAACTTCGGCGATCCGGTCAACAAGGGTCTCCAGGATGCCTTCTCGACCACCTCGGGTGTGACCATCTTGACCGGTGCGGGTGCAGACCGCGTCATCGGCACGGACCTTGCCGGCAAGTCGGACACGATCGATACCGGCGCCGGCAATGACGTGATCGTCGCCACGCTGGGTGCCGACACGATGACGCTCGGCGCGGGCAACGACACGGTTGGCTACTCGGCTGTCGCCCAGTCGAGCGCTGCGACGATCGACACGGTCAAGGACTTCGTGTCCGGCACCGACCAGTTCGACTTCACGCAGTTGCTCGGCGGCTTCTCGACGTTCGTCGGCAATTTCGCGAACTTCGGTGCGGCTCAGGGCGGCGTGAACCTCGGCGGAGCGGTGGAGTCGGTGTTCCAGCAGGACACGAACACACTGTGGGTCGACGTCAACAACGACGGCACGCTGAACGCCAACGACCTGCAGATCGTGCTCACCGGTGTGACGACGCTCGCGCAGGCTGACGTCAACGGCACTGCGGCTTTCCCGAACAACATCCTCGTCACCGCTGCCGCGGCCGACACCAATGCGCCCGCGGTCAACACTCTCAACAACCGTGCCGCTTCGGGTGCCGACAACATCATCAGCTCGTCCGACGCCTTCCTCGCTGGCTCGATCATCGCCGGTCTTGCCGGCACCGACGTGCTGAACGTGTCGACGCAGGCCACCGCGGCCGGCTTCGATACTGCTGTCATCTCCACCATCGAGACCATCAACCTCGCTGCCGGCTCCACCGCGATCACGACCGCCAATGTTGATGCTAAACTGAATACCATCAGCGCCTCGGCAGCCGCCGACGTGACGATCGATGGCGACAATGCTGCCATCACCTTCCTCGGCAGCGGGGCAGCCGATACGTTCCAGATCGGCAATATTGACTTCACCGGCACCCTGAACGCCGGTGGCGGCACCGACATCCTGACTTCGACGGGTGGCGACATCTCCGGAGCCAATGTGGGGGCCGCGACCACCTTCGAGACGTTCACCCAGACGAATGGTGACGTGACGATGACGGTGGCCCAGCACAATGCCTTCACCACCATCAATGGTGCCGGCGCGGAAACCATCACGCTGGCGGATGCGGGTACGGTGACCGGCGATGCCGACATCGAGACCTATGTGTTCAACAATGGTGCCTATAATTTCACAGTTGGCACCAAGTCCCAGAACCTGTTCGAGAATGGCGGCGCGAATATCGTCAATATCGGCAGTCAGGTGGTTGATGGTACCTGGAACGGCTATGACGCCGGCGCTGGCGCAGACCAGGACGTGCTCAACGCCCAGGGCGGTGCGAACATTTCCGGCGTCAATGCCGGCGCTGTGACCGGCCTCGGTGTTCTGAACATGGTCGGCACCGTCGTCATGACGGAGGCCCAGAACCAGGACTTCGTTGCCAATGGCGGCATCAATGCCGCCGGCGCAACCGACCAGATCAACATTCTCACCGGTAACTTGACCACGGTTACCACCGATGCGGATGTCGAGACCTACCAGATCGGTGAAGATACTGCTGGCGACGCCGTGACTGTGAACGTCTCGGGTGCGACTCAGACTGTCACGACGCTCAGTGCGAACGATGTCATCACCTTCAACCTGGGTGCGCTGACCGCGTTCTCGGGGACGCTGAACGGTGGCGGCACGGCGAATGACGTCCTGAAGAGCACTGCAACCACGCTGAATATCAGTGCTGCGACGCTCAACAGCCTCGACAAGCTCGATCTTGACGGGACCGATACCAACATCACGATGACGGACGCCCAGATGGACGCCTTCATCGCTGCGGGTGGTGCTGCCGGTAATGACACCGACATCTCCACAACCGGTGCCTCGTCTACTGCGACGATCACCACCGCGGCCACGTTCATCGTGGATGATGCAGGTGCTCTCGACCG
>NCCO01000099.1:11874-14160 GCA_002279705.1 Allobosea sp. 12-68-7
CGTGCTTGAGTTCGAGATGGAGAACGATGATGCCGTGCTCAACACGGTCAACATCACCGCCGGCGGCGCGGACACCATTCGACTGAACAACGACTCTGTCGAAGTGGGAACGTCCGTTGACTACGTCACCATCACCGGTTTCACGACCGGCAACGACTTCCTCGATCTCGAAGTGGGCGCTACGAATATCGCCGGCGGAGCGTTCGCGGCTGTCGCGGCCGGTTCGAACACCGCGGTGGCCATTGCAGCGAACGGCGTCATCGAAATTGCCGGATCCAATACCATTTCCGCAGCTACGGCGACGGACACGGCGGATGGTGGCAATGTCGAGCTGGCGATCGCAGCGGCAGTCGGCGCAGTGACGAACGCAGGCAATTACGGTGTCGTCCTCTACGGCGACGGTAACGCCTACATCTACACTGCGACCTTCACCGCCGCAGACGCGACGGCCGCCACCACGACGGTCGAACTGGTTGGCGTGCTGAACGGCGTAGGCCTCGGCGCACTGGGCGGTGCCGACTTCGTGTAAAGCGAACCAGCCGGGGCGGTTCGCCGCCCCGGCTTTTCAACTTTCCGGGAGAGGCTGCAGGTCGGCCTCTCTTTTTTTTGGGAAGCAGGGAACATGTCCGACTGGTCTTCTGGCTACAATGTCGATCTTGGCTACACCTACGGCTACTACCGGGAGATCTCACCAGCCTGGCTGAACTATGCCGCCGCCTTGCGCGGGATCGCCGCGCCTTCCGGCGCCTGGCGCTATCTGGAGCTCGGCTGCGGACAGGGGGTCGGCCTCGTGCTGCTGGCAGCGCTCCACCCGGATCACGAATTCGTCGGCATCGACTTCAATCCGCTGCACATTGCCCATGCCCGTGCGCTTGCCGCTTCCGCCGGGCTTGGCAACATCTCGTTCCATGAGGCCGATTTCGTCGAACTCGCGGCCGAATGGCCTTCCGCCTGGGGCAAGTTCGACTATGTCACGGCCCATGGCATTTACAGCTGGCTCGCCGAGCCGGTCCGCCGTGGCCTGGTGGGCACTATCGACAAGGCCACCGCGCCGGGCGCGCTCGTCTATATCTCCTACAATGCTCTTCCGGGCTGGATCTCGACCTTCCCGGTCCAACACCTTTTCCGGCTCTGGCAGACCAGCGAGGCATTGCAGAGCGTCAAGGCCATCTCGACAGGGATCGAGCGTTTCCGGGGCCTGATGGAGGCCGGTTCCGCGATGACGCGGCTGCTGCCTGCCATCCAGGGTCGCATCGACCAGATGGAGAAGCTCGACCGCTCCTATCTCGTGCAGGAATATCTGCACGACAACTGGCACCCGATGTGGTTCGATGCGGTGGCCGCCGAGATGTCGGCCGCAAAACTGGTCCATGTCGGGACCGCGACGGTCGGAGACCTCTATCTCGCCGGCGTGCTCCCCCAGCCGCAGAAGGACCAACTTGCCCGCTACGACAACCCGGTCGTGCGGGAGGTGATGATCGACGTCCTCGTCAACCAGACCTTCCGGCGGGACGTGTTCGCCCGCGGTAACGCTCCCCGCTGGCCCGCAGCTCAGGCCGAGTTCCTCAAGGCGACAACCTTCGCCCTCGCCAAGCGCCCGGAGAACGACGAGATCAAGTTCCGTCTCTCCGTCGGCGAGGTTTCTGGCAGGGCGGAGGTCTACGTTCCCCTCCTCGACGCCCTGGCGGCAGGTCCGAAGAGCCTTGGCGCACTTCTGAACGTTACCGGCCCCGCGCAGCGCACCCTCGCCGAGACTGTACAGGCGATAACCCTGATGCTGCATGCCGGCATGGTCACATTGTGGGCGCCACCCCTCGACAAGCGACCGGCGAACGCGCTGAACAAGGCTATAACTGCCGCCGTCGCAGAGGGTGCTCCCTACCGCTACCTTGTCGCGGCAGAGACCGGAGCGGTCTTGCAGGCAGACCATACGGACATCATCATGTTGCACGCCGTATTCGCTGATCCGCAGATCATGGAATCCGACGCTCTCGCGGGCAAGCTCATCGATGGGGTCATCGCGCTCGGAAAGGGGCTCGTCAAGGACGGTCAGCCACTTCGCGACCGCGTATCGATGCTGCCTTATGCGAGGACCCTTGCGACGGCCTTCCTTGAGACGACTCTGCCGAAATGGAAGGCGCAGGGCATAGCGTGATGGCTGAACTGTCCGTCGTCAGAACAATTTGGGTAAGCGGTGTTCTCAGGCCACGGCCTTGAGCGGCGGTGTAGCGTAAGCCCATGGCAGCAGATTGTCGATCTGGCTCTGGGGATGGCCGGCGACAATGC
>NCCO01000261.1 GCA_002279705.1 Allobosea sp. 12-68-7
GGTCGAGGCGACGATCCTGCTGCGCGATCCGCGCACCGATCTCGCCGTGCTCAAGCTCAAGACCGCCAAGGACCTCGTCGCGATCGAGCTCGCCGATTCCGACAAGGTCGAGATCGGCGACATCGTGCTGGCGATCGGCAACCCCTTCGGCGTCGGCCAGACCGTGACGCAAGGCATCGTCTCGGCGCTGGCGCGCACGCAGATCGGCGTCGGCGACGCGCAGTCCTTCATCCAGATCGACGCCGCCATCAACCCCGGCAACTCCGGCGGCGCGCTGGTCGACATGCAGGGCCGCGTCATCGGCATCAACACGGCGATCTTCTCGCGCTCCGGCGGCAGCCATGGCATCGGCTTCGCCATTCCCGCCGCCATGGTGCGGGTGGTCGTCGAGAGCGCCCGGGCAGGCGCCAAGACGGTGCGGCGGCCGTGGTTCGGCGCGCGGCTGCAGGCGCTGACGCCCGATGTCGCCGACGGGCTCGGCCTCGACCGGCCGGCGGGCTCGGTGGTCGCTGGCGTGGTCGAGAAGGGCCCGGCGGCGGAGGGGGGCCTGCGCCGCTCTGACGTCATCCTAGCGGTCGACGGCGTTTCCGTCGACGATCCGGAATCCTTCGGCTACCGCTTCGCGACGCGCCCGCTCGGCGGCGTCGCGACGCTGACCGTGCTGCGCTCCGGCAAGCGCGTCGTGCTGCCGGTGAGGCTGGTGCCGGCGCCCGAGCTGCGGCCGCGAGAGCCGGTGACGCTGGCGGGGCGCACGCCGCTGTCGGGCATCACCGTGATGAACCTCTCGCCGGCGCTGGCCGAGGAACTCGCGATCGACGCCGGCACCGAGGGCGTCGTGGTCGCCGAGATCGAGGAGGGCAGCACGGCGGCCCGCGTCGGGTTCCAGAAGGGCGACATCATCCAGGCGCTGAACGGTGAGGCGATGACGCGCTCGCGCGACGTCGAGGCGGCGCTGAGGGAGCGCAAGCGCTCCTGGGAGGTGACGATCTCGCGCGGCGGCCAGAGCGCGACCTCGGTCTTCCCGGGGTGAGCGAAGCTCCTCCCGGGGTGAGCTGTTTTCTTTGTCGTTCCGGGTTCGCCGCTTCGCGGCGCTCCGGAATGACAGGATGAGCCGGCCATGAGCGACCTCTTCGCCGTCTCGGGGCTCGACAAGTCCGGGCCGCGCCCGCTCGCCGACCGGATGCGGCCGACGACGCTGGGCGAGGTCGCCGGCCAGGACCACCTGACCGGGCCCGACGGGGCGCTGACGCGGCTGGTGCAGTCGGGCTCGCTCGGAAGCCTGATCTTCTGGGGCCCGCCCGGCACCGGCAAGACCACCGTGGCGCGGCTGCTGGCGGGGCAGGTCGATCTCGGCTTCGAGCAGATCAGCGCGATCTTCTCCGGCATTGCCGATCTCAAGAAGGTGTTCGAGCAGGCGCGCGGGCGCCGCCTCGGCGGCAAGGGCACGCTGCTCTTCGTCGACGAGATCCACCGTTTCAACCGCGCTCAGCTCGACGCCTTCCTCCCCGTGATGGAGGACGGCACGATCACGCTGGTCGGCGCCACCACCGAGAACCCCTCCTTCGCGCTCAATGCCGCGCTGTTGTCGCGGGCCCGCGTGCTGACCTTCAAGTCGCTGGACGAGGGCGCGCTGCTCTTCCTGCTCGTCCGGGCGGAGCTGCTGGAGAACCGCGCGCTGCCGCTGACGCCGGAGGCGAGGCTTGCGCTCGCCCGCTTCGCCGATGGCGACGGGCGCGCTGTGCTGACGCTGGCCGAGGAATTGTGGCGCGCCGCCAAACCGGGCGAAATCTTCGACGAGGCGGGGTTGAGCGAGGTGATCCAGCGCCGCGCGCCGATCTACGACAAGGCCCAGGACGGCCACTACAACCTGATCTCGGCCCTGCACAAGACGATCCGCGGCTCGGATCCGGATGCGGCACTCTATTATTTCGCGCGCATGCTCGATGCCGGCGAGGATCCGCGCTTCCTGGCGCGGCGGCTGGTGCGGATGGCAGTGGAGGATATCGGGCTCGCCGATCCCCAGGCGCTGGTCCATGCCCGCGCCGCGGCCGAGACCTATGAGCAGCTCGGCTCGCCGGAGGGGGAGCTCGCGCTCGCCAATGCCGTGATCTACCTCGCCACCGCGCCGAAATCGAACGCCGCCTACAAGGCCTACAAGGCCGCCCGCGGACTACTCTTACGACCACGACGCGCCGGACGCCTTCTCCGGCCAGGACTACTGGCCCGACGCGCTCGGGCGGCAAGTGTTCTACGACCCGCCGGAACGCGGCTTCGAGCGCGAGATCCGGAAGCGGCTGGAGTATTGGGAGAAGCTGCGGGAGGAGCGGGAGTAGCAGAGCGACCGACCAAGTGCCTATAGTGGCAATCATCAATGAGGTCGGTGCCAGTGGTCGGATACATCTTAGACGAGGGTGGAGAGAGGCGGTATAGCGAGGCGTCCGCCGAGGGCCTTGCGATCATCCTGTCATCGGCGCCCCGGTCGTGGTCGGACGTATTGATGGCGCGCAGTGCTTTGCGGCACTTTTACGTTTTTGCTGGCGATTTTGCTTCGGCGCGGCCTTCGATCTGGCCGCTGCTGCGAGGCTTCATCTTGCCATGGCTCGTAGCCGGCGCGCCGGACTCGGCCGAGCGCCTCAGGGAGACTGCGCGCCATGTTGCGCCAGCCGCTGCGAAAGCGGCCGCAACTGCAACGGGCAGTCGGTGGGGCAGCGCGGCGGCTGCAGATCTGGGTGCTCGGGCTGTCTACGCCGTTTTTGCTCGTGAAACCGCAGCTGTACGGTCTGCGGCTGCCGTCGCGGGTGCAATCGTTGTACATTGGCACCCTATTGAACTGGCTGTCGCCAAAGACATCGAATTGGTTCGCTCAGCGGGGCCGGAAGGTGTGCGCCGCGCGCCCTTATGGCACGGACCGCTGGATGAATGGAGTGAGAGAGATCGACAGGAAGCCTTTGCCACGCTTGAGCGGGTTCCGGGCGCCAATTGGCGACCTGTCTGGCTCGATTGGTATGAAGCGCTGCTCGTCGGTTCGCCTCCATGGGGACTGCCATGGGAGATCGGCGATGAGATCCTGATCAATGCGGTCAGCTGGCCCGATGCCGAGTGGGAAAAGGGGCCGGGACATATCAACGGGCGTATCTTGGCCGAGATCACTGCAAGGCGCGAGAGCCGCACGGCGGCGATAAGGCGCGACTTTTTCGTTAGCTATTGCTCGGTCGATGAGGAGCCCGCCCGCGAGATCGATGACATCGTGCGCAGCCTCGGATTTACGACATTCGTACAATTCAAGGATATGGGACCAGGAACGAATTTCGTCCGGGAAATGCAGCGCGGACTGACCAATTCGTCGCGCCTCATCGCCCTGTATTCGCCAGACTACGAAGCCTCGGCGCAATGCCAGGCCGAATGGTCGGCCGGCTACAACGCAGACCCTGCCGGGGCAGAACGAAAGCTGGTGCCGTTCCTGTTGCGCCCGACGCCCTTGAATGCCCTTGCGCGCCAGGTCGTCTATCGGTCTCTAGTCGGCCTCGACGCTGCGAAGCGTCGCGGAGCCGTCATCGATGCGCTGTCCTCCTTGTCCCAACCCCTTGCGGCAGCCAGCATCGCTCAGATCGGCCATGTCACAAGTCCAGGATTCAGGCTGCGCGGAGGCAAGATCGACGTGGGGCCTGGTCTCGCGTCGGAGCAGATGTTGTCGACGAAGGAGCTTCAGCGCCTGCCGAAGCGCCAGCGGGAACTTGTGAAGACGATCCTCGGCGGCCTGTCGGACAATACACCGCGGCTGTTCAAGTCGTGCCTCCAGAAATACGAGCGTCATCTGCGCGGCGATCCCGACGATCTTATCATCGGCGTGCTCGACGACCATTGGCAGTGCGCGCGTGCCTTTCTCGAAGGCCGCGATCGACTGGAGTTCGACGCCGGCCTGACGAAAGCGCTGGAAAGTCTCGAACGCAGCCACAATCTCCTCATCTCGCATTTCCCGATGTGGGAGCGGCGCGAACGGGCGATCTCGGCGACACCTGTGGACGAGGTCGCCGCGTCCGGGAAAGCCTTAACCGAGCCCACGCGGCGGGTCGCGGCCGCCGTCGAGCAACTTGCGGCGTCCGGTCAGGCAACGGAGGCGTTCGTCGCGTTCAACCAGGACATCAGAGAGATGGCGGAGATGCTCGCTTATGAGCCTCCGGCAGCGACCACCGACCGGCCGATCGAAATCTCGTCGAAGCAACGCTTCGTGCTGTCGACCGTCGGATTCTACGATCGTCTGGCGCAACAAGGCAAGGGTGGATGGTTGGCACATTTGTCCAGCCCTGAAAGCAAGGCGCTTGAGGAGGCGGCGGCGAACGGGCTGAAGGAAATGGCCGAGCTCGTTCGCCTCTGACATCGCCAAAATGACGGAAATGTTCGCTCACGAGCAGCTGGCCGCAGCTGCCGAGCGACCAGCCGCAATTTCTTCGAAGCGGAGTCTCATGCTTGCCACGGTGGGGTTGTACAATCGCTTCGTCCAGCAGTGCCGAGGTGGATGGCTCGCGCATCGGACTCGATGCGATGGCGGGATTCGTTCGTTGAGCAACATTGTGCAAGATGATGCGGAGGTAGCGCTCTCAGATTGCTTATCCTCAGTGCTAGTGCCTATCGCAGGCACCCTTACCGGACTTATCCCATGATCTCGCTCATCGCACGCCTCTTGATGATCATCCCCTCGCTGATCGCGGGCTGGTTCGTTTCGCATGACGATGTCGCCTACTGGATCGTCGCCTTCGCGATCGGGCTCGTCTTCATCCTGCTGACCATCGCCTTCGAGTTCTATGTGCATCCGCTGCTGCGGCGCGGGCCGAAGGGGTAGGTGGCGGGGCAAGCCAGCCTCAGCCCTCATCCTGAGGAGCGCTCGCAGAGCGCGTCTCGAAGGAGGGTCCAGAGGGTTCCGGAGCCTCCTGAAGCCTCCTTCGAGACGCCGCTCCGCGGCTCCTCAGGATGAGGGCTGGTGTCTCCTGGCAGCGCTGCGGCGCGGGCTCAGCTGCCCTCAGAACGAGCGCTCGATGAAGAGCTGGGCCGAGAGTTGGCGGCCGCCCAGCGAGGCGGGCACGGCGCGGTTGGCGATGGCGACGCGGCTCCAGGCGACCGAGCCCTCGATCCCGGCCTTGAGGCCGTCCACCGGCGTCCAGACCAGATTGGCGCTGGCGCGGTCGATCTTCAGCTTGTCCTTGGCGGCATTCGTGAGCGGCAGGGTGAGCTGGTAGCGGCTGACGAAAAGGTTGCTGGCGAGCTCGTCGGTCCACTCGCGGCGCGCGGCGAGCACGCCCGAGAAGCCGCGGCTGGAATCGGCGCTCGTCAGGACCTGGCTGACGATGGTCGCGTCGAGCGAGGAGCCGATATAGGCGGGGGCGTCGACCGCGCCGGCCAGCTGCGCCGTGATCTCGCCGGGGCGGCCCAGGATCGGCAGCTCATAGGTCGCGCCGATGATGCCGGCGCGGCCGAGCTTGGGCACCGAGCCCGGCACGTCGCGCAGCGCGCCGGCCATGTGCAGCGTCAGCCCGCCCTGGGTGTAGGTCAGGCGCGCGACGCCGTCGGGCACGCGGCCCTTGACCACAGGGATGGTCGCGGTCGTCGCCAGCGTCGGGTCCTCGGCCGAGAGTGCCAGGTTCCAACGTTCGGTGAGGTCGCGCTGCCAGCCGATCAGCCCGACATTGCGGCCGGGCAGGCGAGCGCTGAAGGCGAACTCGTCGCCGGTCCAGAAGCTGAAGAACGTGCCGGTCAGGCCGAAGGTCATCGTCCCCACCGTGACGATGGCCTCGTCGAGCGTCATGCTGTCGGGCTGGTCGGTGGCCGGCCGCATCGACATCTCGAAGGCCGATCCGATGCGCAGGCCCGAGGCGAGGTCATGGGCCGTCTCGATCCGTAGCGAGGTGCTGGTCGGCCAGGAATAGGCGGGCGGCGGGGCCGCGTTGCCGGCGCGGGGAATGCGGTAGCTGTCATATTGCAGCCCGGCGGTGACGCTGCCCGAGACGGCGAGGCAGGTGCTCGAGCCCGGCAGGATCAGCCCCGGGACGGCGTCGTCGTCGTCATCGTCATCCTCCGCGTCGTCATCGGTGTCGTCATCGTCGTCTTCCGCGTCGTCGGCGTCCGGCGCGGTTGCCGCGCTGGCCTCCTCGGCGGCGGGAAAGAGCGGGGCGATGTCGGGCGGCTTGATGATGCAGCTGCGGGCGAATTGCGGGGCGCTGGCCGGGAGCGGGCGCGGCGCGGCGGCCTGCGCGGCCCCGAGAGCGACACAGGAGGCACCGAGCGCCAGCACGAGCGCGCGGCCCGCCCAAGACAGGCCGGCGCCAGCCGTGTGCTCGGCCCCCTTCCGCATCTCGCCTATCCGCCTCCCCCCTGGCCGTGACGTCAGGCTGCTACGTCAAGCTCCTGCTGCTACACCTCTCAGCTTGGCGCTCCCGCGGCAAGGGGCCGATTTCGTTTGTGTGGGGGCGACGGGCTGGCTATTGCAGGGCGATGACCTCCACGCTCCTCGTCTTTGTCGGCGCCGGCCTCGGCGGCGTGCTGCGGCACGGCATCAACCTCGTCTCGCCGCGCTGGTTCGGCACCGGCTTTCCCGCCGGAACCCTGCTGATCAACATTCTCGGCTCGGCGCTGATGGGGCTGATCGCGGGCTGGCTCGCCTTCAAGACCGAGGCCGGCTGGTCGCAGCATGCCAGGCTGTTCCTGACGACGGGCATCCTCGGCGGCTTCACCACCTTCTCCGCCTTCTCGCTCGACGCCGTGCTGCTCTGGGAGCGCGGCGAGAGCGGGCTGGCAGTGGCGTATGTGCTCGGCTCCGTCATCCTCTCGCTGGCGGCCCTGCTCGCCGGCCTCGCCCTCGTCCGGAGCCTGTCATGAGAACCGGTGGCAAAGGAACGGGCGGCACCGGCGGCAGGGGCTTTGGCGGCAAGGGCGCGGGGGCGGGTCCCCGGCGCGGCGGCCGGCCGCCGGCCGCGGGTGCTCCCCGCGGGCCCGGCGCCAAGGCCAAGCGCCCGAGCCATGACGCCCGCCGTTCGGCGCAGGCCTCGGCCCGTGCCCGGCCCTAGCGCGAGGAGGCCGAGGT
>NCCO01000262.1:0-540 GCA_002279705.1 Allobosea sp. 12-68-7
ACCACATCCCGACCACCGCGTCTGATCGTCGCCTCACGCGGAACCAGACCCAGCAGTGCCCGCAACCCGCGTCTGGTCTTGGCCAGCGAGTAGTCCTCCAGGCCTTCGGCCAGGGAGAACAGGAAGGCCAGCATCGCCGCCTCCGCCGTCTGGCGCCACTTCTCGGTCATGGCAGCCACCTGCTCGACCTGCTCGGCCACGAGCCGCACATCCCCGGCGGTTTTGCCCGTGCTCTCGGCGATGGCGGAGGAATTGGCCTCCTGCCGCCCGGTCAGCTCGGCGATCGAATCGGCGGCCGCCTCGACGTCGTCGATCGAATCGACCAGCGCGCCGACCCGGCCGGTGAGCCGGTCCGCGGCGACCCGGATCAGATCGAGCCCACCCTGAACCTCCGAGGTCGCCTGGGCTGTCCGCTGCGAGAGTTGCTTGACCTCGGAGGCGACGACCGCGAAGCCCCGCCCCGCCTCGCCGGCCCGCGCCGCCTCGATCGTCGCATTCAGCGCCAGCAGATTGGTCTGGCTGGCGACCGAGGAGATGATG
>NCCO01000262.1:567-3114 GCA_002279705.1 Allobosea sp. 12-68-7
ATTGATGATGCCGGAGATCCGCGCCACGGCGTCGTGGAGCGCCTCCGTATCCGCCCTCGCCTCGCCGACGAGCGCCTTGGCGCCGACGCTGACCTCGGCGCTGCGCTGCGCCTCGCGGGCCGCATCCCGCACCAGCGACGTGACCTCGCCGATGGTCACGGCGACGTCACCGACATGCGCCGCGACACGCTGGGTCGATTGCGCGGCTGCGCTGGCACGGCGGTCGACCTCGCCGGAATAGCCGCCGAGTTCCCGTGCCGCCTCGGACATGCGGCTCGAATGGGTTTCGAGTGCGGTCGCGATCGCCGCAATGCGGTCCTGGAAAGCGATGCTCTGCGCCTGCGCCTGTTCGCGCTGCTGGATCTCTTCCGACATCGCGGCCATGCGCTGGACCGCGGCCTCCTGCCCGGCCTTCTGTTCGCGCAGATGCGCCTTCAGGGCCCGCGCGAGCGCACCGATCTCGTCACTGCGCACGGCCAGGCCGGCCAGCCAGGCGGTGCCGCGCTGCCCCTCGCGCAGCGCCCGAGACATCTCGATGATCGGCCTGACCAGCCAGCGATACTCGAGCGCGACCACCAGTGCGACCACCAGCAGGCAGGCGGCGCCGAGCAGGCCCTCGAACCGGTCCGCCCCCGCCTTCTGGGCCTTGAGCCTGCGGGTGATGTCGACCAGCGCGTTGTTGAGGGCGCGGTGCATGTCCTCGTGCACCGTCGGCCATTGCCGCATCAGCTTCTGCCCCGCGGACGTGCCGGCCTGTCCGCGGACCTCGTTCAGCAGCGCCTCCGCCTGCACGGCGCGCTCGCGGACCTCGCCCTGTGCGGCAGCGGCGATCGCGCTCATGGCCTTCGCCATGTCGTCGACGAGGGCCCAGTCTTCCGCCCGGGTGAGCGACTCGTCGGCGAGGGAGTGGATCCTCTCGAAAAGAGCAGAGGCTTCCTCGGTCCGTAACAGCGCCTCGCCATTGACGGACATCTCGGCCGCGAGACGGTCCATCCGGTCCGAAGCCACGAACTCGTTGGCGACGAAGAGAGACACGACGAATCCGAGCGCGACGCTCCACAGCGCCATACGCTGACCGACAGTCGCCCTGAAACGCTTGAAAACCATGTGACCGCGCTTGTTTATGCCTCAAGACGGTAAGGATAGCCGCCTTAAGAGCAACTTAACGTTGCGTCACAACTGGCGCCCCTTCGCGGCCCGGCGGCCGTTCAGAGCTTCTCGACCTGGCCGTATTCCAGCTCGACCGGGGTGGCGCGGCCGAAGATCGAGACCGCGACCTTCAGGCGGGCGCGACCATGGTCGACATCCTCGACGACGCCGTTGAACGAGGCGAACGGGCCATCGGCCACCTTCACCTGCTCGCCAACCTCGAAGACGATCGTCGGCTTCGGCCGCTCGATGCCCTCGGCGACCTGGCCCTTGATCCGCAGCGCCTCGGTCTCGGGAATCGGCATCGGCTTGGCCTTGTCGGCGCCGAGGAAGCCGGTGACCTTCGGCGTGTTCTTGATCAGGTGATAGACCTCGTCGGTCATCTCGCATTTCACCAGCACATAGCCGGGGAAGAACTTGCGCTCGGCATCGACCTTGCGGCCGCGGCGAACCTCGACGACCTTCTCGGTCGGCACCAGCACCTCGTCGAACTTGTCGGCGAGATTGCGCTGTGCCGCCTGGTCGCGGATCGACTGCGCGACCTTGTTCTCGAAGTTCGAATAGGCGTGGACGATGTACCAGCGGGTGCTCACGTGTCTGATTCCGTTCAACGGGCGCCGAGAATGAAGCCGAGCGACCAGCGAATGATGGTGTCGGTAAAGAAGAAGAAGACGCTGGATACGACGACCATCAGGAGCACGAGGCCGGTGGTGATCAGCGTCTCGCGCCGCGACGGCCAGGTCACCTTGGACGCCTCGTTGCGCACGTCCTGCAGGAAGCTGAAAGGGCTGCTCTTGGCCATGGGTCACCTCGGGTTCCGGGCCGGCACCCGGCTGTCGCCGGCGCCGATTCGGCCGTCCTGAAACATTCGCGGCGCGGGGCTCAGGGAGCCGCGCGCCGTCGTAAGAAGGCTTCTACAACGCCCCGAGGCGTTCGCCAAGAGGTTTTGCCGGCTGGCTTCTGGAGGGCGCGACGCCCTGCCCCGGAGCCCACACAGACACAGCGCCCGGACGCTCCGACCTGCTTCATCCAACGAAAGGAACCGACCGTGGGCGCGCTGGGCGCCGAACCGTTCACACCCCGGTCGATGGGCGGGAACTGGCAGGGGCGGCAGGGCTCGAACCTGCGACACCCGGTTTTGGAGACCGGTACTCTACCAACTGAGCTACACCCCTGTAGCGGCCCGTCATGTGCCCCAACCGCCGGCATATTTCAAGACGGAATCGTCATGGCGGCGGCAAAGAAAAAGGGCGGTGTCGCCACCGCCCTTTCCCGAATGGTCGCCGATCGTTCGATCAGGCGATGATGCTGGCGACGACGCCGGCGCCGACGGTGCGGCCGCCCTCGCGGATGGCGAAGCGCAGCTTCTCCTCCATCGCGATCGGCACGATCAGGTGC